>CAXUOA010000129.1:0-6953 GCA_964252625.1 uncultured Acetobacteraceae bacterium | reverse complement strand
CTCGATGATGCGGGCCGGCACGTCGCCCCCCAGCAGGCCCTTGCGATAATCGGACAGCACGGTGACGGAGGTGGCGGCCAGCGCGTCGCCGGCGATGCGCAGCATGCGTTCGGCGAGTTTGGGGTGGATGGCGCCGGTGACTTCCTGGTCCGTGCGCAGCAATTGCTGGCCGCCGGCGATGAAGCGTGTCTTGACCGTGGTGCAGCGTCCGCCCTGGACGAGCAGCCAGGGCTCCACGTTCGGCTGGCCGCCGATCAGCCCGGTAAGGTCCGAGCCGGACTGGTCATCGCCCACCACGGAGACGAAGGCGACGGCGGCGCCGAGCGCTGTGAGGTTGCGTACCAGGTTGCCGGCGCCGCCTGGCAAGGCCAGCTCGCGATACACCTCCAGGACGGGTACCGGCGCCTCGGGGCTGATTCGGGCGACGCTGCCGTAGACGTAGCGGTCCAGCATGGCGTCGCCGATGACCAGGACGCTGGCCCGCGACAGGCGCGGGATCGCCTCCGCAAGTTCCGCATCCATTACAGGGGGTTCATCTGCGTCCATCGCGCTATGCGTATCGGCGACGGAAGGTTCAGGCAAGAAGAAGTGTCGAATTTTGCGCGGGACGTGGTGTTCACCCTGGGCAAGGCCCGGGTTGGCCGCCGCCAGGGCTCGGTGGCCGCATTACTTCCGCTTCACGATGCTCAGGACCATGGCCCCGAACAGCGCCGCCGCTGCGGTAAAGGCCGCGATCACCACGCGCAGGCGCAGGCCGTAATCCGCACTCTCGGCATGCAGGTCGGCGATCATGCGGCTTCGTTCGGCCGCCACACGCGCTTCCAGGGTGCCCGGACCGGTCAGCACGCGGTCTGCGCTGTCGCCCAGGAGGGGCCGGAAGGCTTCGAGCTGCGGGGCTGCCGCCGAAGAAAGCGGGGCATCGGTCACGGGGGACGCGGCACGTGTGGCCAGGACCCGGTCCAGCGTCTGGCTGCGGGCGTAGGCGCGGTCGAAGGGAAGCTGGGCGGCGTAGGTGGAAAAGGCGCCGACCAGGCCGACCACGGCAAAGGCCATGATCAGGAAGCCGGTCCAGGTTGCAATGTCGGCGGAGCCTTGGGTCTGTGCCATGTGCGGAAGCCCTTGTTGATGTTACCCGTGTGCTCGCATGGCGTGGGTAGGGCGTCCAACGCGCGCGATGCCGCCACCCGGCGGCGGCGGCGGAAAGTTTTTTGCTTCTTTCTTCCAAGGAAGACGTGTTTGCTTTCTACTGCAGCAACGAAACGATAGCCGGGAGCATCGCATGCCCACCTTGGCCCGGTCGGCATCGCCTGACCGCGTGTCTGCATCTTCTTCGCTCAGGCTCAGCCGCTTGTGCGGGGCAGCACGCTGACGCGCGGCAAGCAGATAGCGGCCGCGTGCCTGTTGTGCATCATGCTCGCGGTGGGCGTAGCCTTCGTGCTTGCGCCGCGAGGTGACATCGTCACCCAGATCAAAATCGGGGCCTCTCCCGCGCGCGTGTGGGCGGCGCTGACCGAGGCGTCGAAATACCCGGCGTGGCAGCCGGATATCCGGCTGCTGGGCCGGCTCGCACCCGGCCAGGTTATCGAGGTTCAGGAAGGGCAGGGAAGCGACACGATGGTGTTTCATCCCGTGGTGCTGGTGGCGCGTCCCGGCGAGGAGGTGCGCTGGCGCGGACATGTCTGGCGGCCGGGCGTGTTCGATGCCGTGCATTATTTTCGTCTCGCGGCTGAGGCTGGCGGCACGCGGCTGACTCAGGGCGAGGCGGCGCATGGGGTGGCATTGTGGTTTTTCGATTTGCGCCGGCTGGTGCCGAGTTTCGATCTGGTGAACGCCCAGCTCAAGAAGCGCGCGGAGGAGAAGCTTTGGTGACGCCTCGTGTGAGTTATTACGAAAGCAAGCAAGGCCTTCTTTTTTGAAAAAAAGAAGCAAAAAACTTTTGCTTCTCCCGCATCATCAGCGCGCGTGTTCGTCCCGGAATAACCGACTGCCGCAAATGCGGGGGACAAAAGTTTTTTGGTCCTTTTTTTCAAAAAAGGACTGCTTGCTTCCTGCCGAGAGCCGCCGTCAACACCGACTGCTCCGCAAGGCGGACGAGCAGCTTCCGCGCTTTACCGCGGCACCGTCACGAAACCTGCTTCAGCCAGTCTTCCAGATTGTAGAAATTGGTCACCCGCGCGATCAGGCCGTCACGTATGACGAAGAAAGCGCCGGCCGGGAGCACGTAGGTTTGCCCGTGTGCCGCCGGAAGTCCTGCGTCGGCGGCCAGATATGTTCCGTACACGGTGAACTCCGCTGCAGCCCGCGTGCCGGAAGGGTCGGTCATCACCACGATATTCTCGAGGCGCTCGCGGTAGCTGCCGTTCATGCGGTCCATGAAAGCGGTGAACGCCTGGCGGCCGGTCTCACGCGCGCCCTGGTTGATGTCGTGGATCACGTCGTCGGTCAGCAGGGCCATCATGGCCGTGAAGTCGCCGGCGTTGAAGGCGGCGTAGTAGGCGTGGATCAGGGCGTCGGGGGTCATGCGGGCTCGCTTTTGAAGGATGAGGGCCAGTCGCGGAAATTGCGCACCGCGCCGTCTGCGCGGACGGCGTCCAGGCGGGCGGGATCGAGGTCGGCGAACACCCAGGCCGGCTGGTCCATCGTGCCGCGGGCGATGATGCCGTCTTCCGGGAAGCCGCGGTCCACGGGGCCGAAGATGGCGGCGTAGCCGTGGTTCTCGTCCAGCGTCGCCAGCGCGGGTGCCAGGCCGACGGTTGGAGCCACCGCGACGAAGCATTGGTTCTCGAGCGCGCGGGCGCGGGCGGAGAGGCGCACGCGGTTGAAGCCGTGCAGGGAGTCCGTGCAGCTCGGTGCCAGGATGAGCCAGGCGCCCTGCTCGACCTGCGCGCGCACGAGGGTGGGGAACTCCACGTCATAGCAGATGGCGATGCCGATGCGGCCCCACGGTGTTTCGAACGTGCGGGGCAGTGCGCCTGGCGCCACGCCCCAGCGCTCGGATTCGAAGCGGGTCATCGTCCGCTTGTCCTGGAAGGTGGCGCGGCCTTGCGGGTCGATCAGCGGCGCGCGGTTGTGCACCGGGCCGGGTGGGCTGCCCACCGGCATGCTGCCCGGGACGAGCCAGATTCGATGACGGCGGGCAAGTTCGCTGAAGAAAGCGAGCAGGCGCGGTTGCAACGCGCAGACGCCGGCGAGCTCGGCGCGGGCATCGCCGGCGCCGGGACAGAAGGCGGCGGTTTCCATGCAGGCATACTCGGGCATGACCAGAAGCTCGGCGCCGCCGGCCGCGCCCTCGGCCACCAGGCTTTCCAGCTTCGCCGCGTAGGCGTCGAAGCTTTCGGGTCCGGTCACGCCGTACTGGCACAGAGCGAGGCGCAGCGCGCTCACGGCAAAGGCGCGCCGGTCAGCGACTTCATCCAGAACACCAGCGGCTTCTCCGTCTCGCCTGCGTCGCCGAGATCCTTCCAGGCCATGTGGCATACCAGCGCGCCACGGCGTGTGTAGCCGCGCCTGGTCCAGAACGCGTCCAGGCCGATGTGGCCGGCTGGGCGGGCCGGGTGGTCCGCCGGCCGGATGACGCTGGCGAAGGCGGCGAAGTCGCAGGCGGAGACGGCGCGGGCGTGGGCCTCGCGGGCGGCGAAAAAGGCGACACCGATGCCATGTCCGCGATACGCCTCACGCAGCACGCTCTCGCCGAAATAGAACACGCGCGCCGGATCGGTGCCGTGCGCCAGGAAGGGGGCCTGCACGTCTGCCGTCTCGTCAGTGAGCGGCAGGCAGGTGGAGGCACCGACGATGGCGTCGCCGTCCGAGGCGGTGATGATCGCGGCGCGGGGGCTGTCGGCATAGATGCGCAGGTAGCGGCGCTCGTAGGCTTCGTCGCCGTCGTAGAGGTAGGGCCAATCGCGGAAAACCTGGCAGCGCAGGGTCGCCAGCGCGGGGATCAGGGGGGCGATTGCGTCGCCTGTGTGGGTCTTGAGGACGGGCGGCATGGAGTGGATGGTCGGGTGCAAGGAGGAAGGAAGCAAGCAGTCCTTTTTTGAAAAAAAGGACCAAAAAACTTTTGCTCCTGGCGCCTGCATCAACGCGCACCCTTGTCCTGCCAGCGCGGGAATTGCAGAACCAGCGCGGGCCGTTGCGCAGGCGCCAGGAGCAAAAGTTTTTTGCTTCTTTTTTTCAAAAAAGAAGGCCTTGCTTCCTCTCTACCACCGAGGCGCCTTGAACGGCAGCATCGCCTGCACCCAAGGTGCCACGAACCGATCCAGCGACAGGCTTTCGTGCACGGCGCGCACGTCCTGTCCGCAGACGCGCGTCTCTATCACCGAGCGCGCGTAGAACGGTGCGTCCTCCAGCCGTTCGACCACGCGCGGGGTGCAGCCCGGCTCGGCCAGCGTTCCCATCCTCATGCCCCAGAAGCTCCGGCCGAGCGAGGCGGCTTGCGGGGCTTCGATCGGGTTGGCGTGGCCGTGTGCGTCGTAGCGCAAGGCGGTGCAGAATTGGGCGCCGTCGCGGCGTTCGCCGTGGTAGAGCACGGCCACGCCGTCCTGCAGTTTGGCGCGGCACCAGTCCCACGCGCGGAAGCCTTCTTCCAGCGGCTCGTCGCCGGCGTTGGTGTCGAAATAGGCGTGTCCCTGCCAGCAGAGTTTGGGATCGTGCAGGTCCACGGTGACGCGGGCGCCGGGGGCGATGGGGGACCAGCGGTGGCGGCCGGTGCCGTCCAGCGCCACGACGTGATCCGAGAGCGCGTTTGGATGCAGGCGTATGGTGCCGCGCAGGCGCGTGGGCAGCGGGGCGGTGGTCTCGTTTATGTCGGCCGTGAGTGTGGTGCCGTCCCAGGCGAGGCGGGAGGGGCCGATCTGCAGGTGGTCGGCATCGCGCGACAGCGACGCGGCGCGGCGTTCCGTCATTGCCCAGCGTTTGCCGCCGCGTCCGTAGAGGGCAAGGTTCATCGTGCAGTGGTTCGTGGGCTCGCCGCCGCCGTTTCGGCGTGCCCAGCGGTACCAGGGGGAGAACACGCTGCCGATGAAGGCGATCAGCGTCAGGACGTGGGCGCCGTCGTCGCTGATAGCGTCGAGGTACCACCATTCGTAGCCGCGCGGGACGACCGGCTTGTCGAAGCGCCAGTGGCGATCACGTCCGCCGCCGCCAGGCGGCCGGACAGCGCCGCCATCGGCACCCCCGCGCCCGGATGCGTGCTGCCGCCCGCCAGATAGAGGCCCGGGATCGCCGTGCGGCTGCCCGGACGCTGGAACGTCGCCATCGGGCCGTGCACGGCCCGGCCGTAGAGTGCCCCCCCTGTCGCCGGGAACAGGGTTGCGAAATCCTGCGGCGTCGTCCGCACGCTGGCCGTCGTGGTCCGGTCCACGTGCAGGCCGCAGCGCGCCAGGAGTCCAAAGGCCTGTGTTTCGCAACTGTCGATCTCCGTTTCGGATAGTCCGGCCGCAGTGTCGCCGGAGGCGGGCGCGTTGACGAGGCAGAGCAGGCGTTCCGGGCCGTCCGGCGTGCGGCCGGGTTCGCCACGGTCCTGCGCGCAGACATAGACGGTGGGTTCGCGCGGGAGACGGCGATGGTCGAACAGGGCGGTGAACTCTGCGCCGTAGTCGCGCGAGAAGAAGACGTTGTGGCGGGTGAGGGGAAAGCCGGCGGTCTGCGCGTGCATCGCCCAGGTGATGGCCGACAGCGAGCGGTGCTGCGGGGCCATGGCGGGGACGGCGCGGATGACCGCCTGGCCGAAATGCCCGGCGGCGAGTGCGACTGCGTCGGCGTTGACGATGATCGCGTCGGCAGCGATGCGCTCGCCATCGGCGAGGCGCACGGCGCTGGCGCGGCCGCCTTCGGCATCGATGCTGCTGACCGGTGTATTGTACCGGATGGACACGTCGTGCCGCGCGGCCACGCGGGCCCGCGCGGCGGGGGGGGTGTGGCTGGCGCCGTGCCCCCAACAGCCCCCCGCGCGGGCCCCCTGCGCCACCAGCATCAGCGTTGCGGGCGCCAGATAAGGGGACGAGCCGCAATACGTGGCGTAGCGGCCGAACAGTTGCCGCAGGCGCGGATCGGTGAAATGCGCGGCCAGCGCGCGCATCATCGTGTCGAACGGGTTGATCGCTAGCATGCGGCGAATACCGGCCTGACGCACGAGGGACAGCGGGGTGGCGCGCTTGCCGCGCAGGAACGGCGTCTCCAGCGTTTCGTAGATCCGTCTTGCACGGGCGGAGAAATCCCGGAAAGCTGCGGCTTCCCGGGTGCCGGCAAAGCGGCCGACGGCGTCCGCCGATCGGTCCAGGTCCGCGTGCAAGTCCAGCGTTTCGGCCGGTGACCAGGCGTGCCTGGCGAGTATGTCTGCGGGGTGCAGCGTCAGCTCGGCGTCCAGCGTGGTGCCGGCGGCGGCGAACAGCGCATCGAACACCCAGCGCATGGTGAAGACGGTCGGGCCGGCGTCCAGCGAGGCGTCACCGGCCTGGACGCGGCGCATCTTGCCGCCCGGCGCCGCCTGGCGTTCGAGCACGCTCACGCCCCACCCGGCGTCCGCCAGATCCAGCGCGGCGGCCAGGCCGCCTATGCCGGCCCCGATGACGATCGCCCGTTTCCGGCTCATGCGCTATCCTGCTTGACACCCTCTGCATTAAAGAATGACAGTCGCACTGACAAGCTAGGTTGACACTTGAGGGAGCGGCTGCATGGATCCCCTGTCGCGCATCGAGCGGGCGCTGAACGCGGCGGTGGCGCTGGCCGAGGCGCCGGGCTGTCCGCCGCGTCTGGCGCGCGCCCTGCGGGCAAGCGTGTTCCCGCGCGGCGCACGCATACGCTCCCGGCTGTGCCTGGCCGTGGCCACGGCGTGCGGCGAGGATGCGCCGAAGGTCACCGACGCCGCGGCGGCCGCGATCGAGCTGCTGCATTGCGCCTCGCTGGTGCATGACGACCTGCCGTGTTTCGACAACGCCGACATGCGGCGCGGC
>CAXUOA010000128.1:0-8011 GCA_964252625.1 uncultured Acetobacteraceae bacterium | reverse complement strand
GCTGGCCCTGGCGAAGGCGCTTGGCGCCGAAATCGGCATCAACTACGCGCGTTCGGACCTGACGACCGAGCTGAAGCGGCGGGCGCCCGGCGGTGTGGACGTGGTGTACGATCCGGTGGGCGGCGCGCTGACCGAGGCCGCGGTGCGCGGCCTGGCCTGGGGCGGGCGCCTGCTGGTCATCGGCTTTGCCGCTGGCGAGATACCGAAATTGCCGCTGAACCTGCTGCTGCTGCGCGAGGGCGAGGCCAAGGGTGTGTTCTGGGGCACCTGGACAGCCCGCGAGCCGGCCGCACATGCGGCAGCGGTGAAGCGCCTGTTCGACTGGGTAGCGAGTGGCGACCTGAAGCCGCACGTCTCCGGCGCCTACCCGCTGGAACGCACAGCGGAAGCGCTGGCCGAAGTAATGGGCAGGCGCGTGCAAGGAAAAGTAGTGCTGGTGCCGGCGCGCTAAAGGCGAAGCCGGGGTCTGGGGACTAGTCCCCAGCGGGGTCCAGGGGCAGAGCCCTTGGCCTTAGTCTTTCTTGGGAGGTTACCGATGGATTTCACGTTTAACGACAAGACGAAAGAGTACCAGGAGCGCGTGTCCGCGTTCATGGACAAGCACATCTATCCGAACGAGCATCGTTTCCACCAGGAGATCGCCACCGGCGACCGCTGGCAGCCGGTGGCCTTGCTGGAGGAGCTGAAGCCGCTGGCGAAAGAAGCTGGCCTGTGGAATTTGTTCTTGCCGGACTCGAACCGCGGCGCCGGCCTGAAGAACATCGAATACGCGCCGCTGGCCGAGATCATGGGCCGCGTGGAATTCGCCAGCGAAGTGTTCAACTGCTCGGCGCCGGACACCGGCAACATGGAAACCATCGAGCGCTACGGCACGGAGGCGCAAAAGCAGGAGTGGCTGGAGCCGTTGCTGGAGGGCAAGATACGCTCGGCGTTCGCCATGACCGAGCCGGGTGTCGCCTCGTCGGACGCGACCAACATCGAGAGCACGATCGAGCGGCAGGGCGATGAATACGTCATCAACGGCCGCAAATGGTGGACGAGCGGTGGCGGCGATCCGCGCTGCAAACTGCTCATCTTCATGGGCAAGACGAACCCGAAGGCGGACCGCCACAGCCAGCAATCGATGATCCTGGTGCCGCGCGACACGCCAGGTGTGGACATCATGCGGCCGCTCACCGTGTTCGGCTATGACGACGCGCCGCACGGCCACATGGAAGTCGATTTCCGCAACGTGCGCGTGCCCGTCAGCAACATCCTGCTGGGCGAGGGCCGCGGCTTCGAGATCGCGCAGGGGCGGCTTGGCCCGGGGCGCATCCACCACTGCATGCGGCTGATCGGCAAGGCGGAGCGCGCGCTGGAGGCGATGTGCAAGCGGGCGAAAGCGCGCGTGGCGTTCGGCAAGCCGATCTCCGAGCAGACGGTGACGCTGGAACGCATCGCCGAGGCGCGCTGCATGATCGAGCAGTCGCGCCTGCTGACGCTGAAGGCCGCGCACATGATGGACACGGTCGGCAACAAGGCCGCGCGCGCGGAGATCGCGATGATCAAGGTGGTCGCACCGTCGATGGCATGCCAGGTGATCGACTGGGCGATGCAGGTGCATGGCGGCGGCGGCGTCAGCCAGGACTTCCACCTGGCGTATCACTACGCCAGCAGCCGGTCGCTGCGGTTTGCCGATGGGCCGGACGAGGTGCATCGCAACCAGATCGGGCGGCTTGAGCTGGGGAAGTATAACTGAAGGCAGGCGCTGCTTCTTCGAAGAAAACAGGCAGAAGATTTCCGGTCCCTGTCGGGGCGTGTCCAACAGGCACCCGACGGGGTCTCGTCTTCGCGGCAGCGCTGTCTCTCGCCGGCTGCCAGGCGGCGCCGTCCGGCCCATGCCGGCTCGGCCTCGCCACGGACGTCCCGCTCACTTTGCAGGACGGCCACCTGTTCGCCGCCCCGCTGCTCGACGACCGGCCTACCAGCATGTGGTTCGACACCGGCGCGCAGGCCACCATGCTCACCACGACGGCCGCGGCACGTCTTTCCCTGTCGCTGATGCCCCTGCGCGGCAGGCTGGAAGGCATCGGCGGCAGCAGCGCCGCCTACGGCTTCACCGCCCGCAACTTCCAGATCGGTCGCCTGCGCGGCCATAATTTCCAGCTTCTCGCCGGCGATCTCGGGCTGTCCCGCCCCGGCCATATCACCGACGGCCTGCTCGGCGCCGACTTCCTCGCGGCCTACGACATCGACCTGGATTTCCCGGAGCACAAGGCGATCCTGTTCAAGACCGCAGGCGACTGCGCCAGGCCAAGCGCGGCATTGGGCGGTGACCTCTACACCGTGCCGATGGTCAGCCCGTCGGGGAGTGCGGACCCGCGGCCGCATGTGCGTGTGAGCATCGCCGGCAAGACCCTGATTGCGGTGCTCGATACCGGCGCGCCGGTCAGCCTGCTGTTCCGTGACGCCGCGCGGCGCATCGGCGTGCTGCCTTCCGCACTGGCGGCAGGCCTGCATTTCCGCGCGCGGGGCGTGGGGTCCGGCACCACTGCCGCCGTGCGCCATGTCCTGGCGCCTGTGGAGGTCGGCGACCTCACCGTATCCAACCTTGCCGCGGCCATCGTCGACCAGGCGGCGCCTGCGGATGCCGACATGCTGCTCGGCCTGGATTTCCTGTTCCGGGTACACACCTGGTTGTCGTTCTCTTCCCGCAGCCTGATCTTGCAGTATCCGGCCTTGCCTTCACCGGCAGCGCCCTGATTTCGTGCGCTCCCATCCGGCCTGTAAGGAACCCAGACACATGGCCACCATGCGGCAGATCGGCCTGACAGGCCCGGGCGGTCCCGAGGTGATGCACGTGACCGAAGCGCCGGTGCCGGCACCCGGCGCCGGGCAGGTGCTGATCCAGGTTGCCGCGGCGGGCGTGAACCGGCCGGACGTGGCCCAGCGCAGCGGCACCTACCCGCCGCCGCCCGATGCCAGCCCGGTGCTCGGCCTGGAGGTGGCCGGCAAGGTAGCCGCCCTTGGGGACGGCGTGACGGATCTGCGCGTGGGCCAGGATGTCTGCGCGCTGGTGAACGGCGGCGGCTATGCCGAGTTCTGCCTGGCGCCGGCCGGCCAGTGCCTGCCCTGGCCAAAGGCGTACGACGCCGTCCGGGCGGCTGCCTTGCCGGAGACGTTCTTCACCGTCTGGGCCAATTTGTTCGGCCCCAGCCTGCCGAGCGGCGGCCACCTGGCCGCCGGACAGAGCGTTCTGATACACGGCGGCAGCAGCGGCATCGGCACCGCTGCCATCCAGCTTGCGCGCGCGTTCGGCGCACGCGTGTTCGTCACCGCCGGCTCGGCCGAGAAATGCGCGGCCTGCGTGGCGTTGGGCGCCGAGGCTGCGATCGACTACAGGCAGGAGGATTTCGTGGCCCGGGTCCGCGCGCTGACGGACGGCCGTGGCGTGGACGTGGTGCTGGACATGGTGGCCGGCCGTTACCTCTCGCGCAACACGCAGGTGCTGGCGCGTGACGGCAGGCTGGTGGTGATTGCCGTGCAGGGCGGCACGCGCGATCCGGATCTCGACATCAGGCTGGTGATGACGAAACGGCTGGTGATCACCGGCTCCACGATGCGGCCGCGCGATGCGGTGGAAAAAGCGGCGCTGCGCGACGAATTGCGCGCGCAGGTGTGGCCGCTGCTGGATTTGGGGAGTTGCGCGCCGGTGATCCACGGCATCTTCCCGCTGGACCAGGCCGCCGATGCGCATCGCCTGATGGAAACCAGCGCGCATATCGGCAAAATAGTTCTGAAGACATAAAGAAGCCGTCGGATATAAGCAGGAAGAAACGCCGACAGGGAGCAAAAGTCTTTTGCTTCTTTTCTTCAGAAAAGAAGGGCTTGCTTTCTTGCCGAGCATCCACCTGAGCGCCACCGATACAGGATCCGGCCCACCCGTATGCCTGCTGCACGGCCTCTTCGGCCGCGCACAGAATCTCGGCACCCTGGCAAGGCGCCTAGCCGGCAGACACCGGGTACTCTCGCTGGATCTGCGCAATCACGGTGCCAGTCCGCACGCGCCCGGCATGGGCTATGCGGACATGGCGGCAGACGTTCTGCACGCGCTGCGCGGGATGGCGGCGTATCCCTGCAGCATGCTCGGCCATTCCATGGGCGGAAAAGTGGCGATGGCCGCGGTCCTCGCCGCCCCGGATGCCGTGACCCGACTGGCCGTGGCCGACATCGCACCGGTGGCCTACCGGCATGGCAACGCCGGCGTCGCCGCCGCCCTGCAGGCGCTGCCGCTCACCCCAGGGCTGGACAGGCGCTCCGCGGACGACGCGCTGGCGAGCGCGGTGCCGGACGCCACGGTCCGCGGTTTCCTGTTGCAGAACCTGGCTTTCGGCGCGGCGCCCGCGTGGAAGATCGGCCTGGCCGAAATCGCCGCCTGCATTGTCGACATCGAAGGCTGGCCGGACGCGTTCGCGGTCTCGCGCTATGACGGACCGACCTTGTTCGTGACCGGCGGACGTTCGGATTATGTGGCGCCGGACGGCCTGCAGGCGATCGGGAGGCTGTTTCCCCGCGCCCGGGTGATCACGCTGGCCGATGCCGGACATTGGGTCCACGCGGACCAGCCGGTGCTGTTCGCCGAGGCGATCGAAGCTTTTCTCGACGCAGTGGAAGTTGCGGCTTGCCCGAATGCGATCACTACAGACCAGTCACCGCCAGAATGGAAGACGGCGCGAGACGCCGCAGAGAACCAGGCCCTCCCTTGAGGAAGCCGAGCGGACTTGAAGCGCATCACGCGGAAGCGTGCTGCGCGCGCCCCGCGCTTCTTCACAGCGGATAAAATTGTGGGCAGGCGTGCGCATGCGCGCATCGTGGCAAGACAATTCGCGGATTGGCAGGGTTGCGTCAGACCACTCGACAGCCACGGACAGGTGATTGTAACAACACGCCATCAAGTGCTGCAGCGGGCGTGGCTGCCTTGCAGTGTTCAGAAGTCACGCCAAATTCAAACTCACGGGCAAATTTATTTTGCAGTGCCTATAAGGACCGGCCTGATCCGATGAGCGACTTTGCCGACAGCGACGTCAAGGCGTCCGAATCCCATGGCGGCGCCCCGCGGCAGGGACGCAGGCTTTCCGACAAGATTCTCGTCGCTTTCCATCACGCCTGTGACGCGCAGGATCTCGTGGTTGCCGAACAGCTCCTGAAAACCCTGGAGACCATGCTCACCAGGCGCGGTGTGCCGTCCGAGCAGAACCGGCGCAAGTCGCTTGAAAGCCTCGTTGCCGCGCACGAACGTCTTTGGCACCTGCGGCATCGCGAATCGAACAGCTAGGCCCCGTCTTTCCGCGCCTGCCGGTGAATCCTATTCCCCTTCAACCCGACATCAGGCTTGCGCCACGTCTGAGCACGTCGTCTGCCTGCTCCGTGTAGCGGCCATCAGCCTCGTGCAGGACGAGGCCGGGCAAAACCGTCGCCTTGCCGCCGCCACCGCGCACGCCGCGCAGGATGATGAGCTTTGCCGCCTGCCCGGCACGCGGCCAGAACGCAAGCAGGCTGATCTGCGGGCACCCGGCCGCCTGCATCGCCGCACACCCCGCCGCCAGGGAGGTTGCCGGCAGGATCATGCTGAGCGTGCCGCCTTTGCGTAACCCCGCCCCCAGTGCCGCGGCCCAGTGCACCAGCTGGCCGGGAAGGGCCTGCTTCGCCCGCCGGCGCCCAGGGTCAGGCGATGCCGGCCCGCCAGGATCGTGCCAGGGCGGGTTGGCAAAGGCGTGGTCGAACAGGTTGTCGGCACGCCAATCCTGCACGTCCGCCTCACGCGCGGTCAGGCCCGCACAGCCGTTGGCCGCAAAGTTGCCGCCTGCGACCTGCACCAGCGCGGGGTCGATCTCCAGGCCCAGGCCAGCCAGCCCGGCCACGCGGGCAGCCAGGCACAGCAGCCCCGCTCCCGCTCCCGTTCCGCCCTCCACCACGGATTGGCCCGGCCTGGCCGGAACCGCCGCGGCAAGCAGCACCGGTTCTATCCCAGTACGGTAGCCCTGCTCCAGCTGCCTGTAGAGGACACGGCCGCCGAGCAGGGTTCCAGATGAGCCAGGTGCGCAGGCCGCGTCACTCATGCCTCGCCTGCCTCCCGCAGCACGCGCATGGCCTGTGCATGATCCTCGCTGGCCACCACCAGGCGGCGCGGAATGGCGCCTATGCTGCCTTCCAGCGTGCTGACCTGATGGTCCAGCACCACGGCCTCCACCCCGGCATCGCGCAACAGGCACGTCAGGAAGCTGAGCCGGACGAGGTCATTCGTGACCAGGACGACGTGCATCTACGATCTTCTCCGAGTGAGAGGCAGAGAAGCCGTCTTTCCCGGGAAAAAGAAGTGGAGAACTTTTCCGCCCTGCCGTGTGTTGACCCATCCGGAGCGCTTGCCTTGACCCCGATTTGCCCCCGCCGATATGGTGGCTAGGCACCAGGCGCGGCGCCACCGGCCACGCGACGGACGGCAGCTTCGCGTGCTTCGGTGCAGTCCGGCACGCTCCGGCGGGTCCATATCGGAGCCTATTGTCGGGAGACGTGTTTGGGCCATGCTGTCAGCCTGCCTGGGCCTGCGGATCGCGGTCCCAGACCACACCCTGCGCCCGTTCCGGTATCGGTCGAAGACGCGTTGACGGCCTTGGCCGACCTGGTCCGCGACGACCTTGCCGCCTGCAACCGCGTCATCGTCGCCAACATGCAAAGCCAGGTGGAGCTCATCCCGCAGCTCGCAGCCCATCTGGTGGCGGCCGGCGGCAAGCGCCTGCGGCCGCTCCTTACGCTCGCCTGCTCGAGGCTCTGCGGCTACCCGGGCGAGCGCGACGCGGGCGGACGCCACGTGGCGCTCGCCGCCTGCGTGGAGTTCATCCACACCGCCACCCTGCTGCACGACGACGTGGTCGATGAGAGCCGCCTGCGGCGCGGCCTTGCCACCGCCAACGCCATTTTCGGCAACAAGGCGAGCGTACTGGTGGGCGACTTCCTGTTCTCCCGCTCCTTCCAGCTGATGACCGCTGATGGCAGCCTGCACGTGCTGCGTATCCTGTCCAACGCGGCCGCCACCATCGCCGAGGGCGAGGTGCTGCAGCTCGTGACGCAAAACGACCTCTCGACCAAGGACGAGCGCTACCTCGACGTGATCCAGGGCAAGACGGCCGCGCTGTTCGCCGCCGCCTGCCAGATTGGCGCGGTGGTCGCCGGCCGCGGTGAGGCGGAGGAGCAGGCGCTGGCCGATTTCGGCCTATATCTCGGCACCGCCTTCCAGCTGGTGGATGACGCGCTGGACTACGCCGCCGACCAGGCCAAGCTCGGCAAGACCGTGGGCGACGATTTCCGTGAGGGCAAGATCACCGGCCCCGTGCTCGCCGCCTACAAGGCCGGCAGCGAGGCGGACCGCATCTTCTGGCGCCGCACGATCGAGGCCAGCGAGCAGACCGATGCCGACCTGGACCACGCGCTGGCGCTGATGGAACAGACCGGCGCCATCGAGGCGACGGTGGCGCGCGCTGCGGGGTTCACCGAGCGGGCGAAGGCGGCGCTGGCGATATTTCCGGATAGCGCGGTGCGTCGGCGGCTGGTGGATGTGGCGGATTACACGGTGCGTCGGGGAAGGTAGGCAAGGCCTTCTTTTTTGAAAAAAAGAAGCAAAAAACTTTACTCTCCCCGCCTGCATGTAGGCGCGCACCGGTTCTGCCAGGCTCGCATTGGCAGAACCAAGCAGTGCCTGGTTGCCAGCGCCAGGAGCAAAAGTTTTTTACTTCTTTTTTTAAAAAAGAAGGCCTTGCTTGCCTTACCCCCGAAACCCCTGCGCCACCACGTAAAGCTCGCTGCTCTCCTTCCGGCTTGAAGGCGGCTTGGCATGCTTCACCGTGGCGAACTGCTTCTTCAGCGGCACCAGCATGTCGCGCTCGGACCCGCCCTGGAACACCTTCGCCACGAACGCCCCGCCCGGCGCCACGCTGATCCAGGGCGATTTCGACGACCCGGAGATGCCGGCGCGGCT
>CAXUOA010000127.1:0-8102 GCA_964252625.1 uncultured Acetobacteraceae bacterium | reverse complement strand
GGTCTGGGGCCTCGAGGCCCCAGCGGGTTTGGGGCAGAGCTCCGACCTTGCCTTACTGGTGAATCCAAGGCCGTCACACCAACGCAGACGGAGCAATCCGCCTGCCTTCAAGCCACCTCTGCCAGCGCAGGCCTGCCAACCAGGCCGGCAAACGCCTCCGCCGTCATCGGCCGCCCGAACAGGTATCCCTGCACTTCCACGCAGCCCTCCTCGTGCAGCATCTGCGCCTGCACATTGGTCTCCACGCCTTCGGCCAGGCTTGCTATGCCAAGATCGCGCGCGATGCCGATGATCGAGCGCACCAGCGGCCGCGCCGCCGGGTCCGTGCCCAGAACGCGGGTGAAGCTCTGGTCTATCTTCAGCTTGTCAATCGGCATGCGCTGCAGGTAGCTCAGCGACGAGTAGCCGGTGCCGAAATCGTCCAGTGCGATGCGCACGCCGAGCGCCTTCAGCCCGGCCAGTACTGCCATCGTGTCCTGCGAGTCGCCCAGCAGCACGCCTTCGGTGATTTCCAGCTCCAGCCTCTCCGGCTCCAATCCGCTCTCGGCGAGCACGCCGCCCACCAGGCCTACCAGATCCGTCGTCCGGAACTGCACGGGGGAGAGGTTGACGGCAATCGACAATTTTTGCGTCCAACCTGCTGCTTCCCGGCACGCGGCGCGCAATACCCAGGCGCCAAGTACGGTGATCAGCCCGCATTCTTCGGCGATGGGGATGAACTCGCCCGGGGAGACGTGGCCGCGTACGGGATCGTGCCAGCGCAGCAGCGCCTCGGCGCCCACGAGCGCGCCGCAGGCCAGCGCGTATTGCGGCTGGTAGTGCAGATGCAGTGCTTCGGCGGCCACGGCCCGACGCAGATCGTGCTCCAGCTCGGAACGCTGGCGCAACGCGGTTTCCAGCTCGGGCGTGAATACGCGCGCCTGGCCCCGGCCGCGCGCCTTTGCGTCGTACAGCGCCATGTCGCCGAAGCGTAGCAATTGGCCTGGATCGGCCGCGTGCTGCGGTGCCAGCGCTATGCCCACGCTCAAGCCCACCGAGACGTGCCGTGCCTCGATGACGTAGGAGCGGGACAGTTCGGTGATCACGCGGGCGGCGAGCTCCGCCGCGGTCTCCCGGCCGGGTTGCAGGGCCTGCAGGATCAAGAACTCGTCGCCGCCGATGCGTGCCACCAGATCGCCAGGAGCCAGGCACGCCGTCAGGCGGCCGGCCACCGCGCGCAGCAGGCCGTCGCCAGCGCTGTGCCCCAGCGCGTCGTTCACGTCCTTGAAGCGGTCCAAGTCCAGACAGAGCAGGGCAATGCCGTCCTGGACGCCGGCGCCCTTCATTTGCTCCAGCGCATCGTGAAGCCGTTCGCCGAACAGGATGCGGTTCGGCAGTCCGGTCAGGATGTCGTGGTGGGCAAGATGGCGTATGCGCGCCTCGTCCACGCGCCGCTGGGTGAGATCGGTGCAGATCACCACGGAGCCTACCGTGCCGTCCGACGTGTCGCGTATGGGACTGGCGCGTATCAGCATCGGCACCGGCGCGCCGTCACGCACACGCACGTCGGCTTCGCCCTGCCAGGCACCGGCATTGCTGAGCGCCTGCAGCAGTTTGCGCCCTGTCGGCGCGTCCGTGATCAGGCTCGGCAGGCCGCCCGCCGCGCCGATCTGGTCGCCGGTGTAGCCGAACACCGCGGCGAAAGCGGGGTTGGCAAACAACGGCTCGCCCGTCTCGTCGGCAATCAGGATGGCATCGCTGGCGCTCTGCAGGGCCGCGCGCGCCCGTAGCCGCTCCTCGCTCTGCCGTTTCACGCGGTCGGTCACATCCTCCAGCGTGCCGACGAAGCCCAGCACGCGCCCGGCCTCGTCGCGCGTCGCACGGACGTTTGCGCTTACCCAATAGGGTGAACCGTCAGGCCGGCGGAATTCGGAGAGCTCATCGGTGTAGCCAGCCTGCATACGCCAGATCGCCGTCAGCTCCTCGCACCGGGCCCGGCTGGCGAACAGGCGGCCTTCGTCCAGCGCGGCTTTCACGGCGGCAAAGTCTCCGAAGCCCGTGATCGCCAGCAGCGCGGCGTTTACGCCGGTAATCTCGCCGGTCTCCGCGGCGCTGAAGATGCCGAGCCCCGCGTTGTCGAACACCGCCTTGTAACGGCCTTCGGCATGCACCAGCCGGCGTGCCGTCTCGCGGAACACGCCCAGTGCGCGCGCCACGGCGCCCACCTCGTCGGCCCGGTCCAGCCCGGGCAGCGGCGTCTCCAGGTCTCCCTGCGCCAGCCGTCCCAGCGCGGACGTCAGAAGATCCAGGGGGCGCGTGAGCTGCCGCAGGGCGGAGAGCACCGCCATCATCACCGCGCCCAGCAGGATGACCAGCGCGAGGCCCTGGCTGCGCAATTCCGCAAGCAGGGCCTGGTGCAGCCGGGTGGTGACCAGCGAGATGCGCAGCGTTCCCAGATTGCGCATCCGGCCGTGATCGTTGAAGCCGATGGCGCGCGAGACGTCGATCCGCTCGGCAGCAGCCACGCCCGCGCCGCGCCGCGCGCTGAGCACGGACCCGTCCGGACGCAGCAATGCGGCGGCGGCGAAATCCGGATCCTCCGCCACGGCATCCAGCGCCGCATCCAGCTGGTCCTGGTCCAGGTTCCACAGCGGCACCGACAAAGCCGGCGCCTCCACCGAGGCGAGCAGGCCCCCCCGTTCGGTCAGCGCCGCCCGGCCCGCCGTCTCCATTGCCCGCTGACGCGCCCAGGCGTCGACCAGCAGTATGGCGGCAAGGCATATCATGGCAGTGGCCATGGCGCGCACGCGCAACGACCGGCGCGGCCAGACCCGTCGGCACAAGATGGTGCCCACCTGCACGGGCGCGGCTGCCTGGGCGAACCTAACCCCCGGCATGGATTTTCCAGTCTTGCAGACCGTAGCGGGCCAGGATGGCAGTCAGTTGGCCGGAGGCACGCAGCCGGGCTATTCCGGCACACAAGATCGCGGCGTAGCGTGCGGAATTCGGGCCGGCAGGCGAAAACGCGATGTAGATCGGCACGCGCGTGTAGTCCTGGCTGAAGGTGACCTTGTCCCCCAGCTGAAGCTCGTTGATCAGGCGTGCGAGCACCTGGGCATCGTCCAGCACCACATCGATGCGTCCGCTGACGAGCTTGAGCAGGTTCTTCGACAGTGCGCGATCGCCCGACATGTATTGGATGCGCGATTTGTCGCCGTGCAGGCCATGCAGGTAGTCGCCCAGTTCACCGCCAAACTCGTAGGTGGCGACGATGCCGAGGACCTGGCCGTCGAGCGACTGCGGGCCCGCGTAGCGGAACGTCGAGTCCGAGCGTACCGCAAAACCTGCGCTGCTGCTTCCGATCGGCTCGGCGGGTATGACAAAGCCCGGCACGTCGGTGGCGTAGGCGCCGATCACCGCGTCCGCGTGGCCCTGGCGAACCTCGTCGATGCTGCGGGTCCAGTTCAGCAACTGGTAGTCCACGTCGTATCCGGCGCCGCCGAAGACCGCCTGCGCGATCTCCACCGCGTAGCCCGGGTGGTCCGACCCGGGCACGCAGTTGAAGGGGCACCACAGATCCGAACGCAGTGTGATGACCGGCTGCGCGGCGCAGGGCAGCGCGGCGGTCAGGAACACCATGGCTACAAGAAGAATGCGCCGGATACGCACGGCTGAACCCCTTAGGCGGAGAGGCGTCCAGTCTAGCTTCGGCGGGTTAACAGGCGATGAGCCAGAGGCAGGGTGCAACGCTGTTCCAGGCGCCTGTCGTGTTCTGGTCGTCCGGTTCAGTCATCACGAAACGCAAAAGTCGTTTTGATGTCCCGGCGTTCGGTGGGGCGGGTTGAGATCGGATCTTCTTGGCTCGTTTTGCCGGGTTTGCGCGCACGATGAGCGACGCTCTTCGACCCAAGCCGCGACCAAACCCCCGCTCTGCGGTTGATGCCTGGCAAGGAAGGAAGGCCTTCTTTTTTGAAAAAAAGCAGCAAAAAACTTTTGCTTCCTGCGCAGGCTCAGACGCCTCGATCATTCAGAAAGCACCCGACTGCTGCCAATGCGAGGAAGGTAAAGTTTTTTGGTCCTTTTTTTCAAAAAAGGACTGCTTGCTTTCACGCGTCAGCCGCAAGCCTGGTTGGTATCAGAAGATCCAAAGGCGGGGACCGCAGTGATCGCATGACGGCCTGTAACGCTGTAGGCCGCTGGCAGGGCCAGAGACGCATGTCCGTCTCAAATCCGGACGCGGTGCCTGCAATCCGGACGCGCCGGCCGGCCGCAAGCGAGCCGGATACAGCGCAGCCGAAGCCTCGAATTCGTGGCACGCGGCCTGCAATCATCCTGCAGGTCGCTGAGAGACCCGCCGCCAGACAGGAGACACAAAGTGACGACCATCAGCTTCGCCGCACCTCACCGCCGCGTTCGGCAGGGAGTTCGCACCGTTCCGGCTTGAAAAATGCCGGAGAAGGCAGGGAAACCTTGTTCGTAAGAACGAAATTCCCGCCGCCCGCGCCTGCATCAATGCAGTGGGTGCGTCAGGCACCATGAAACTGGTTCGAGCAGCGTAGAGACGCAACCTGTTTTCCAAGCCGGCGGCCATGTCTGCGGGTGGGGGATCCAGGAACGCCTCAGGCTTTCTTAATCGAGGGTAGAATGCAGACATCGCGATTTCTCCAAGGAATGCTCGGCGTGACGCTGTTCGGCGGCGTGGCGGCGGCGCAGGGCGTTTCGACCTACGATCCCGCGCAATTGCCCGTCTTCCACGGGCACGTCGCGCAGTACGACCTGTCCTCGCGCGGCGGGGTGGACGGCATCATCCTCGATAACGGCACCGAGGTGCACACGCCGCGCGACCGCGGTGACGAGATCGTGGCGGCCGTAAAGCCTGGCGACGCCGTCACGATCCACGGCCTGAAGGCGCGCGCGCTGAAGCTGATCCAGGCGATGTCTGTCACCAACGACGCAAGCGCGGCCACCGTCGCCGACACCGACGCCGACGATGAACACGAACACGAACATCGCCATGATGGGCGCGGACACGGGCGCGGCGACGACGACGACGATGACCAGTCCATCCAGACGATGTTGCGCGGACAGATCAAACTGCAGCTTCACGACACGGCGGGAAACCTCGACGGCGTGCTGCTGGAAGACCGCACGGTCGTCCGCCTCGCACCCGCAGACGCGGAGACGTTGGCCGCGGCACTGGCGCCGGGCCAGACGGTGTTCGTCCGCGGCGACGTGCAGGCCCGCCTCACGGGCAAGATGGTCAGGGCGGACGCCATCGGGCCGTCCGCGGACCAGATGACGGTGTTCGCCACGCTCCGTCACGGGCGGCACGACCGTTGAGCCGCCATCGCCAACTGAGCCGGCCGCGGCAACAACCCGGACGGCGGTTGCGATGCCTGGCCGCATCCGGCGCCCGACGGTGATCGGCGCCGTGCTGTCCGTCGCGTCCGCACAAGCCGCGATCCACGGCATCAGGGCACGCGTGATCGCTGTCGTCCGGGCGTCGTCCGTGTCGAACGACGCGAACGCCGCTGCCGTCGTCGATGCCGTGCAGGGCACGATCACGGCGCAGCTTCACGACGCAGGCGGCAACCGTAATGGCGTGCTGCTCGCCGGCCGCACGATCGTGCACGTGCCGCCGCGCGAACCGGCGCGCCCCGCACCCAGGCTCGCGCCGGGGCAGACGCTGTCCTCGCGCGGCACCGGCCGGCCCGGCCCGCCCGGACGGGTGGTCGACGCGCGGAAGTCGGGACCGTCCTGCGATCGGACCGCGCCGTTGTGGGGCGGCCCGTAGATGCGCGCCGCCAACGTCCCGGCGCTGGGCCTGCGCTACTGGGTGGCGATCTCGCTGGCCAGCGTGTTCGGCTGCAACTGCGGTGACTTCGTCGCCAACCGGCTTGGCCTGGGCGACTGGCGCGGCCTGGTGCCACTCGGCTGCCTGTTCGCCGGCCTGCTGATCGCCGAGCGCCGCGTCGTGCGCTCGAGCGAGGCCTGGTACTGGACCGCCATCATCCTGCTGCGCACGGCGGCGACCAACATCGCCGACCTTCTGACGCAGGATTTCGCCCTTGCCTACCCCTGGGTGCTGACAGGGTTGGAGACGGTGCTGATCCTGACCGTGCTGCCGATCCGTCCGCGCGGCCCGGCCAGGCCTGGTGCCGTCCAGCCCGCCACCGGCTCCTGGTACTGGCTGTCGATGCTGACGGCGGGCGCGCTCGGCACCGCGCTGGGGGACTGCACTGCCGATGCGTTCAGGCTGGGCACCGGGTACGGCACGCTGGCGCTGACGGCCGCGCTCCTCATCGTGCTGGCGGCGGGCAGGCGCTCGGGCTGGTCCACCAAGCCCAGCTACTGGTGGGCGATCATCGCCGTGCGCGCGGCCGGGACGACGGGCGGCGACTTCCTGGCGTTCCGCCGTGGCGCGGCCCTCGGCCTGCCGCTCAGCACCGCGCTCACCGGCGCAATGTTCGTCACGCTGCTCGTGCTCTGGCGGCCCCGTCCGCAAGCATCCTGAGCCGCCCGCAACCCCGTTTCACTCCCACCAGACCGCACGGATGAACATGGCCCGCCTTCGACTGTGGCACAGCTATCTTGGTTTCCTGATCGCGCCGAGCGTTCTCTTCTTCGCGCTGACCGGCGCCTTGCAGATATTCGACCTGCACGAGGCGCACGGCGCCTACAAACCCTTTGCCGTCGTCGAGAAGCTCGGCAGGTTGCACAAGGACCAGGTCTTCGCGCTGAGCGACCGCAAGGCCGCGCCCGCCCCGCAACAGCTCCAGGCGGCAGCGACGCCGCCGGCGGACCAGGACGACGCGCCGGGCTGGCGCACGCTCGTGCTCAAATGGTTCTTCGCCGCGGTGGCGGTGGGGCTGGCGCTCTCAACCCTTCTCGGCCTCTGGATCGGCCTGTCGCACTCCCGCCGCAGATGGCTCTCCGCCGGCCTGCTTGCGGCGGGCGTGATCATCCCCATCGCCCTGTTGCTGCTGTGAACCGCCGCGCCGCGCTGGTCGGCCCGCCGGGGCGCCCCAAGCATGCGGGGCGTGTGGTGATGGCCGCGCTCCTCTGCCTGGATTGTTGTGCGGTGGGGCCTGACTTCCACCGGCCCACCATCGCTCTGCCGGTCCGATACCAGGCGGCCGGCGAGGCCACGGGCGTGGCAGGCAACAGCGCGCAGCACCTGCACTCAGGCGGCGACGTGCCCGGCGCCTGGTGGGAGGCGTTCGGCTCGCCCGAACTGACGGTGTTGGTCAACCAGGCGCTGCGCAGCAACCCGACGACGCAGGCAGCCGCCCACGCGCTCGGCCAGGCGCGCGAGCTGGCACTGGCGCAGGCCGGCACGCTGTTTCCCACGCTGAGCGGCACAGCCGGGCGCGCACGCGAGGAATTGCCGCAATCCTATCTGCAGGCCGGGCTGCCGTCTGAACTGTTCAGCCAGTACAATGCCCAGCTGAACCTGTCCTACACGTTCGATGTCTGGGGCGGCCTCCGCCGCGCCGTCGAGCAGCAGGGCGCGGCGGCGGACTACCAGCGTTTCCAGCTGGAGGCCAACGACCTCAGCCTCAGCGCCGGCATGGTGCTGGAGGTCATCCAGGCGGCGTCCCTGCAGGACCAGGTCGAAGCGCAGACGCGGCTGATCGGGTTTGAGGAGAGGCAGCTCGAAACCGTGCATCGCCAGTTCGCGCTGGGCGCCGCCACCGGCACCGACGTGGCCACCCAGACGGCACAGGTGGCCCAGGCGCACACGGTGCTGCTGCCGCTGATGACGCAGCTTACCCAGGCGCACGACCAGATAGCCGCCCTGCTCGGGCGCGCGCCGGGCGATGCCGCCATCCCGCGTTTCGGCCTGGCCATGCTCACGCTGCCGCCGGACGTGCCGCTGAGCCTGCCCTCCGCCCTGCTGGTGCAGCGGCCCGACATTCGCGCGGCGGAAGCGACGCTGCATGTCCAGACGGCCGCGCTGGGCGTCGCCATCGCCCAGCGCCTGCCGAACGTGACGCTGAGCGCCGCCGTCGGCACGTCGGCCGGGGACCTCCACCAACTGTTCAGCCCGACGACGGGGCTGTGGTCCCTGGTGACGCAGGCGGTGCAGCCGATCTTCGACGCGGGCCAGCTGCTGCACAGGC
>CAXUOA010000126.1:0-8174 GCA_964252625.1 uncultured Acetobacteraceae bacterium | reverse complement strand
GCGTGGGGGGCGGGGCGGGGCCGGGCGCGGGCCGCGGCCGGTGCGCCGGTGTTCCGGCCGCCCATGCTGGCGCAGCCGCTGGAGGCGGCGGATCTGGCGGCGCTGGACGCCGGCGCCTTCGCGGCCGAGTGGAAATGGGACGGGATACGGGTGCAGCTTGTGCGCGCGCCTGGCGGCGAGCGGATATTCTCGCGCGGGGCGGAGGATGTATCGGGCGCGTTTCCGGACCTGGCGGGCGTGCTGCCGGCGGACGCGGTGCTGGATGGGGAGTTGCTGGTTGTGCGCGGCGGCGTGGTGGCGCCGTTCGCGGATCTGCAGCAGCGGCTGAACCGGAAGACGGCCTCGGCGAAGGTGATCGCGGCCAATCCGTTGCGCGTCCGGCTGTACGACATCCTGTTCGACGGGGCGGAGGACCTGCGCGGGTTGGGGTTCCTGGCGCGGCGGGCGCGGCTGGAGGCGTGGCTGGCGCGGCATCCTTCCGAGCGGATGGATTTATCCGAGCTGATCGCCTTCGGCAGCGTGGACGAGCTGGTGGCGATACGCGCGGGGACGCGGGCGGCGAGCATCGAGGGGTTGATGCTGAAGCGGCTGGACAGCCCGTATGTGCCGGGACGGCCGCGCGGGCTCTGGTGGAAGTGGAAGCGCGACCCGCTGACGATCGATGCGGTGGTGATGTATGCGCAGCGCGGGCATGGCAAGCGCAGCAGCTTCTATTCGGACTACACGTTCGGGCTGTGGCGGGAGGATGGCGAACTGGTGCCGGTGGGCAAGGCGTATTCGGGGTTTACCGACGAGGAGCTGGTAAGGCTGGACAGGTGGATACGCAATCACACGGTGAAGGCATACGGGCCGGTGCGCGAGGTGGAGCGCGGGCTGGTTCTGGAGGTGGCGTTCGATGCCGCGCAGTATTCCGGGCGGCACAAATCGGGCGTGGCGCTGCGGTTTCCGCGTGTGGCGCGGCTGCGTTGGGACAAGCCTTTCGAGGAGGCGGACCGGTTGGAGACGCTGGTGCGGATGATCGAGGTCCGGGGCGAGGGGTAGGCAAGGCTGGCGCTCTGCTCCATCAGCGCGACCTGCCCTGCGGTTGACGCCTGGGTAAGGAAGGAAGGCCTTCTTTTTTGAAAAAAGAAGCAAAAAACTTTTGATTCCTGCGCCGGCTCAGATGCCTCGATCGGTCAGGAGGCACCTTGCTGCTGCAAATGCGACAGGAAGCAAAAGTTTTTTGGTCCTTTTTTTCAAAAAAGGACTGCTTGCTTTCTTTACGTCAGCCGCAAAACCGGCCGGTATAGGGCTTTGCCCCGGACCAGGCTGAGGCCTCGAGGCTCTGAACGCGTGCTGGCTTCGTGATCGGCCGGGCATTGCAGGCCCACCTCTCGTTGCGCGTTAGCGGTCGGAGCCACGCAGGACACCGTATGCCTCCCTCGTTCAGCAACGTTCTTCTCGGCCGTTCGATCGCCAACCGCGAAGCCGACGCACGCAAGATCGGCGTGTTCGAGGGCGTGCCGGCCATGGGGTTGGACGGGCTCGGTTCGGCGGCCTACGGACCAGAAGCGGCGCTGACCATCCTGGCGGGCGCCGGCGCGGCGGGGCTTGGCGTGGTCAACCCGATCACCTGGGTGATCGTGGTGCTGCTGGCGGCGCTGTATCTGTCCTACCGCCAGACGATTGCCGCCTATCCCAGCAATGGCGGCTCCTACACGGTTGCCAAGGAGAATCTGGGCACCGGCGCCGGGCTGCTGGCGGCGGCCGCCCTGATGGTGGACTACCTGCTGAACGTGGCGGTCGGCATCTCCGCGGGCGTGGGCGCGCTTACCTCCGCGCTGCCCGGGCTGCAGCATTACACGCTGGCGCTGTGCCTGGCCGTGCTGGTGCTCGTGACCCTGGTGAACCTGCGGGGAACACGTGAGACCGGGCTGATGCTGTCGCTGCCCACCTACATGTTCATCGCCAGCCTGGGGTTCGTCCTGGCCTGGGGGGTGGTGAAGGCCTTCCTGGCAGGGTGGCACCCGCATCCCGTGGTGGCGCCGCCCGCGATCGCCCCTGGCGGCGAGGCGGTCGGGCTGTGGCTCATCCTGCGCGCCTTTGCCAGCGGCTGCACGGCGATGACGGGGGTGGAGGCGGTCAGCAACGGCGTCAGCGCCTTCCGCAAGCCCACGGTGCGCAACGCCCACGGCACCCTGACTGTGATCGTGGTGGTGCTCGGCTTCCTGCTGATCGGCATCGCCCAGCTGGCCCAGACCTACGGCGTGATGGCGATGGACCAGACGAAAGCGGGCTACCAGAGCGTGCTTTCCCAGCTGATCGGCGCGGTGTACGGGCGCGGGTGGCTGTATTACGTGACGATCGCCAGCGTGCTGTCGGTGCTCTGCCTGTCCGCCAACACCAGCTTCGTTGATTTTCCGCGGCTGTGCCGGCTGGTGGCGGTGGACGGGTTCCTGCCGCGCCCTTTCGCGGTGTCCGGCCGGCGGCTCGTCTATTCGGCGGGCATCCTCTTCCTGGCGCTGGGTTCCGCCGGCCTGCTGGCGGCGTTCGGCGGCATCACCGACCGCCTCATCCCGCTATTCGCGGTGGGCGCGTTCCTGTCCTTCACGATGTCCCAGGCGGGCATGGCGATGCATTGGCTGCGCCTGCTGCGCCGCGGTCCGGGCGACGGCCTGGCCGGAACAGTAGGCGGCGGAAGGTCCGCCACGCGTGTCAGGCTGCTGATAAACGGGGTGGGCGCGGTGGCCACCGGCCTGGCGCTGGCCGTCATCCTGATGGCCAAGTTCACCGAGGGTGCGTGGCTGACGGTGATCGTGGTGCCGCTGACGCTGCTGGGGCTGGCCGCCATAGGACGCTATTATGCCGGCATAGACCGGCAGGTGCTGGACAGCGAGCACCGCAGGATAGATTTGAGCCGGCGGGAGCCGCCGGTGGCGCTGGTGCCGATCGCACGCTGGGACAGGCTCTCCCGCAAAGCCGTGGAGTATGCGCTGCGGATTTCGCCGGACGTGACCGCGTTGCATGTGACGAGCCTGGAAGGGCCGGACATGGACAGCAGGCGGCAGGCGCTGCGCCACGACTGGCAGGAGAGCGTGGTGGCGCCGGCGAGCGATGCCGGGCTGGCGCCGCCGCTCCTCTCGTTCGTGGCGTCGCCGTTCCGCAGCGTGGTGACGCCGCTGCTGGAGGCGATCGAGGCGGCGGGCAGCCGGTATCCCGGACGGCCGGTGATGGTGGTGCTGCCGGAGCTGATCGAAGGACGGTGGTGGGGCTACCTCATGCACACGCACCGGGAGAGACGGCTGCGGGCGCGCCTGCTGCGCTACGGCGGCGCTGGCGTGACGGTGGTGTCCGTGCCGTGGCAGCTGCAGAAATCCGATCCCAGGCAGGGCATCGTCGTGGAGTCGGCGTGATGCCAAGTCACGCGGCTGACGCGGCAAAACTTTTGCTTGCGTGGGCATTTGCAGCAGCCGGGTGCCTGCGGACGTATCGAGGCATGTGCGCCTGCGCAGGAGGCACAAGTTTTCTGCTCCTATTTTTCAAAAAAGAAGGCCTTGCTTGCGTGCCCAGGCGTCAACCGCAGAGCGGGTGGTATAAGCGGATGAACGACACGGCATGGGTCAGGATGGTCACCGGCTGCATGGCGAGAGGACTGGCCGGAGCCGCGCTGTTCGGGCTGGCTGCTGCTGCCGGCTCCGCCTCGGCGCAGGAGGCCGCGCCGCAGGTCAATCTGGCGACGCCGGCGGCAGCGCCGCCCGACAAGGACGACTACACGCTGTTCGACCCGACGCCGGACAGCCAGCTCCGCGCGTTCTCGACTGACCGGCCCACGAAATCGAACGTGCCGGTCACCGTCGATGCCGGGCAGATCCAGTACGAGACGGACCTGGTGAACTATACTCACGCCACTTCGGGCGGTGCTGCGTCCCGGCTCACCACCGCCTTCGATCCGGTGGTGAAGCTGGGGGTTACGAACAGCATCGACCTGGAAGTGGAGTTCGGCGGCTACAACTGGCTCGATGTGAGCCATTCCGCGCCGGGTGGGGCGGTGCAGCCTGCGCGCGGCGTGGGCGACCTCACGCTGCGGGCGAAGGTCAACCTGTTCGGCAACGAGGCGGGCGTGGCGATGGCGCTGATCCCCTACGTGAAGATACCGACGGCGGCCCAGGGCATAGGCGACGGCCACACCGATGGCGGGTTGATCGTGCCGGTCAGCTTCCCGTTGCCGCTGGACTTCACCCTTCTGGTGGTGCCGGAGGTGGATGTGCTGACCAACGCCGCCGATTCCGGACACCACTTCAACTTCGTGCAGCTGGTGAACGTGTCCCGTCCGGTCGGCAAGGCGTTCACGTTGCTTGGCGAGCTGTATTCGGCGCTGGGCACCGACGCGCGCCGGCCGGCGGTCTATACGTTCGACATCGCGGTCGTCTACGCGCTGACGCCGGATCTGGAGCTCGATCTGGGCGGCAATTTCGGGCTGAACCGGAATGCGCCGAACCTGCAGGCCTATAGCGGCATCTCCCAGCGGTTCTAGCCGGGCGGCTGGAGCATCATCCGATCAACCGGGGTCACCTGTCGGATGAAGACGCTTGCAACATTAAATAGCTTGAGCGTTTGCACTGAGCGCTCGCGAACGGAAAGGCTCTAGCGCGTGGCGAGAAGCAGCGTGTTGACGAGCGTGACGAGGTGGCTCGGCAGATAGGGTTTCCGCAGCAGGTGATAGCCGAGTTCCCGGCGCCAGCTCGGCTGCAGGACTTCCGGACGGCCGGTGGCGATGATTATGGGTATATGGGGATCAAGGCTGCGCATGCAGGCGGCAACCTGGGCGCCATCCGTGGCGCCCGGCATGTGGAAATCGGTGACCAGTATGCTGAAGGCCTTGGGCGGGTTGCTGAGGATGTCGAGCGCGCTGTCGCCGCTGGGCGCCTCAAACACTTCGAAGCCCGCGTCCTGCAGGGTTTCTGCCATGATCTCGCGGATCATGGGTTCGTCCTCAACCAGCAATACGCACATGGGTTGTCATCCTGTCAGCCTACGCCAACCCCTGCGCCGGTTGCTTCGTTCCCGCACGATCCTGTCGCGGCTACAACGTTTCTGTGTGCTGCGAGAATTTGGGCGATCCTGGCTGACCGGCAGGATGGCAGGCGCGGCTACGCCGGCGTCAGGGGTGACACCCGGATAGCCAGGGGTGCATTTGCGGTTGCACCTGGAGCCAGGCCACCTGCCGGGCGATCTGGACGCCGGCTGGCTGCTGTTCCCGGTCGTGGTGTGGGAGAGCGCTCTTCCAAGTCGTTGCCGGTGTTGGCTTCTGCTGACGCGGCCGGGGCAGGATGGCGTGGTTGAATCGGCTGCGTGGCGGGGCTGCAACCTTCGGATCGCGCCGATTCGGCAAGCGTTGTTTACGCGATTTTAAGTTTTTCATACGACTGTAACGCGAAAAACACGGAAACGCGCAATCTGGGGATTGCAAGCGGGCTGTGGGTAACTCTATGATCAAACGTTCCTATAGCGGAACGCTTACGGAGGTGGGTATGGGACGGTCTCGCCAGCATCCGGATTTGGGGATGGAGCGGCTGCTGCAGCAACTCGAGGCGGAGGGGGTGGACCCGTCGCTGATCGAGAATTATGTGGCGCGCTCGTTGGACCGTAGCCGTGTCAGGCAGGGTTTGACCGGACCCCCACCGTCCCAGCACGAGGCCATCTGACGGCTGGTCTGGCGGGTGTGGCTGGAAGCGGCGGGACGCCAGAGGGAAGACGGTGGCTACCCCGGCCGGCGCCGCTTCAGCCCAGGCGTGGACAGGGTGGGCGCCCGCGGGCTAGATGGCGGCATCCAGCTGGCTGTGCCATGGGCAACGCCGCACAGCCGGGGTATGCCCGTGCGTTCTGGTTTCGCCGGGCCGGAGAAGCGGCATACCAGGATGGATGGCCGAGTGGTTTAAGGCAGCGGTCTTGAAAACCGCCGAGGGTGCAAGCCCTCCGTGAGTTCGAATCTCACTCCATCCGCCAGGTGCTCCGGTCAGCCGGCATCATCGGCTGAAAATCTTCGCCTCCCTTAGCATTTGCAGCAGCCACCTGCCGTTGGATGAACCAAGGCATCTAAGCCTGCGCAGGAAACAAAAGTTTTTTGCTTCTTTTTTTCAAAAAAGAAGGCCTTTTTTGCTTGCGCAAGACCAACTCGAACCAGGCCAGCGCTACAGCGCATTCCCGGAAACCTTGCGCTCCAGGATAAGCAGATGCGCCTCACCCCGAGGCGCATGCGGGTCGATCGCCAAATAGCGTTGCCAGGCCTTCAACGCCCGTCGGTTGTCGTTCTTCGCCTCCGCGATGCGCGACAGATCGGCCAGGGCCGGAAAGCAGCGCGGTTCGCGTGCCAGCGCCTGCGCCAGGTCGGCGTAGGCGCCCCTGTCGTCGCCGTTGGCGTAGCGCGCCTCGGCGTGCAGGCGCCAGAGCAGAGCCTGCTCCGGTTGCAGGTCCAGCGCTGCGTCCAGGTCACCGATTGCAGTGCGCGGGTCCTGCCTGGCCAGAGACTGCATCGCGCGGCCGGCAAGCAGCTGTATGGCGGGTGACACCGCGGCGCGCCACGCCGCGGCGACCTGCTGCTCCAGTGCAGCGGCCTGCTGGTCGCTGGGCGCATGGGCCAGCGCATCCAGGAGGGACGTCGCCTTGTCGGGCGGCGGGGACGCCGCCGCCAGCAGGATGGCGCCGGCCAGGACGGCCGCGCGCATCAGGCGGCCGCCACCTGATCCAGCGCGGCCGGCCTGGGTCCGCCCGCCATCCAGTCCAGCAACTCCACGCTGTGCACGAGCGGCACGCCGCCGCCCGCCAGCTGGGTGATGCAGCCGATGTTGCCCGCCGCCACCAGATCCGGCCTGGTGCGCGCGATGTTGGCGAGCTTGCGCTCCCGCAGCCGTTCGGCGATCTCCGGCTGCATGATGTTGTAGGTACCGGCCGAGCCGCAGCAGATATGCGGCTCGACGGGTTCCACCACCGTGAAACCCGCGCGGCGCAGCAAGGCCTTCGGCGTGTCGTTCACACCCTGGCCGTGCTGCAGGCTGCAGGCGCTGTGGTAGGCCACGCGCAGGTCCGGCTTGTCGCGCGTCGGCGCATAGCCGAACTCGGCCAGGAACTCGCTGATGTCTTTCGTGCGCAGGGATACCTCGGCGGCACGGCCGCGCCACGGCTCCGGCTCGTTGCGGAACATGTAGCCGTAATCCTTCACCGCGGTGCCGCAGCCTGACGTGTTGACGATGATCGCATCCAGCCCGCCGCTTTCGATCTCCACGGTCCAGCCCGCGATGGCGGCGCGCGCGGCTTGCATGGCGTCCGCATGGCGGCCCATGTGATGGGTCAGCGCGCCGCAGCAACCGACTTCGGGGGCGATCACCACGTCGGCGCCCATGCGGGTCAGCAGGCGTATGGTGGCCTCGTTGATCGACGGCGCCAGAGTCTTCTGCGCGCAGCCGGTCAGCAACGCCACCCGCGCGCGGCGCTCGTGCAAGGCGCGATGGGTCTGCGGGCGCTGCAGCTTGCCTGCGGGCGGCAGGCGCGGGGGCGCCAGGCGCAGCATCGCACGCAGCCGCTGGACACTCTGCGACCTGCCTGGCAGCAGCGCCGCGAGCGGCCGCGCAAGGCGGGCGCCGATCATCGCGGCACGAAACAGGCCGGGCCGCGGCAGCACCTTGGCCAGCACCCAGCGCAACGCCCGGTCCGCCGGCGGGCGCCGGTAGCTCTCCTCGATGTAGCGCCGGGCGTGATCGACCAGGTGCATGTAGTTCACCCCGGACGGGCAGGTCGTCATGCAGGACAGGCAGGAGAGGCAGCGGTCCACATGCCGCACCACCTCCTCCGTCGCCGGCCGGCCGCCTTCGAGCATGTCCTTCATCAGGTAGATGCGCCCGCGCGGCGAATCGAGCTCGTCGCCCAGCAGCAGGAAGGTGGGGCACGTGGCCGTGCACATCCCGCAATGCACGCAGGTGCGCAGGATCTGGTTGCTGCTCGCGGTGTCCGGATCGGCGAGCTGGAGTGCTGTGAAGTTCGTCTGCATGGCCGCCTACATTCCAGCCGCTAGCCGGCCCTGGTTCAAGATGCCCTTCGGGTCCATCACGTCCTTCACCCGGCGCGCGATCGCGTCCAAAGCCGGCGCCTCGCGCGGGATCACGTCCACCGCCGCACGCAGCGGCTCCGGCGCGCGAAAC
>CAXUOA010000125.1:0-8381 GCA_964252625.1 uncultured Acetobacteraceae bacterium | reverse complement strand
CCGCGACAGCGGAGTCGAAAGTTTTTTGCTTCTTTTTTTCAAAAAAGAAGGCCTTGCTTTCTATTCTTCCTCCAGCGCCCGCCTCAGAGCGCCAAGCCAGGGCTCGAACCTTCGCCACTGGTCGAGCCCCTCCGTATAAATCGGTCGGCGTACCTGTTCCGAGCTGGCAGTGCGCACGCTGCGCGCCGTCTTATGGAAATCCAGGCATTGCGGCTCGAACTGTAGATCACAGAAATCCAGGATGCGCCTGACATTCGCCTCCAGGTCCGCCACCACCTCTTCATGCTGCACGCGCAGCACCTGGCCGGGCAGCACGCTGTCCCAATGCGCCATCAGGCGGACATAGGACCGGTAGTAGCGCGCGATGTCGGTGAAGCCGTAGGTGAACTCCTGGCCCGCCGCGAAGAGCTGCTTGAAATTGCTGAAGCAGCAGGCCATCGGCTCGCGACGCGCGTCGATGATGCGCGCGTTCGGCAGGATGAGGTGGATGAGGCCGAGATGGCGGAAATTGTTGGGGTTCTTGTCGATGAAGAACGGCTTTCCTGATCGGTAGATGTTCGTGTCGGCAAGGTATCGCTCGCCGAAGCTTCGCCGCTGCTCTGGTGTGATCCCGGCCAAGTTGCCGGGATAGGCCGGCGCCTGTTCGTTGTAGTCGCGCCCCTGCAGGCGCAGCACGAGCCGGGAGATGTCTGCCAGCTCCATCGTGCCTTCGACGTGCGAGTGCGAGGCGAGTATCTGCTCGATGAGGGTGGAGCCGGCGCGCGGCAGGCCCACGATGAAGATCGGGTCCGGATTCTGGCACCCGCCATTCTGCCGGCTCGCGAGAAATGCGGGCGTGAACACGGCTTTCTGCAAGTGCTCGTTGCGCTCGGTCGTGTCGGCGCGGTAGGTGGTCTCCTGTTTTTTCAGGGCGTTGCCGCGTTCGTAGAAGGCGAAGGAGCCGGCATGGTCGCCGCGATCTTCCAGCGCCTTGCCGAGTGCAAAGCAGAGATGGATGCGATCGGTCAGGCTTGTGGCCGGCGCTGCCACCTGGACGCGCATGCGGCCTATCTCGTCATCGGTGAAGCGGTAGGTTTTCAGGTTGGCCAGGCTCCAATACGCGTCACCGAAACTGGGCGACACGTCGGCGGCGCGCCGGTAGGAATCGATGGCCTCCTGCTGGCGGCCCAGAGTCTTCAGCGCGTGGCCGATGGAGAGGTGCAAATCGGCGGCGTTCGGCGCCTCCGCGATGAGGTCGCGATACGTGCCGATGGCCTCGTCGTAGTCGGCAAGTGCCAGGCAGGCGGTGGCGTAGATCGCGCGGTAGTCGCGGTTTGCGGGCTCGGCGCGCAGGAGTGCCTTGGCTTCCTCCAGCGCCTTGGCGTTGCGGTGCCGCTGCAGCAGCACGTGCACGTATTCGTGGCGCGCCGGGTGGTAGTTGGGCGAGAAGGCGAGCACGCTTTCGAGCAGGAACTCCGCGTCGTCGAGGATTTCGAGCTTGATGCCGATGCGCGCCAGCAGGCGCATCGCTTCGACATCGGTGGGGTTTGTCTTTAGGAATGCGCGTATGATGCGCTCCGCCTCGTGGGTCTCGCCATCGGAGAGCATGCTGGTGGCGGTGACGACGGCGGGTGCCAGGGTCTTCAGTTTGGCGACGTGGCCGGCAGCGGTCCCGGCCTCTGCGGGGCGGCCGGCAGCGCGATAGAGGACGGCAAGCGCGTTCCAGCTTGCCGGCAGCGCCGGGTTGATGTTGACCGCCTGCAGGAAGGCTTGCAGGGCCGCCATCGGGTTGCCGAGCGCCGCATGGCAATGCCCACGCTCCTGGAAAAGCCGGCTGTAGGCGGGATGAAGCGCCTCCAGCTCCGCAAGCGTCTCCAGGGCCGCGGCGGGGCGTTGCAGGCTGCGCTGGCTGACTGCCAGCATGTAGAGCACGTCGCGGTTTTGCGGCACGCGCTGGCGGAGCGCGTGGGCGGCCTCCAGCGCGGCCCGGTGATCGGCCACCTGGATCAGGCCGCGTACGCGAATGACTTCGGCTTCGACAGGCGAGGAGAGCATAGCGGACTATGGTGCAGAAGGCGGCGGGAGCAAGCGCTTCTTTTCGGGAGAAGCGCCCGTCACCTAGAAGCTGTAGCTGACCTTGACACCCGCCGTGAGCGGCCGGTCCACGATCACCGACTGCACGAATTGCGCGGCGCTGATGAACTCGGGGCTGCGCTCGTTCGTCAGGTTGTCGCAGAACGCCGTCACCGACCAGTCGCCATGGCGAACGCCGGCGGAGATATCAAGCTTGGTGATCGGCGCTTCAAAGAAATTGTAGATGGGGTTCTGCTGGTAGAATTGCGGGCTGACGGAGATGAGGTTGCCGCCGACGGACGAATGGGTGTGCGAGGAATGGGTGAGGTCGAACTGCACGAAGGTGACGTATTGTTCGATGGGATATTCGTAGCGGGCGTGGAAGGCCGTCTTGAACGCCGGCGACTGGGCCAGCGTGTCGCCGACCACACCGAAGATGCCGACCGAGTTGGGAAGCGTGCCTGACCCGTTGACACCCTGAATGCCGGGCGAGGTGAGCTGCTTGGTGGTGTTGAGCGAGGCGTTCACGCTCACGGTCAAACCGTCGGCCGGGTGCGTCGATGCCTGTATTTCCGTGCCGCGCACGCGGAAGTTCGGGCCGTTGACGGTGAAGGCGAGGTTGCCGAACGCACCGGGGTCGAACAGCCGGTCCTGCACATTCGTCCAGTCTTCCTGGTAGAACGAACCGTCGATCGTCAGGCGGTGGCCGAACCACTGCGTCTTGTAGCCGATCTCGTTGTTGGTGAGGGAATCGGAGCCGTACTCGTCGCTGGCCTCGAACAGGACCTGGCCGTGGCTTTTCTCCTCCGGCGGCGTGCGGTCGTAGCCGCCGGGCCGGTAGCCTTGCGACCAGGTGTAATAGAACAGGATGTCGGGTGTCGCGTGATAGGTGATGTTGGCGCGGCTCCTGAAGCCGTAAGCCCTGTTCTGCTGGTTGAGTGAGGCGAGGTTGAGGGCCCCGGCGGTGCAAGGGTCGGCTCCGGAATAGCCGTAATAGGTGTTGCAGCCGAAGCCGCTGACCTTGGCGCCCTTCTGGAAATTGTAGAACTCGAACCACCTGGTGCCGCCGGTGACGGTGAGGACTTTCGGGATGATGTCGTAATCGGCCGAGCCGAAGATGGCGTATTGCTTGTAGCCGCGGGTGAGGTCGTTGAAGAAGCCGGTGCTCGGACCGGGCGGGCTCGGATCGTTCAGCGTGGTGCCCGGCAGGGCCGCGATCGGGACGAAGCCGGGTGCGGTGAGATAGTTGAAGTCGGTGCGGTCACCGACGTTGAAATCCTCGTAGTAGAAGCCGCCGATGCCGCGCAGGCGCCAGGTGTCGGGCGTGCTGAGGCGGATTTCCTGGCTGAGATGGGTGTCGCGTTCGCTGTCGATCCAGGTGGAGCCGGGCGAGTAGCATTGCGCGTGTCCGGGTCCCTTCGTCTTGTTGGCGCCCTGGCACTGGTAGTAGTCGGCATAGAGTCCGCGCGCGTAGTTCGTGTAATCCTGTATCTGCTGCGTGTTGCGTATCAGGTAGGCGCCGTTATAGACGATGTTCAGCCAACCGACGCGGCCGTTGATGGTCAGCGCGGTGTTCTCGAAAGTGTCCTTGTCCGAGTTCGGCTCGAAGGTTTCGACCGTCAGCGGGGCCAGCTTGATCGGGTGGGCGCCGGACGTGTAGGGCTCTTCGTAGAACACGCCTTCGGCGGAAAGGCGCTGTGCTGACTCGGACAGCAGCGCGCTCCAGTCGTCGCTGAACTTCCACAGCAGCTCGCCGCGTACGCCCTGGTAGGTGACCGGGTTTATGTTGTCCTTCGCACGGCTGAAATTGTTGATCGAGTTGGTGGCATTCGGTGCTTCCAGCTGCGGCTTGCCGGCCACCGTGTTGTAGTAGGCGTAGTGGATGCCCTTGTCGGTCGGCTGGCGCGCGAAGGTGCCGGCCTGGTTGTTGATGTAGCCGCCGCGGTTGTCGTCATAGACGACCACGCGGGCGGCCAGCTCGTCCTTGATGATCGGGATGTTGAGCGTGAGGTCGGCGTTGCCGCTCGCCGCACCATGTTCGGTGCCGGCGCCGCCGCCATCGAAGGTGCCGCTGAATGTTTCGAGATTCGGTTTGTTGGTGATGTAGCGCAGCACGCCGGCCTGCGCGCCGGAACCGAACAGCGTGCCTTGCGGGCCTTCCAGAACCTCGACGCGGTTGAGGTCCGCCGCATAGATGTCGAGGTTATGTCCGGGAACCTGGGCAGACTGGTCGTCGAGGTAGATCGCAACGTTCGGGAACGAGCCGACGCCGCCGCCGCCCTGGCCGCCCTGGTCGCCACCGACGCTCAGGCCGCGTATGTAGACGTTGTCCTGCCCGGGGCCGAAGCCGCCGAGGGTCACGTTGGGAAGTTGCGAGACCAGGTCGTCGAAGTTCTCGACGTTGAGGCGCTTCAGGGTGGTGCCGCTGAGCGCCTGGATGGAGATCGGCACGTCCTGCAGCTTCTCGACGCGGCGCTGCGCGGTGACGGTGACCACTTCGGCGGAGTCGGTCTTCGGCGCGGCGTTCTTCTGCGTGGCGCGATGTGTGTTGTCCGGCGTCGTCGTCGCGGCCGGGGAGACGTCAGGCGTGGCGGTGCCGGCTTGGGAGGCGGTGGATTGGGCAGCGGCGCCGTCCACTTGCGTGGTGCAGGTCAGGACAAGGCTCAGCGCCGCACCGGACAGCAGGGTTCTGCGCAGGCTGCGCCAGCCGGTGGTCCGATGGAAATCCCTCGTATTGCCGCTCGCCATAACTTTCAAACCCCCTCAGCGTGGCGTCGTGTCGACACCACCGGATGCTTCTGACTTTCTGCTGGACGCACCGTCCGTTTCCCCAAACGAATGGCCGGTATCGGCTTGTCCTGCGCCGTGCCGAAGCGTGAAGCGGCTCTGCTCTTCTGTGAAGCCACGTTGCGCCTGCTGCTTCTGCAAGGCGCTTCGCTGGGTTTGGCAAAGTTCCCGTCATTAACGTCTTGCGACGATTGCATGTGGATCGATCCGAGGGCAACCACAAAGTTGCACGATGTTGCTGAAAAAGATTGCCCGGTGTCCGCTTCGCACGCAGCAATGCTAAATAAGAAGCCGCTGCAATCGCAACATGTAGCCATGCAGATTTTAGATGAGTTTGCCTCGTAACCAACCAGTCTTGCGGCTGACGCAAAGAAAGCATCAAAAAACTTTTGCCTCTTCTAAAAAATAAGGCCTTGCTTGCTTGCGCAAGTGTCAACTTCAGAGCGGATCGGTATGACACTGTCTAGCCGGAACCGGTTCACCAGCCCAGGGCTGCCGCGCCAAGCATTGACGGCTTTGCCACGGCCGCAATGCTACCGGAAGTAGATCGGCGCGGCCTGGTTGTTTCGCTTGGTTGTGTTGCCCTTAGTTCGCCGATGGCGCATGGCATCGCCCGGCTTCCGGCTCGCTTCCTGCGGCCGTATCCGAGAGCTTCGGCGCGGGCCTGAAGATACCGCCGTCTATGCAGGGCCCTGACGTTGTCGGCCGTTGCATAACGCGTTGCGACATCGCTCCGTCAGGCGGCGGTGCGGGCCAGTGGCAAGGCCACGCTGGGCCGCTGCAGCCGCAGGAAATCGATGTCGTGCCGCGTGCGCCCGTCGCCTGTCGCGAGGTCCGCCAGTATCTCGCCGATCACGCTGCAGAACTTGTAGCCGTGGCCGCTGCACGGCGAGGCGAGAACGACCTGGCTGTGCGCGGGATGGTGGTCAAGGATGAAATGCTCGTCGGGCGTGTTGGTGAACATGCAGGCGCGCAACGCCATCGTGGGGCCAGAGCCTTGCGGAAAATAGCGCTCGCCGAACGCGCGCAGCAGGCGCTCGTCGGCCGCGTCCGGTTCGCGCAGCAGCAGCGCGTCGGCATGGCCGACCTCGCCCAGGTGATGGTAGCGGCCGAACTTGAAGCCGGGCACCTCGTAGATCGGCAGGCCGTAATAGCGGCCTTCCTCGACCTGCAGGTTGAACACGGGGAAACGGTCCACGGTGAACAGCCCGGGCGCGTGCGGCTGCAGCCAGGCGAGCACCTGGCGTTCGGCCACCGCCCGTCCGGCGAGCAGCGGCACCAGATCCTCCATCCAGGCGCCGGCGGTCAGCACCAGACGCCCCGCCTCGTAGCGGCCACGGCCGGTGGTGACGGTCACGCCTTCGCCGCTACCGGCCGCCTGCCAGCCCAGCACCTGCTCGCGCGCGTGCACCACAGCACCGTTCGCCTGCGCCAGCTCGGTGTGGGCCACAACGGCGCGCTCGCTCGCGACCAGGCCGCCATCGGGCTGGAACACCGCGCGATGGCCTGCCGGCAAGCGGTAGCCGGGGAAACGGTCGTTCACCGCCCCGCCGGTCAGCACCTCGTGCTCCAGGTCGTGCAACCGGGCGGAGGCGAGCGCACCCTGGAACAGCGGGTCCCATTCCGGGCTCGCGTCGATCGAACCGGTGGTGACCAGCAGCTCGCGGCCGCTCGCCGCCTCGGCTTCCCGCCACAGCGCGTACGCCCTGCGGAGCAGCGGGACGTAGGCGGGGTCCTCGTAATAGGGCAGGCGGATGATGCGGCTGATGCCGTGCGAGGAGCCGTGCGCGTGCGGGATGTCGTAACGCTCCAGCACCAGCACGCGCTGGCCGCGCCGGGCCAGCTGCCAGGCCGCGGCACTGCCCATGCCGCCGCCGCCCACCACGATCACGTCGAAGACCATCACCTACGCTCCACTCGAGCTCAGTTGCGCCATGTGGCAACCGTGGCCGGGTTCGCCGCCACCCAGGCGGCGGCGGTCGCTGCGGGGGCGGCGCCACGCGCCTGGTTCTGCAACATCACCGCCTGCTCGGCCTCCATCGTTAGCCTGAACCGGGCGAGCACCCCATAGACGTCCGGCATGTCCGCCTTCAGGCCCAGGCGCGCCACGGTGTTGACCGTCTGCGGGCCGCCGAGCACGAATTTCGGGTCGGCCAGATATCTCAGCTGATACGCGGCAAAGATCCAGTGCGGCGTCCAGGTGGTGACCACGATAGGCTGGCGGCGGCCGACCGCCTCCTTCAGCGCGCCCACCATGGTGGCGTCGCTGCCGTCGACCAGCGTGATGTTGTCGAGGCCGTACGCCTTGATCGCCGTTTCCGACGCCCGCATCAGCCCGGCGCCGGCGTCGATGCCGATCACCTTGTTGTCCACCAGGCCGCCCTGCGTCTTCAGGTCGCCGATGGCGTTCAGCTTCGCGTAGGCGGGCACCGCCCAGCCGATCCGGGCGCCGGCGAGGTTGGGCCCGATCAGGTCCACCTGGTCGTGCAGTTTCGCGTAGTAAGCGGCGTGCGTCGTCGGCAGCCAGGCGGCCACCATGCAATCCGCGTCGCCGGTGGCGACCGCCTGCCACATGGCGGCACCCGAGACCGGGATGAGCGTGACCTCGTGGCCCATGCCCTGCAGTACGGCGGCCAGGATGTTGGTGGCCACGATGGAATCCGACCACTCGACATAGGCGATGCGGACGGGCTGCTTGCCGGCGGCTACGGTGGCCAGGGCGGCGGCGCCCAGGAGAAGGGTTCTGCGCTTCATGGCTGGGCCTCGAAAGTAAGCAAGCGGTTCTTTTTTGAAAAAAAGAACCAAAAAACTTTTGTCTCCGTAAGGCGCGCGTTGTGGATACGTATCGTTTCAGATGTCCGCGACAGCGCTCGCAAAAGCTTTTTGCTTCTTTTTCTCGAAAAAGAAGGCCTTGCTTCCTTCACCCCGCTTGCAACCGCCGCGCCATAGCATGCGTGACGCGATCCAGGATCACCGCCAGCACCGCAATGTCAATCCCCGCCTGGAACCCACGCCCAGCCTCGAGCCGCTGGATGGCGCTCCAAACCTCGCGCCCCAGCCCGCCCGCGCCGATCATCGCCGCGATCACCACCATGGACAGCGCCAGCATGATCGTCTGGTTGATCCCCGCCATGATGGTGGGCAGCGCGTTCGGCAGCTGCACTTTCACCAATTTCTGCCAGGGGGTGCAGCCGAACGCGTCGGCCGCCTCGGTCAGTTCGTGCGGCACCTGCAGAATGCCCAGCGCCGTCAGCCGCACGGTGGGCGGGGCGGCGAAGATCACGGTGGCGAAGCAGGCGGACACCGCGCCCAGGCCGAAAAACGGGATGGCGGGGATCAGGTAGACGAAGCTCGGCATGGTCTGCATCACGTCCAGGCAGGGCGCGGCGAGGCGCCAGGCGCGGCGGTTCAGCGCGGCGGCGATGCCGAGCGGCAGGCCAATCAGCACGGCGGCGAGCGTGGAGATCACCACCAGCACCAGAGTCGCCACCATCGGCGCCCAGAGCCCGAGGTCCCACAGGAACAGCAGCCCGGCCAGGGTC
>CAXUOA010000124.1:5085-8593 GCA_964252625.1 uncultured Acetobacteraceae bacterium | reverse complement strand
CTCGCCGACAGGGAGCAAAAGTTTTTTGCTTCTTTTTTTCAAAAAAGAAGGCCTTTCTTGCCGATGCAAACCCCCCGTGGCTACTTCGCCATCGGCGCCGAGGGCGTCTCCAAATCCGCCAATATCGGCGCCCTTCTGCGCACCGCCCACGCCTTCGGCGCCGCGTTCTGCTTTTCCGTGGGCGCCGGCTGGGACGCCCGCGCCGGCCGCACGTCGGACACCGCGGACACGCCGGCGCACGTGCCGTTCTACCGGTTCGCCTCGCTGGACGAGATGACGCTGCCGGGCGGCTGCGCCCTGGTCGGCGTGGAGCTGCTGGACGAGGCGGCCGACCTGCCGAGCTTCCGCCACCCGCTGCGCGCCGCCTATGTGCTGGGGCCGGAGCGCGCGGGCCTGTCGCCCGCCATGCTGGCGCGCTGCCGGCACGTGGTGCGCATCCCCACGCGGTTCGCGCTCAATCTCTCCGTGGCCGGCGCCCTGGTGCTGTATGACCGGCTGATCCAGCACGGCCGGTTTGCGGACCGGCCGGTGGCCAGCGGCGGGGCGGTGCAGCCGGCAGGCCCGGCGCGGCATGGGGACCCGGTGTTCCGGCGTATGCAGCCGGATTGGAAGTGAAGGCAAGGCCTTCTTTTTTGAAAAAAAGAAGCAAAAAACTTTTACACCTGACGCCGGCATCAGGGCGAGCGCCGGTCCTGCAGAGACGCATGCTGGCAGAGTCGGGCCGCGCCGTGGTGCAGGCGTGGGGAGCAAAAGTTTTTTGGTCCTTTTTTTCAAAAAAGGACTGCTTGCCTTGCCTTCCTTGCCCTACCGCTTCCCCAGCCGTATCTCTCCGCCAATGCGCGCCGCCCTGCCCGCCCTCATCATCTGCCTGGCCGCGCCCGCCTTGGCGCAGCCGGTGCGCCCGCATGCCATTGGCAAGTTCGGCCAGTGGCAGGCGGCGACCCATGCCGAAGACGGCGGCACCACCTGCTTCGCCTTCACCCGGCCGGAAGCCAGCCCGCAACGCATCCCCGGCCGCGGCGACGTGGTGCTCAGCGTCACCCGCCGGCCGCGCAGCCACGATGTGGTGGCGATCAGCGCCGGCTTCGTGCTGTCCGGCCACGAGGACGCGCCGCTGCAGGCCGGCAGCACGCGCATGCTGTTCTATATCGCCGGCCGCTCCGCCTTCGCGCACGACAACGCGGCCGCCATCACCACCTTCGGCCATGAAGCCAGCGTATATGCCCGCCTGCCCGGCCCCCGCGGCGTCACCGCCAGTGACCGTTTCAGCCTGAAGGGTTTCGCCGAGGCGCTGGCCGCCATGTCCAAGGCCTGCCCCGCATGAACGCGCTGCCGCCCGGCGCTGCCCAGCCGCGTGCCGCGGTCAGCGCCGAGCTCACCGAGGCCGAGCGCACGCGCATCCTGGCGAAATCCGCGCTGTTCAACCCGCCGCCGCATGTGCTGGCCGATGGCCGGCGGGACCTGGTCGGCCTCTCGCGCGAAGAGCTGGCAACCGAGATCGCCGCCATCGGCGAAAAGCCGTTCCGGGTGAAGCAGCTCTGGCACTGGATCTACCACCAGGGCGCCACCGACTTCGCCGCCATGAGCTCGATCGCCAGGCCGCTGCAGGCCAGGCTCACCGAGCGTTTCGTCATTGGCCGGCCGGTAGCCGCCACCGTGCAGACCAGCACGGACGAGACGCGCAAATTCCTGTTCCGCTTCCGCGACGGGCAAGAGGCGGAGACCGTCTATATCCCCGACCAGCAGCAGGACCGGGGTGCCGTCTGCATCAGCAGCCAGGTCGGCTGCACGCTGTCCTGCCGGTTCTGCCATACCGGCACGCAGACCCTGGTGCGCAATCTCGGGCCGGCGGAGATCGTGGGCCAGTTCATGGCCGCGCGCGACAGCTACAACGAGTGGCCAAGCCCGCAGGGTGAGACGCCGCGTCTGCTCAGCACGATCGTGCTGATGGGCATGGGTGAGCCGCTGTACAACTACGAGAACGTGGCGCGCGCGATGCGCATCGTCATGGACGGCGAGGGCATCGGCCTGTCGCGTCGCCGCATCACGCTGTCCACCAGCGGCGTGGTGCCGATGATGGACCGCGCCGGCGCCGAACTTGGCGTGAACCTCGCCGTCTCGCTGCATGCCGTGCGTGACGACCTGCGCGACGAGCTGGTGCCGCTGAACCGCAAATACCCGATCGCCGAATTGCTGGACGCCTGCCGCCGCTATCCGGGCGCCACCAATGCGCGGCGCATCACGTTCGAATACGTCATGCTGCGCGGTGTCAACGACAGCGAGGCGGAAGCGCGCGAGTTGGTGCGCCTGATCGCCGGCATCCCGGCGAAGGTGAACCTGATTCCGTTCAATCCCTGGCCCGGGAGTTCTTACGAGCCGAGCAGCGGCAATGCGCTGCACCGGTTTTCGAAGATCGTGATGGAGGCCGGGTTTGCCTCGCCGATACGGACGCCGCGCGGGCAGGACATCCTGGCGGCTTGCGGGCAGTTGCGGACGGAGAGCCAGCGGCGGAAGTGATGCCAACCAGTCTTGCGGCTGACACTTAGAAAGCAAGCAGTCCTTTTTTGAAAAAAAGGACCAAAAAACTTTTGCTTCCCTTCGCATTTGCAGCAGCCAGCTGCCTTTGGATTGGTCGAAACAGTGAAACATGCGCAGGAAGCAAAAGTTTTTTGCTTCTTTTTTACAAAAAAGAAGGCCTTGCTTCCTTGTGCAAATGTCAAACGCGAAGTGTCTTGCTCAACACGAAGTCGTCGAACCGCGCGCTTCCAACCTGAAACACCCGTGTGCCTGTCTCATAGAATCCCTGCCTGCGGTAGAAAGCCAGGGCGCGCGTGTTCCGCTTGAGCACGCCCAGCACCACAGCGCGCGCCCCGCGCCGCGCACTCTCGTCCATCGCACGCGACATCAGCGCGTGGCCGATGCCCGTGCCGTGGTAGCGGGAGAGCACGTAGATGCGTTGCACCTCCAGGTCCTCGGGATGCGGAGCGTCGGTGGGTAGCGCGGCAGGCATCAGCACCAGGTAGCCGACGGCATTGCGCCGGGTGGTCTCGGCAATCCAGACGACGATTTGCGGGTCGGCCAGCCAAGCCGTGTAGACGGCCACGGCATGCCGGTTCGCGCAATGCGCCAGGATGTCCGGACCGTCCACCAGCTCGGCATACGTCTCCAGCATGGCGGCGGCGCCGAGCAGGGCCAAAGCCCGCGCGTCATCGGGCACCGCCAGCCGGATCGAGAGTTCGCCCAATCTGACGCCTCAGCCTTTAGTTACGCGGCCTTTACCTGCACCGGCTTCTTTTGCGTAGCCGCTTTTTCCGCGCCGGCTACGGTAAACAACATGATGCCGGACGCAGGCGCCGGGCCCAGGGGGGCAAAGCGGCAGTCCCTGTGCACGAACAACAGCCGGTCCGGGCCGAAGCTGTATTCGAGGCTGCCGGGCTGCGGCTCGGCAACCGGGCCGTCGGGGGCGCGTCCGGCCACGTGCGAGCGCTCTTCCAGCAGAATGCGTCCG
>CAXUOA010000124.1:0-5075 GCA_964252625.1 uncultured Acetobacteraceae bacterium | reverse complement strand
GTCTTCCGGGGGCCCCGGGGCGGCGCGCCCGCCACGGGCCGCGCCCCCCCCGGGCCGGCCAGATGCGAGCGCTCCTCCAGCAGGAGGCGGCCGCGCTCCGCGCTCCACAACGCGGCCACGGGAGCGCCGGCGCGGCGCAGCAAGGCGGGGTTGGCCACAAGCTCGGACACGGCGGCGACAGCCGTGCGCACGATCCGTGCATCGGACAGCAGAACCAGCCCGAGCATTTCCTGCGCGACGGTTGCAGGATCCGGCGGGCTGGCGGTGCCCTCAGATCCGGTCCCGCGCTTGCCGGCGCGCAATCCGCGTTCATAGGCGCCCGTCGTCTGCACGCCCTTCAAAAAATCGTATTCCGGTTGTTCGAGCATGCCGTGGTCCATCATCCAGGACACGCTGGCGGGCGGAATGGCGCCGAGATCGGGGGCACCGGCGGCGTGGTCGCCCGCGCCGGCGACGCGGCTGCGCGGCTGGATCAGCGCCATGTCGGAAAACTGGAGCCGTACGACCATCGAGCCGGCGGTGTCGCCCTCGGCAAGCCGGACGGGAAAGTCGTAGCCGCAATAGCCGTCGCCCAGCTTGGCATCCAGCAAGTCCTGGCGAAAATGCTCCACCTTGCCCGTGCCCACGCAGCGCTGGCCCACAAACGCCAATACGGTCTTGTCACGCAACGAATGCGTCGCCGAATAGAGCCAGCCAGCAACACGGGCTGTTTGCGCGACCTCGATTGCACCTCTGATCATTCTGCCTCCGGCGATACAGTGCCGCGTTCACGCCATCCACGCCGCACCAGTCTATTGTGCAACGCAGTGGAGCCAATACAACAGCTTTTACGCCTGTCCGCCAATTACAGATTGCTGACGCGCATATTGTGATGCGAGCAGGATTTCAGGTTGAAAATCAGGAAGAGATTTTCCACTCCTGTCCAAAAGACATGCGGGCAAGCGTATTTCGTTACAAATGTCGGGCAATCTGCCACGCGCCTGCATGCCGTCCGTACCATCCGCGTCGGTCAGCCTTTCCGGATTGTGCGACGACCCTGTTCGTTAATGTCGCCAGCGGTTTTGCGATCTGTCCGTCACGGATAAGGGCACCGGTGCTTTGCAGCTTGGGGCTGGTGCGCTCCCACGCACGAGCATTCCGTCAAGGCCGCCGCCTCCGGTCTCGGCCAGGTTCGCGCTCCTTTATTTTCGGACGCGGGAGTGCTTGCCGCCGCGGCCGCCTACCAGCCGTTGACGCGCCCGGAAAGCCCGCCGAGAAGATCGTCCCAGGCCTGGCGTACGGCCGACGGGCGGAAGCGTACCAACACCCGCTCGCTCCTGGCACGCAGCCCGGCTACCAGCTCCGCACAGCCAGGCTTGCTCGTCAGCCGCTCGATACCCGTGGCTATCGCATCGGTGTCGTAAGGATCGACATAGATTGCCGCGTCGCCGAAAATCCAGCGGAACACCGGCAGGTCGGAGACCAGGCAAGGCGCGCCGGCCTGCATGGCCTCGATAGGCGAGTAGCCGAAACCCTCGTTGAACGATGGGAAGGCGAAGCAGGCAGCGCCGCGCATCAGCGCCTGCAGCTCCTCCTGCGGCAGGCTTTGCAGGTGCAGGATGCGGCCGCTTTCCACGCCGGGGCGCATCTCGGCCAGTGCGGTCTCCTCCCGCCAGCCGGGCCCGCCCACGATGATCAGGCGCAGATCGGGATCGCTGCGCGAGATCACCCGCTCCCAGCCGCGTACCAGGCCGGGGAAGTTCTTGCGCGGCTCCAGGGTCGATACGCTGAGCACGTAGCGCATGTCCGGTGTGGGCGGCTGCCATCCCGGCGGCGCCGTGGTGATCTCGCTGCCATCGGGACGGCCGCCTAGCGCCTGGAAGCGCAGGTGACGCCGCACGACCGCGCACAGGTCGATCCCGTCGGCCGCGAGGTCGGCGGGCGCCACGGCGCAGGGTATGACCACGGCCCGTTCGGCACGGCTGGGGTCCAGGCTGACGAGGCTCTCCAGACTCTGCGGCGAGTTGCAGACGAAGATCGCATCCCTGGCGCAGGCGCGCACCAGGCGGGAATGGGCCAGCGCCACCTTCCAGCCGAGCACCGTATCGGTGTCCGTCACCGGCACCGCATCGTGGAAGCGCACGATCTGGCGCACGCCCGGCGGCAGGCGCACCGGGCGCGGCATGCAGAACAGCACCGCGTCGAAACCGCCTGCCGCAAGCTGCTTGCGCAGGGGAACCGGCGGGTGGGCGCACAGATCGATGATGGAGCTGACCGACAGGTCGGTGGCGAAGAAGCTTTGCGCCAGCACCCTGGCGCGCTGGTCCGGCGCCAGCGTCTTGGCGAACAGCACGCGCCAGAGCGCGTTCAGCTGCCCGCGGTCGTCGAGTGGCAGGAGCTGGTGGCGGGTGCGCACGATCTGGCGCAACGTCTGTGCGCGCTGCACGATGCTGAACGGGAAATTATGGCGCTCCGGCCGTTCCCAGTTGCGTTCCATCCAGTGCAGCACGGCCGCCGTCAGCGCCGCGGCGTCGGCCCGGCCGGGCCGCACATGCGGCAGGTCGTGGCGGCCGGTCGGCATGAGCAGTCCGGAGACCTCGACCGTGGGAATGGCGCACAGCATGGCGAAGATCAGCCGCAAATCCTGCGCCACGCCCACATAGCCGTCCGCGGCATGGCTGAGATCGACCAGCACGCGGGTGGAGACGGCGCGCGTCATGCGCGGCAGCCCCTGACCCGGCAGCCCGGGGTCGGGCTGCAGCGGACGGTCGGCGCCACCGGGGTTGCGGGTCAGAAGCAGGGTCGGGTTCCAGATTGCGTGGTGAATCGGCGTGTCGGAGGAGTATGCACTTACGCGGCAACGCGGAAAGGCAGCAGGTTGGCTTCCGCTTGGCTGAGATAACAAGCCAACTCACATGGACTTGAGGCGGATACCGCTTCTATTGCTGGCCCCGTGTGCATTCCGCCACGCGACAGCCTTTTAGCGGCGAAATTACGGCGGGGGGCTTCAGAGCGCGCCGCCGTGCCGCCCCGCGCTGGCACCCAGCCGCAGCCGCAGCGCGTTCAGCCTGATGAACCCCTGCGCATCCACCTGGTCATAGGCGCCCTGGTCGTCCTCGAACGTCACCACCTTGGTGGAGTACAGGCTGTTTGGGCTCTCGCGCCCCACCACGGTGGCGGTGCCCTTGTAGAGCTGCAGCCGGACCTGGCCGCTGACGCTGGCCTGGCTGGTGTCGATCAGCGCCTGCAGCATGCGGCGCTCCGGCGAGAACCAGAAGCCGTTATAGATCAGCGAGGCGTAACGCGGCATCAGGCTGTCCTTCAGGTGGCCCGCTTCGCGGTCCAGCGTAAGGGACTCGATGCCACGATGTGCCGCCAGCAGGATGGTGCCGCCGGGCGTCTCGTAGATGCCGCGCGACTTCATGCCGACGAAGCGGTTCTCCACCAGGTCCAGCCGGCCGATGCCGTTTGCCCGGCCCAGCTCGTTCAGCCGGGTCAGCACGGCGGCCGGCGACAGGCGCACGCCGTCGATCGCCACCGGGTCGCCCGCCTCGAAATCGACCGCCACGAGCGTGGCGCAGTCCGGCGCGTCCTGCGGGCTGATGGTACGCTGGAACACCATCTCGTCCGGCGGTGTCGCGGGGTCCTCCAGGATTTTGCCCTCGGACGACGAGTGCAGCAGGTTGGCGTCCACCGAGAACGGCGCGTCACCCCTCTTGTCGCGCGTCACCGGTATCTGGTGCGCGTCGGCGAATTCCAGCAGGCGGGTGCGGCTGGTCAGCTCCCACTCCCGCCAGGGTGCGATCACCCGCACGTCCGGCTTCAGCGCATAATAGGCCAGCTCGAAACGCACCTGGTCGTTGCCCTTGCCGGTCGCACCATGGGCGACCGCATCCGCGCCCACCGCCTCGGCAATCTCGATCTGGCGCTGCGCGATCAGCGGCCGTGCGATCGCCGTGCCGAGAAGGTACTGCCCCTCGTAGAGCGTGTTGGCGCGGAACATCGGGAAGACGAAGTCGCGCACGAACGTCTCGCGCAGGTCCTCGACGAAGATCTCGCGCACGCCGGCCTGCTCGGCCTTGCGTCTTGCGGCGTCCAGCTCGGCGCCGGCATCTTCCACGGACTGGCCGAGGTCGGCGGTGAAGGTGACCACCTCGCAGCGGTAGGTGGACTGCAACCATCTGAGGATGACGCTGGTATCCAGGCCGCCCGAGTAGGCGAGGACGACTTTCTTTACGTTCGATACTGTCACGAGGCGGGTGGTAGCGAGGCGAGCAAGGCAAGGCAAGGAAGGCGTTCTTTTTTGCAAAGAAGAAGCAAAAAACTCTCACTCCGCTGTCGCGGACTCACCGGTCAGGTCCGCGACAGCGCAGACAAAAGTTTTTTGCTTCTTTTTTTCAAAAAAGAAGGCCTTCCTTGCCTACCGTCCCCCCCGCAATCCTGCAGACATCCAGCGCCGCCGGACAGTTCGGGTGCCGCGTCAGCAAAGGCGTCTGCCGGCGTATCGCGTCGCGCACCCGGTCATCCCGCCGGATGATCCCGGCGAGCGCAGGGGCGGCACCCAGGAACTGCGTGCAGGCGCGCGCCAGTGTGGCGAATGTGCGCTCGCCGCTGGCGGCTGTGGCGGCCTGGTTCACCACCACGCGGGCATCCGGCGCCTGCCCGGACGCGGCGCAATCGGCCGCGTGCAGTTTCAGCACGGCGTAGGCGTCGGTCAGCGACGTGGGCTCGTCGGTGGCCACCACGAACAGCGTGTCCGCCCAGGCGGCCAGCCGGCGGTTCGCGGCGTCCAGCCCGGCGCCCAGATCGACCAGCAGGGTGGCGTAATCCTGGGTGGCCAGGCCGTCCAGCAGCCAGTCCAGGGTGGCCGGCGGCAGCGCGGCCAGGGAGCCGGAGCCGGAGCGGCCGGGCAGGACGTGAAAACCGCAGGCCGGGACGTGGGTGGCGGCCTGCGCCAGGGGCACGCGGCCGGAGAGCACGCCAGCCAGGTCGCAGGCCGGGTTGAGGCCGAGTTGGACGTCTATGTTGGCCAGGCCGAAATCACCGTCCGCCAGCAGGACGCGGCCGCCCGCCTGCGCCAGCGCGTGGGCCAGGGT
>CAXUOA010000123.1:6554-8597 GCA_964252625.1 uncultured Acetobacteraceae bacterium | reverse complement strand
AAAAAAGAAGGCCTTGCTTCCTTGCTCGATAAATCCTTCGACCACGCCCGCGAAGAACAGCCCCTCTACGAAGGCTGGGAACGCGAAGGCAGCTTCGCCGCCGGCCACGCCGGCGGCGCGCCCTTTACCATCATGATCCCGCCGCCGAACGTCACCGGCAGCCTGCACATGGGCCACGCGCTCAATTTCATCCTGCAGGACACGCTGACCCGCTGGATGCGCATGCGCGGACGCGACGCGCTGTGGCAGCCAGGCACGGACCACGCCGGCATCGCCACCCAGATGGTGGTCGAGCGTGAGCTGGCAAAGCAGCAGACCACCCGCCAGCAGATCGGCCGTGACGCGTTCCTGGAGCGCGTCTGGCAATGGAAGGCCGAGTCCGGCGGCACCATCACCCAGCAGATGCGGCGCCTCGGCGCGTCTGTGGATTGGGCGCGCGAGCGCTTCACCATGGATGACGGCCTGAATGCCGCCGTGCGCCACGTGTTCGTCACCCTGCACAGCCAGGGCCTGATCACCCGCGCCCGCCGCCTGGTGAACTGGGACCCGAAATTCCAGTCTGCCATCTCTGACCTTGAGGTAGAAACGAAGGAACTGCGCGGCAGTCTCTGGCACATACGCTACCCCGTAGAAGGCGAAGACGGCGCCACGCTGACCGTAGCCACCACGCGGCCGGAAACCATGCTGGGCGACACCGCGGTCGCCGTGCACCCGGAAGACGCGCGCTACACCCACCTTGTCGGCCGCCACGTGATCCTGCCGCTCACCGGCCGCCGCGTGCCGATCGTGGCCGACACCTACTCGGATCCTGAGAAGGGCACCGGCGCGGTGAAGATCACGCCGGCGCATGATTTCAACGATTTCGAGGTGGGCCAGCGCCACGCATTGCCGATGCCGAGCGTGCTGGACCGCCAGGCGCAGGTCACGCTGGCCGAGATCGAGCTGCATGCCGTCCCCGGCCTGGCCGACCCGGACTTCACCCGCACGCTGGAAGGGCTGGGCCGCGAGGCCGCGCGCGCCGCCATCGTGGCCGAGCTGGACCGCCTGGGCCTGCTTGAGCGCACGGAGCCGCACACCAACCAGGTGCCGCATGGCGACCGCTCCGGCGTCATCATCGAGCCGCTGCTCACGCTGCAATGGTATTGCGACGCCCAGGGGCTGGCTGGCCCCGCGGTGGCCGCGGTGGAGGACGGCCGCATCGCCTTCGTGCCGAAGCAGTGGGAGAACACCTTCTTTGCCTGGATGCGCGAGCTGAAGCCCTGGTGCATCAGCCGTCAGCTCTGGTGGGGCCACCGCATCCCCGCCTGGTATGCGCCGGATGGCCAGGTCTTCGTCGCCCGCACGGCGGACGAGGCGCACGCCCAGGCGGCCGCGCAATTAGGCCAGCCCACCGCGCTCACCCAGGACGAGGACGTGCTGGACACCTGGTTCAGCTCCGGCCTGTGGCCGTTCTCCACCCTTGGCTGGCCGGAACGCACGGACATGCTGGCGCGGCACTACCCGTCCGACGTGCTGGTCACCGGCTTCGACATCATCTTCTTCTGGGTCGCCCGGATGATGATGATGGGCCTGCACTTCATGGGCGACGTGCCGTTCCGCACGGTGGTCATCCACGGCCTGGTGCGTGACGAGCGCGGCCAGAAGATGAGCAAGTCCAAGGGCAACGGCATCGACCCGCTGAGCCTGATCGACGAATACGGTGCAGACGCGCTGCGCTTCGCCGTCTGCCAGCTCACCGGCCCCGGCCGCGACATCAAGCTCGGTGCGGCCCGCGTGGCCGACGCCCGCAGCTTCGTCACCAAATTGTGGAACGCCGCGCGCTTCTGCGAGATGAACGGCGTGGCGCCGGTGCCCGGCTTTGACCCCGCTGGCGCCACGACGCCGCTCTGCCGCTGGCTGCTGGACGCCACCAGCACGGCCATCACCGAAGCCGACGCGGCCCTTGCCGCCTACCGCTTCGACGAATACGCCGCCGCCTGCTACCGCTTCACCTGGAACATCTTCTGCGACTGGTTCGTGGAGCTGGCAAAGCCGGTCCTGCTC
>CAXUOA010000123.1:0-6544 GCA_964252625.1 uncultured Acetobacteraceae bacterium | reverse complement strand
CGCGGAGAAGGACGAGCTGCGCGCCACCGCCGCCCACGTGCTGGGCGTGCTGCTGCGCCTGCTGCACCCCGCCGCCCCGTTCGTCACCGAAGCCCTGTGGGGCGGCTTCGGCTTCGGCGCGAAGCTCAGCCTCATACGCGCCCCCTGGCCCACACCTGCCGCGCTGGGCGACGCGGCGGCGCGCGACGAGATCGACTGGGTGATACGCTTCATAACCGTCATACGCGTAGTGCGCGCCGAGATGGGCGTGCCGCCCTCGGTAAAGGCGCCGGTCCTGCTGCGCGACGCCGCACCCGAGACACAGGCGCGCGCGGCACGGTGGGCAGATGCCGCCGCCCGCCTGGCCCGTGTCTCCGCCATCACGCCTGCGCCTGCCGACCCGCCATCCGGCAGCGCGCAGATCGTGCTGGACGAGGCGATCCTGTTCCTGCCTCTGGCCGGGCTCATCGACCTCGATGCGGAGCGTGCCAGGCTGGCACGCGAGCGCGACCGCGCCGCCGGCGACCGCGACAAGGTGTTGCGCAAGCTGGACAATGCCGACTTCGTGGCGCGCGCAAAGCCAGAGGTGGTCGAGGAGAACCGCGAGCGGGCGCGCGAGGCAGGACGCGAAATCGAACGCCTGGATGGCGCGCTTGCACGCCTGCGTTGAACATAACGGCCACAGCACAGGCGCAAAATAGAGGCAGCCGACCGGTTCGTTTACACTTTGCTAGCATGGATCGTCTATTAGGATGGTCTGTCGCCCGCCGCGTGGGCTGACGACCGATCATCGTGGTGGGGGCCAATGCTGGAGGAGCTGATCGACGGCTGGCTGAACGCTCCCGCGCATCGGCTTGCCCTACGGTTTCCGCCCAGGCTGGAACAGCGTTTCGAGGCTGATACCGGGGCCGAGCGCAGCCGCTCCATGATGGTCTCCAGCGCGCTCGGCTTCCTGTTCGGCACCCTGTTGTTTCCCGTCCTGCAAGCGAACGTGCCGGACGTGGCAGGGCAGTGCCGCCTGCTGTACCTGGAAATCTCGATGCCGCTCGGTTTCGCCATCTCGGCGTTGATGTGGCTACGACCGCCGCCTGCGCTGCGCGAATCGCTCATCCTGCTGGCAAACACCGTCTGCATCTGCGTCACGATATACCTCTTCGCGATCAGCCGCGGTACCTACCCGCCGCTTTTCGTCTCCAGCATCGCCGTGCTGCTGGTCTACAGCACCATAGGCGTCCAGCTTCGCTTCCCCTATGCGCTTGCCGCTGCGATACTCATCGTGCTGGGCTATGCCCTGGCCCTGCACGCGCGTCCGGACATCGCGAGCGACGAACAGCGCAGCCTCGTCGTCATCGCCTCCGTCATCGCTGCCTACCTCATGCTCGCCAACCGGCGGCTGGAGCGTGCGCACCGGCGCAGCTACCTGATGATATTGCGCGAACGCCTGCAACGGCAGGACCTCTCGCTGCGCAACATGGAACTCGACGAGCTGGCCAAACGCGATCCGCTCACCGGCCTGGCGAACCGCCGTGCCTACGATACCTGGCTGACCACCGCCTGGGCACAGGAAGCCTCCACGGAGAAGACCGTCGACAAGGCCGGCACGGAGAAATTCCGCGCCCGGCTCGGCCTGATCGTCATCGACGTGGATCGCTTCAAGGCTTTCAACGATTTCTACGGCCACGCGGCAGGCGATAGCTGCCTCAAGAAGATCGCCGTCTGCCTGCGCGAGCAGTTGCGCGGCACTACCGACCTCGTGGCCCGGCTGGGCGGCGAAGAGTTCGCCGTGCTGCTGCCGTCGCTGTCCGAAGCCAATTGCGCGGACGTGGCCGAACGCATGCGTCTGGCCATACAACGCCTGGAGCTGCCCCATTCGGGCCTGGGCCCGCACGGCCTGGTGACCGTCAGCGCGGGCGTGGCCAGCACGCTCGTCATGCCGGCCCAATCGCCGGCATCGTTGTTCGAAGCTGCGGACAGCGCGTTGTACGAAGCCAAGATCTCCGGACGCAACCGCGTGTGCGTCGCCACCGCCGCGCCAAGCCTGTCCGGCACGATGCAGGCGCTGGCCGACTAGAGCATTTTCCGTTCGCAAGGGCTCACTGCAAGTGCTCTAGCTAATTGATGTTGCGAGCATCTTTATCCGACAGGTGACCCCGGTCGATCGGATGATGCTCTAGGGCTGCAGCAAGGCGCGCGGCGCCGCGGGCCTGCGCCGGGCGCACGGCCTCACCCGAACACCCGTCCGCGCACCGAGAGCCCGTCCTGCGCGCGCAGCCTGTCCTGCACGGCTTCGTAGACGATCATGTCCTCGGCGATCATCTCCTCGATCAGGGCGCGGTCCGCCTTGGTCGCGATCTCAGGGGTGAAGAGCGGCTTGGACGGATTGACCCGCTGTGCCGGCTCGAAGCCGAACCTGCGCTGCCGCCACGCCGAGTAGCGCGCCGTATCGGTAACCTCGATGTCGGATTGCCGCATCGCCACGAAAGCCGACTCTGCAGTACCGGTCCCGAGATAGTTGCAAACGATGTTCGGCTTGCGTTTGCGCAACAGCAGCCGGCCCACTTTCGCCAGGTAGGCCGCGGACGGGTTGGGCTCCAGCGACTCCAGCCCGATTTCGGACAGCCAGTGTGCCACGTCGCGCCGCTCGTTGCCGGCATTGGCCACGGCACGGGTGAGGATGAACGAGACGTAGGAGTACAGGATGTCGCGCGGGTGGCGCACGAAGGTGAACACGTCATCCTCGAACCGCACGAGGGCGCGGTCCAGGTACCAGCGCAATGACTGGTGGCCGCAGACGGCGATGCTGTCCGCCAGAGCGACACCGACGGCGAATTTCTGCAGATGCTCGAACAACACCGGCCGGCTGGTCACGTCGGGTTGGCAGAGATGCTGGTTGAGCGAAGGGTAATGCCGCTCCAGCGTCGTCTGCATGTCGGTGCCGGCGCATTTTGGAATGTGCACGAAGATCAGCCTGCGCTTGTCCGGAAACGCGTTCAGAACGATCTCGCGCAGCCTCATCTGGAATTCGTCGCCGTGCAGTGCCAGCGTGGTTGCATCGCGCGGGTTGAAGTCGGGACCATCCACGGCGACTGCCGGGCCTGGCGCGCGCCCGAGCGTGTTGAAATAGATCTGCCGCCGGGTGACACCGGAGAAATCGATTTGGCTGGTGAGCGAGGAGAGGCCTCTGCCTGCGTCGTACAAGGCGAACGCCAGAACCATCTGGCGGGCGTTTACGGGCGCAGAGACGATTTGTTTCATACTGACGTAATGCCATCCTGTCGCACGGGGGTTAAGCCCTCATACCAGATCGTTTTGCGGCTGGCGCAATGAAAGCAAGCAGTCCTTTTTTGAAAAAAGGAGCAACAGACTTTTACTTCCCGTCGCATTTGCAGCAGCTTGGCGCCTCCGGATTGATCGAGGCAGCGAAGCCGGCGCAGGAAGCAAAAGTTTTTTGCTTCTTTTTTTCAAAAAAGAAGGCCTTTCTTGCTTGCCCAAGCCCGAATCCCAAAGCGGGTTGGTATCAGTGTATCGATTGACCGAACTGCTTCGGCTGGCAGGGCCCAGGCGAAACCTCATGTGTCGACCCGAAGGAAGCGCCATGCGCCGCATCGTCTGTCTGTCGTTCGCATTGCTGTTGCTCGCGGGCCGGCCTGCGCCGGCAGCACAGTTCTGGCTGGCCGACGAAGATCCCGTCACGCAGAACGACAAGCATCGCGACGGGCCGGCAGACTACATGGCCCTGTTCGCGCCGGGATCGCCCTGGCAGCGGGCCGAGAGCCGCCTGACCGCCTTCAAGGTGTCCGCCCAGTTCGTGTTGCGCGGCACGGACGACATGATCCGCACGGTGGCCGGGGATGTGCACCGGCACCATATAGGGTTCGCCGTCGAAATGGGCTCGGTGGCGCATGCGCCGGGAGAATGTGGCGGCGGTGAGGGCTATGCCGGCCCGAACATTGTCGACCGGGTCGCCGGCCGGTTGCAGAAGCTCGGCCTGACCTTGGACTACTGGGCGATGGATGAACCTGTCTGGTTCGGTCACGAGCGCAGCTGGGGCACCAACGACTGCGCTTTTCCGGTGGAGGCCCTGGCCGGGCGTGTCGCCCGCAACGTCGCCACGATGCGACGTTATTTCCCGAACATCCTGGTCGGCGACACCGAAGTGCTGTCGGGCAACCGCATACCGGCACCCCAGCTCAACGCGGATTACGTGACATTCGCCCAGGCGTTCCAGCGGCTCACCGGGCGCCCGCTCGCCTTCATGCACTGGGACGTGGCGTGGCGCAGTGGTGGTGGGCGGCTCATCGCCCCGTTCTCGCGCCAGATGCACGCGCTGGGCCTGCGCGTGGGCGTCATCATCGGCGGCGACCTGCCCGATCCGGACGACGAGACCTGGATAGCCCACGGATTGCAGCACGTGCGTGAACTGGCCGGCGACCCGGCCGCCAGACCGGACGACTTCGTCGTGCAATCCTGGCAGCGCCTGCCGACCCACATGCTTCCCGAGACGGATCCGGGTTCGGCGACGTACGAGCTGTTGCAAACCGAAGATCTTGTCCGCTAGCCCGTGGCCGGAAGTAGGTTTGCGACTCTGCCCGAAAGCTCATTTCTCCCCGAACACCCGCGTAAGGCTGATCTCCCCCGATCCCGGCCGAAGCGGCTTCGGCTGGCTCTCGGCAGGTGCCCAGCCGGTCAGCATGGCCAGCCGCAGCCTGACCGCCATCCGGCCGTCCCGGGACGGCAGGCCGGCCAGCGAGGCGGGCAGTAGATCGCGCGGCGGGGTGCGCCGGTCACGCAGCATTACGGCGTTGGTCTCGCCGGCAGCGCGCAGGTCGGCCGGCAGGTCCAGCGGATTGGCGTAGAGCAACTCGATGTCGTCCGCATCGGCCACCGGCAACGCGAAGCCCGCGCGCTGCAGCAGCCCGGCGCAGTCCTGCAGGTCCGCAAACGGGGAGACGCGCGGTGATGCGCCGCCTTTCAGAAGCGCTTCGGCTTCGGTCAGTGTGGCGCGCCAGCCATCGAGCGTGCCCAGGGCCGGCAGGCTGGCCAACAGCAGGCCGTCCGGCCGCAGCGCCAGACGGAGCTGGATCAGGGCGCCAGGCAGGTCGTTGATCCAGTGCAGCGAGAGGTTGGCCACGATCAGGTCGAAGCTGCACGGCGCAAACGGCAGGGCTTCCTCGTCGCCGGCCACGGCAGGCCCGCCATTGCGCGCCGCCATGCGGGCCGACAGATCCAGGCTGACACAGCCGATGCCGCGCGCGCGCAGCAGAGGCGCCACCACACCCCGGCCACCCACGTCGAGTGCCTGGGTGAAACGGTGCGTGGTGTCATCCAGCCGGTCCAGCAGCCGCTCGGCCACCTCTGCCAGGATGGGCGTGACGCGGCCTACCTGCGTGGTAGCCCGGTCGCGATGCAGCCGCACGGCGCGTCTGTCGAACACTTCGATCATTGCGTTATACCAGCCCGTTTTGAGGTTGGCGTTTGGGCCAGCAAGGTAAGGCCTTCTTTTTTGCAAAAAAGAAGCAAAAAACTTTTGCTTCCTGCGCAGGCTGGAATGCCGCGATCAATCCTAAGGCGGCTGGCTGCTGCAGATGCGACGGGAAGCAAAAGTTTTTTGGTCCTTTTTTTCAAAAAAGGACTGCTTGCTTCCTAAGCGTCAGCCGCACGGCTGGTTGGCATGAGCCGGCGCTGTGGGGGCCGGACGAAAGGAAGCCCGGCCCCAAACCCCGCCGGGACCCGGTCATCAATGCAAAGATTTCCGGGTCCACCTGAAAAAAGGACTGCATTCTTCCGTCACGTCCAGGCACATTGCCGCCATCGCCCCATGTTCAGCACCGCGCTTGATCTCCTGCTTCCCGCCACCTGCGCCGCGTGCGACAGCGCCGTGGGTGCTCCCGGCCAGCTTTGCGCCACCTGTTTCCGCGGCCTGAACTTCGTCACCGCGCCGTTCTGCGCCTCCTGCGGGTTGCCGTTCGGGGTGCAAGGTGAGGCGGCCTGCCGGACGTGCCAGGCGAGCCCGCCGCCCTGGCGGGAGGCACGGGCGGCGCTGCTGTATGACAAGGCGTCGCAAGGCCTGATCCTGCCGTTCAAGCATGCCGACCGGACGGAGATCGCGGCCACCCTCGCCTTGCACATGCAAAGGGCCGGTGCGGTGCTGCTGGCACGGGCGGACCTGCTGGTTCCGGTTCCGCTGCATCGCTGGCGGCTGCTGAAGCGGCGCTACAACCAGTCCGCGTTGCTGGCCCTGGCGCTGGCCAGGCGCACCGGACGTCCGGCTCTGCCCGACGCCCTGCGCCGCATCAGGGTCACCCAGCCGCTGCGTAACCTGCCGGCGGCCGAGCGGGCGGCGTTGCTCACCGGCGCCATCGCCGTGCGGCCAGGCCGGGCCGCGGCGATAGCCGGCCGTCGCATCCTGCTCATCGACGACGTGCTCACGTCCGGCGCCACGGCGCGGGCTTGCACGCGCGCGCTTCTTGACGCGGGCGCCGGGAGCATCGACGTGCTGGTTGCCAGCCGGGTCGCCGACCCGCGCGCCGACACCGTTCCGCAGCCAGGATCAGACGATGAAGAC
>CAXUOA010000122.1:0-8624 GCA_964252625.1 uncultured Acetobacteraceae bacterium | reverse complement strand
CAACGCGTCGGTGAAGGCGTATCTAGGGGAGCCAATAGACCATGTCAACTCGGTGACGGAGAGATTCGCCATCGGAGAGGCCATCGCCGGGATATGTTGACCTGGACGCTCGGCATCCGCACATCGTGAGCCATGCCCGCACCCTTCATGGACCCACAGGAGACCACGGCTGCAGCGGCGATCCAGGACGTCAGGGAGTCGCTCGATGTCTTCGACGATTGGCTGGACCGCTACCAATTCATCATCGAACTCGGCCGCCAGCTGCCGCCCTTCCCCGCAGACTGGCAAGACGATGCACACCGCATTCCTGGCTGCCAGAGCCAGGTCTGGATGGAAGCGCGGCAGGATGATGGCCGGCTCTACTTCGCAGGGGCATCCGACGCGGCAATCGTCTCTGGCCTGGTCGCCATGCTGTTGAAAGTCTACTCTGGCCGCTCTCCGGCTGAGATATTGGCAACACGGCCGACATTTCTGGCGGATTTGGGCCTGATTGCGGCGCTTTCGACGAACCGGGGAAATGGCGTAGGGAGCATGGCCGAAGCTATTCAGGCGAAAGCACGCCAATTCCTCATCGAGCAAGTTCGATAGACGGCGCTCCGGCGTGACGACGCCCTCTTGAGTAACTTATACCAATCCGCTTCGAGATTTACGTTCAACAAGCAGAACAAGGCCTTCTTTTTTAAAAAAGAAGAAAAAGTTCCGCTTCCTGCCCAGGTCTAGCTGCCTCGAAAAAACCGGAAGAAGCCGGCTGCTGCAAATGCAAAGGAAGCAAAAGTTTTTTGGTCCTTTTTTTCAAAAAAGGACTGCTTGTTTTTTTGCCTAAATTTCACGACTTGATGGTGGTAAAATACTCCCGTTGATACGTGTATCCGGCATGGCAGAAGCCATTTTGCGCATCGGCTCAGCTGAGGTATTCGAGCGCGGCCCGAGCGCGCTCCATACCCCCGTCCGTCAAGTGCGACGCTGCGGTGCGGCGTAGCGACTTACTTCGAGACTGCCACATCGATGGGTTTCAGGTCGGGGCCGTTCAGGCTCATCGCCGGCCGAGACACCATAGCGACAACGGTGCTTCGCCTCGACAAGAGACATCTTTCACCGTTCTTCCAGAACGGCCCGCGCCGCATCCAATCTGTCGCTGTAGGCGTTCAATGCCGCCGCCGTGATGCCCACGTAGCGATCCGCGTCCGCCCAGCGCCGCTCCTCTATCGCCTCGCGCACTGCAGGCAAGGTCTTGGCCTGGTACCCAGTGAAGCGGCCTGGAGCGAACATGAGGTTCCTGTACCAGGGCCGGCCGGGCAGGCCGGTCTCCGGCGCCAGCGTCTGGTCGATCGTCAGCATCAGCGCGTCCAGCCGGGCCAGCCGGTCAGGCGGAAGCGCCGCGCCGGCATGCGACAGCGCCGTGTCGTAGCCATGCGCGCTGCGCGTCAGGCGGGCAGTGGCGTTCTCCAGAGGGGCAAATTCCAGGAACGGCACCGGCCCCAGGGCGGCTGGCGGCCGGCCCGGCTCGGTGGGGTCGGCGGCGAGCTGGTAGGCGTGGTCGCGCAGCAGCACGGCCTGCGCGTCGGCCGCCTGCCGCCCGGTCTCGGCAAGCTTGCGGATTTCGGACAGGTAGCCGCCAACGGCTTCGGCGAAATCGCCAGCGCGCTGCAGCGGCAAGGGCGCGTCCGCGGCGCGCAGCACGGCGCGGCCCACCGTCTTGGCCAGCAGCGCGTCATAGACGAAGCCGGGATCGACGAAACGGCTGTGATGCTCCCAGGTGTCATAGGCCGAGTGATACACGCCGCCTGCCTCGCCTTCGCCGCCATAGCCGAAATTCAACGCCGGCAGGCCGAGATGCTGCAGGAAACTGGAGAAATCCGAACCCGAACCGAGCGCGGCCACAGGAATGTCGCGCGTGGGATCGGCCGCGGTCTTGGCGTCAGCCTGTTCGCGGGCCGTCGCCCCCGGCTCACTGGCCTGCACACGCAGATACGCGCGCAGCCGGGTGGCGACCGGGACTTTCGTTTCCGGATCGATGACGTCGGACGCGACGCCGCTGGCGAAGTGGCGGAAATCCGGGCTGCCGCCCACATCAAGTATGCCGCGGCCGTTCTCGTCCGAGTTGATGTAGAGGACGGCGTGGCGGCGCAGGTCGTCGGCATGTGTTTCCGCCCATTCGGTGGAGCCGATCAGGCCAGGCTCCTCGCCGTCCCAGCTCGCGTAGATGATCGTGCGCTTCGGCTTGAAGCCGGCATGCACCATCTGGCCGATCGCCTGCGCCTCCGCCAGCAGGGCGGACTGGCCGCTCAGCGGGTCGCTGGCGCCGAACACCCAGCCGTCATGGTGGTTGCCGCGCACCACCCATTCGTCCGGCAGGACCGCGCCGCGCAGGGTGGCGATCACGTCATAGACCGGCTTCTGGCTCCAGTCGGACCTCACCGCCAGGTGCACCGGCGTGGCGCCAGGGCCCACGCGGTAGGTGATGGGCAGCGCGCCGCGCCAGCCTTGCGGCGCCACCGGACCCGCCAGGGTCGCCAGGAAATGCTGCGCGTCGCCATAGGACACCGGCAAAGCGGGGATCTTTAGAATCACTTTGGCATCGGCACGGGCGATGCGCTTGGCACCGTCCGTGGCGCCCACGCCCGGTGTCAGCGGGTCGCCAGGATAGAGCGGCATGTCGGCCACCGAGCCGCGCTGTATGCCCTGCGAGGGCCGCATCGGGCCGTCGGGGTAGGTGCCGCCGGCGGCGTAGCCGTCATCGGCCGGATCGGAGTAGATCAGGCATCCGATCGCGCCGTGGTCCTGCGCCAGTTTCGGTTTCAGGCCGCGCCAGCCATGGCCGTAGCGTGCGATGACGATCTTGCCGCGCACGTCGATACCCAGGCGCTGCAAGGCCAGGTAGTCGTCCTGCATGCCGTAATTCACGTAGACGAGCGGCGCGGTGACGTCCCCGTCACCCTGATAGGCAACGTAGGCCGGCAGAGCGCCTTGTGTGTGCGCCGAGGTGGCGTCACCCGCCACCGCCGGCTCCTGCAACGTCGCACGGAACGGGTTCGGCCCGGTCGTCTCCAGCACCTCCGAGACAGGCGTGGGATAGAGCACCTGGAACGTCTCGATATGCGCGTCCCAGCCCCACCGCCTGAACAGGCCAAGCTCGAACTCGGCGTTCGCGCGGTCGTGCGGCGAGCCAACCTGGTTCGGCTGGCTGGCCATCTGCTTCATCCAGCCGCTTATCTCGTCGGGGTAGATGGCTTGCTCGAGGCTGTGCTCGACGGCCGGCTCGTCGATCGGCTGTGCCAGCAGCGGAACGGGTGCGAGGAGCGGGAGGCTTGCCAGGAGGAGGTGACGGCGGCGCATTGGGGGACTTTTCCTTCGGGAAAGAAAGCAAGGCCTTCTTTTTTGAAAAAAGAAGCAAAAAACTTTCACGTCCTGTCGCTGGGGGGGGAGGCACGCGCATCAGTCAACGAGCCGGCGACAGCGGAGCAAAAGTCTTTTGCTTCTTTTCTTCAGAAAAGAAGGCCTTGCTTCCTACGCTTTTCCGCCGCCAGCACCGTGTTCTCCAGCAGGCACGCGATCGTCATCGGCCCCACGCCGCCAGGCACCGGCGTGATCGTACCCGCATGGCCCAGGCATTCGTCATACGCCACGTCGCCGACCAGACGTCCGTCCGCGAGGCGGTTTATGCCGACGTCGATCACCACGGCGCCCGGCGCCACCCAGTCGCCACGCACCATCTCCGGCCGCCCTGTTGCAGCCACCACGATCGCCGCGCGGCGGCACTCGGCTGCCAGGTCCCTGGTCCGGGAATGCGCGAGAGTGACGGTGGCATTCGCCGCGGTAAGCAGGCCGGCCACCGGGCGGCCGACGATTGCCGAGCGGCCCAGCACGATGGCGCGGGCGCCGGACAGGGCGACACCGGCCGCGGCCAGCAGCTTCATCACCGCGCGCGGGGTGCAGGGGGTGAGCACGTCCTGGCCGTCGGCGAGGCGACCGGCGTTGAGTGGGTGGAAGCCGTCCACGTCCTTCGCCGGATCGATGGCTTCGAGGACGGCGCGGCTTTCGACATGCGGCGGCAGAGGCAGCTGGACCAGTATGGCGTCCACCGCCGGATCGGTGTTCAGCCCGGCGACCACGTCCAGCAGGGCGGCCTGCGTGGTCCCGGCGGGAAGCCGGATGGTGTGTGCGTCCAACCCTGCCTCACGCGCCGCCCGGTCCTTGGACCGGACATAGACGGCGCTGGCCGGATTGTCGCCGACCAGCACGACGGCCAGACCGGGGCGGTAGGCGAGCTGGCCGGTGCGCGCGGCGATTTCCGCCCGCAAGGCGGCGGCCAGCGCGCGGCCGTCCAGGATACGGGCGGTGACGGCCACCGTCAGAACAGCGGCTGCCAGATGCCGTAGCGAAAGCCGTTATAGAGTTCCGTCAGCACCGGCGCCACGACGAGCTGCAGCAGCAGCAGGGCGACCAGGGGGCTGAGATCCACGCCGCCGAAATTGGGCAGCACCGCGCGTATCGGCGGCAAGGCGGGTTCGGTGACGCGGTAGAGGATATGCGCGATCGTCCAGACCATGCGGTTGCGCGTGTCCAGCACGTTGAAGGCGATGAGCGTGCTGACGACGGCCGAGAGGATGATGGCCCAGGTGAACAGCTTGAGCAGGGTAAAAAGCACGGTGAAGACGATAGACGTGAGCAACCGGAGCCTCCAGGTCAGCGGGCCGGACCCTAGGGGGTGGGGAGAAAGGAAGAAAGGCCTTCTTTTCCGGCAAAGAAGACACGGCCTCGCTTGACGCAGAACCTCGACCCTGAGCAATGTCCGCCGCCTGCACGGCCGGCCCGTGTGCCCCTGGTGGTCTGGGGGGCTGTAGCTCAGTTGGGAGAGCGCCTCGTTCGCAATGAGGAGGTCAGCGGTTCGATCCCGCTCAGCTCCACCACCGCCGCGAAAACTCCACTGTCCGACCGGTGTTGTAGGGGAACAATACGCCGGAGTTCTCCATGCGCACCTCGCCCCTGTTCGCCACCGCATTTCTGCTCGGCCTGGCTAGCGCCACCGGCCAGGCGGCCGAGCCCGTTTCCGCCGCAGACCGCAGTTTTGTCGCCATGGTCAGCCAGGGCGGCATGTTCGAGGTGCAGGCCGGCACACTCGCGGCAGTGCAGGGCTCGACACAGGACATACGCGACCAGGGAACCACGGAGCAGCACGATCATGGGCTGGTCGGCGACAAGCTGAAGAGCACAGCCGCCGCGGCGGGTATCGGCTTCTCCGCCGCCCTCAACCAGCAGTTCTCCCGACAGCTGGCCGCTCTGAAGGCTGTGCAAGGCAGCCAGTTCGACGCGCTTTACTTGCAGGACATGGAAGACATCCACGCCAAGGACGGTGCAGCCTTCGCCAAGGAAGCCTCGGCCGGCACAAACCCCGGCTTGCGCGCATTCGCCGCGGAAACGCAGCGTATCGTCCTGCGCCATAGCGGTGAGCTGCACGCCGTAGGCCCCGCTAAAAACTGACTATTCTGCCACACCGCCTCCTGCAGTCAGCTGCTCTCATTTTCGTGTAGTTCCTTTAAATTCGTTCTGCTGCAGTTTGCAACCTGCGGTTTCGCAGGAGATTTTTTTGGACATTCTACTCGTAGAGGATGACGACCTCGTACGGGACTGCCTTTCTGAAGCGTTGGTCGAAGCAGGCTTGCGTATTGAGGGACGTGGTTCGGCAGAGGCTGCAATGCACCTGCTGAACGCGGACGATCCGCCGTCCGTCGTGGTAACGGATATCAACCTGGGCCCGGGAATGGACGGACTGGCCTTTGCCCGGGCGGCCCGGGAAATATGCCCTGGCCTGCCTGTGGTCTTCATCAGCGGACGATACTCCGAGCTGCGCAACATGCTGCCACAGGAGCGTTTTCTGCCGAAGCCGTTCACCACGCCGGCTTTGCTCCGCGCGATCGAGGACGTCAGGACGGCGATCAGGGTTTGACGCCTTTGCGCGTGGACACGCATTTCGACGCAAAGCGGCTCATCTTGCGAATGCGGTCAACGAGATCCAGCGGCCCCGGGAATAGTTGAAGCCGGTGACCTCTCCCAGCCTGTGTGCAGGCAGACCCGCCGCCGCGAACCTGCCCAGCTCCGAGCCGGCAACAAGAACCAGACGGGCAGAACCGGATTTCAGCGCAGCGGCGGCTGACGTGCCGTTGGGCAGCAGCTGCGTGTGCGTCCCGGTCAGGAAGACCAGGCTGGGCTCGGCGTAGCCGGCGACCGCAAGCCCGTCGCCCCTGGCATTCCAGCCCGGCCAGGTCCGTTTCAGCAGGGCAAGAGTGGGTGGGCCGATCCACAGCGCGCGCGCGCGCGGCAGCTCTAGTTGCAGGATGCTTGCATAAAGCGGAATGCAGGCGAGCACCGACCAGGCGATCCTGCGGCGCCAGGCCAGCCAGCCAGCCAGGATCGCACAGCAGGCGGCCGGCACGCCTAGCCACCACGGCGCACCGAGCCACAGCGGCAGGGCAAGTGCAACGGCGGCCAGAAGCGCCGTCACGGTGGCGAGCGCCGCCTGCCCGATCCGCCGCGGCCAGGCCGGCACTGCGCAGGGCAGAAAGCGGGCGGCCAGCAGGAACAGGGCAGGATAGAGCGGCAACGTGTAATGCGGCAGCTTGGTCGGCACTGCCTCGAACACCAGCCAGGCCGGCAAGGCCCAGGCGATAAGGAAACGCGTCTTCGCGTCCTGCCTGTCCGACCACGCGGCCGGCAGGGCGGCCAGGACAGGCAACGTCGACGGAAAGGCCAGAAGCGGCAGCAGCAGAAGGTGCAGGCCAGGCAAGCCGCCATGCGCTTCGGCACCGCCTGCGAGCTTGCCTGCCAGGTCGCCGCCCACGGCCTGGGCGAAGAACGCGCCTTTCGTCGCCACGGTAATGGCCACGAACCAGGGGATGGTGGAGGCAAGCAGCAGCAGGCCGCCCCAGACCGGGCGCAGTGCCAGGAGCCAGCGGGCGCGGCGCTCCCACACGCAGAGCGTGGCCGCCGCCAGACCCGCGACCATGGGGGTGATCGGGCCCTTGAGGAGGATGCCGGCGGCGAGCGCCAGCCAGAACAGGGCGGCCTGCCAGCGCCGCAGCGTGGCGCCGAGCCAGGCACGCGCCAGGAGAGTCATCACGATGGTGGTGGCCCCGAGCAGGGCCGCGTCGGTCTTGGCGATGTGGGCTTCGGTCGTGAGGAGGACGCAGGACGCGAGCATGCCGGCGGCCAGCACCGCCTGGCTTCGTCCTGCCGCAAGCCACAGGCCAGCCTGGAACGTTGCCAGCACGGCGGCGATGCCGCCAAGCAGCGAGGGCACGCGATAGGGCCAGATCGGGTTGGCGAGGCCGGCGCCCGCGGCGGCCGCGAAAGGCGCCTGCAGCCAGTAGATGCCGATCGGCTTGCGCAGCCGGGGCACCGCGCCGTTCATGATGCGCACGTAGTCACCGGTCTCGTTCATCTGCTTGGTCGCCTGCGCGAACCGGCTCTCGTCCCTGTCGGTCGGCGGCAGCGTGAAGAAGCCGGGCAGCCACAGCGCCAGGCAGAGCAGCGTCAGGAGAAGCCGGGGACGCAAGGCGGGCGTTGTTTCGAGAATGAAAGAAGCAGGCGACTTCCTGTCCTGACGCTGGTCCAGGCACGTCGGTTCGTCCGGCAGGGCCGATGGGGTGAGGACGGGCCGTTCTTCCTGGGACATGCTGCGCGGCGGGGTATCACGCCGCGCCGCCTTGCGCCATTTAAGGCCGGATGGACCGTCTTCTCGCCCTGCAGCTCCTCCGCGCCGTCATCGACCAGCACAGGTCCCTCGACGAGGCGCTGGACCGCCTGACCGGCGAACCCAGAGACCGCGCGGCGGCGCACCGGCTGGCCGCGGCCCTGCTGCGCCGCTCCGGCACGCTGGATGCGGTGCTGGAGCCGCACTTGAAGCGCGCCCCGCCCGATGCGGTGCGGCTGATCCTGCGCCTGGGCGCGGCACAGCTGCTGCTGCTGGACACGCCTGCCCACGCCGCCGTGGCCACGAGCGTGGCCCTGGCCAGGGCGCAGAAGCTGACGCCGTTCGCCGGGCTGGTGAACGCGGTGTTGCGCCGGGTTGCCGAAGGCGGGCGAGCCATACTGGCAGAGCTGGACGGGCCGCGGCTGGACACGCCGGGCTGGCTCTGGACCAGCTGGGGCCCTGAGGCACGGGCGATCGCGATGGCACACCAGCAGGAGGCGCCGCTGGACCTGACGGTGAAGCCGGGCGAGACCGTGGGAGGCGGGATCGTGCTTCCTGGCGGTTCCGTGCGGTTGCCGGCGGGCAGCCGGGTGACAGATCTGCCCGGTCTCTCGGCCGGCGCGTTCTGGGTGCAGGACACCGCGGCGGCATTGCCGGCGCGGCTGCTGGCCGCCAGGCCGGGCGAAATCGTGGCCGACCTGTGCGCGGCACCAGGCGGCAAGGCGGCGCAGCTGGCGGCGGCCGGCGCGCGCGTGTTCGCGGTGGACAGCAGCGAGAAGCGGCTGCCGCGCCTGCGCGAGAACATGACCAGGTTGGGACTTCCGGTGGAAATCGTCTGCGCGGACGCGCTGACCTGGCGCCCTGCCGCGGCGCTGGACGCGGTGCTGCTGGATGAGCCGTGCTCGGCCACGGGCACCATACGCAGCCATCCGGA
>CAXUOA010000121.1:0-8624 GCA_964252625.1 uncultured Acetobacteraceae bacterium | reverse complement strand
TCCGTGATGTCGCGCCCGTCCAGCGTGATGGCGCCGCGCGGCCGGGAAAAGCCGGCCAGCGCGTGCAACAGGGCGGATTTGCCCGCGCCCGCCGGCCCCAGCAGCACCGTCAGGCCGCCGGGTTCCGGCGAGAGCGTCAGCCCGTCCAGCCCACCCCGCCCGTGCCCGTGCTGTTTGTGCGCGTCCTGCCTGCCGGCGCTGGTCAGCCCCGCCAGCGTCAGCGTGGCGCGTGTCATGCCGTCTTCCCTCACGGCCGATTGATACCGTAAGGCAACCTGTCCTGAAAGGTCGCGTTGCTTGGGCCTACGGTGGCCGCCACGGCCACCCGCGCTGCTGACTGCATCCTAAAGGAGCTTCCATGGCCATGACCGACTCTGCCCGTGACGAACTGCGCGCTCTGCGTGACCAGGTGAACCAGCTCATGGATGACCGGGTGACGCCGGCGTTCTCGGATGTCAGCAAGCGCGCCTACAAGGCGGCCGGCCAGGCACGCGCCTACACCGAGGACTCGGCCGAGGCGGTATCGGACCGCGTGCGCGACCAGCCATTGATCGCCATCGGCGTGGCAGCGGCGGTGGGCTTCCTGTTCGGCCGAATCACTAAGTAAGGACGGCCAAGTCATGCGCACCGCCCGCCTCGCCCGAGTCGCCGCACAGGCGGAAATCCTGCTGATCAGGCGGACAGTCACCGGCATCGTCCGCCGTGCGATCTACGGGGCGGTGGCGGCGGTGTTCGCCCTCGGGTTGCTGACCGGGCTGCACGTGATCATCGTGTTGGCCCTGATCGATTACGCCCACCTCGCACCGGTGCTGTCGGTGGCGATCGTGGCTGCCCTGGACCTGATCGTGGTGATCATCTTCGGCCTGCTCGCGGCAGGCGAGATCAAGGATCCGGTGATCGAAGAGGCCCGCCGGGTGCGTGACCAGAGCCTGGAGCAGGCGCGCGCGACGTTGACCCTGGCCGCCCTGCTGGCGCCGGCGACGCGCATGGTGGCGCAAACAGGGCTGCTGCGCGTGCTGGTGCGTGCAGCAGGCGCCGGGCTCCGGCGAGCGCGCCACTGACGAGGTGAATACCCCAAGGGCGCTTTGCGAAGCAGGCTCTCGTATGCCCCTCTCTCAACTGTCAAAGCCGGTCGTCTTTAAAACAATCTCTGTCAGCGGTTCCAACAGATGGAGGTCTGCTGCGTTGAGGCGCCCAGCAAGGTCGAGGCAGAGCCTCACTTTGCCTTCAGGTTCAAATTGCATCCGTCCGGCAGGCAACACGCCGCCAACTGCGCCATGGCGAGTGCCCGGTGGCTGTTCGCCTGTTTTTCGTCCGGCTTAAGTTCCCCGTAGCTGTGCCGCCCGCCATTCGGCACGAATATCGGGTCGTACCCGAACCCGAACGCACCACGCGGCGGCCAGACAACCCGTCCTTCCACCCGTCCGAAATAGCTGGCCGTAACCCCGTCCGGCCAGGCAAGGCAGAGCACGCACACGAACCAGGCGCGATCGTCCGGATTGCCGCCGCGGGCCGCCTCCACTTTTTGCATGGCTGCGGCGAAGTCGCGTTCCGGCCCCGCCCAGCGCGCGGACAGCACCCCCGGGGCTCCGCCCAGCGCGGCCACGCAAAAACCGGAATCGTCGGCCAGGGCGGGAAGGCCCGCGCCCCCCGCAGCCTGCAGCGCTTTCAGCCGGGCGTTGCCCGCAAAATCCGCCTCCGTCTCCTCCGGCTCGGCCAGCCCGAGCGCGCCGGCCGGCACCATGCCGATCCCATAAGGTTCGACCAGCGCCGTCATCTCGCGCAGCTTGCCGCTGTTGTGGCTCGCCAGCACAAGCCGGCTGCCGCGCTCGAGGCGGCGCGCAACAGTCACCGCAGCGCCTGAAGCTGGGCGGCAAACAAGGCGGCGGTGCCCAGCTTGGCCAGCCGCAACAGCTCCAGGAACTGCGCCTCGCTGAACGGCGACTGCTCGGCGGTGCCCTGGATCTCGACGATGCCGCCATCCGTCAGCACGAAATTGGCGTCCGCCTCGGCGCCGCTGTCCTCGGTGTAGTCCAGGTCCAGCAGGGCCGCGCCGCCCACCAGCCCGCAGGAGACGGCCGCCACCTGGCCGGTCAGCGGCACGGCGGCGATCACCCGCGTCTCCACCAGCTTCCGGAACGCCAGCGTAAGCGCCACGTATGCGCCGGTGATGCTGGCGCAGCGCGTGCCGCCATCGGCGTTCAGCACGTCGCAATCCAGCGCCACGGTCAGCTCGCCCATGGCGGCGCGGTCCGTGATGGCGCGCAGCGAGCGCCCGATCAGCCGCTGTATCTCCTGCGTGCGGCCGGACTGCTTGCCGCGGGCAGCCTCACGGTCGCCGCGCGTGTGGGTGGCGCGCGGCAGCATGCCATATTCCGCCGTCACCCAGCCCAGGCCGCGGCCGCGCATGAACGGCGGCACGCGCGGCTCCACGCTGGCGGTGCACAGCACCTCGGTGCCGCCCATGCGTATCAGGCAGCTTCCTTCGGCGTGATGGGAAAAACCCGGCTCGATCGAGACGGTGCGCAGCGCGTCCGTGGCGCGGTCGTTGTGTCGCATGACGGTGTCCTAAGGAAGTAAAGGAAGGCCTTCTTTTCTGAAGAAAAGAAGCAAAAGACTTTTGCTCCGCTGTCGCGGACTCACCGGATGGTACCGGCCCGTTTTGGGGTTGACGCTCGGACGCCCCGATCTATCAGAAGGCACGCGGCTGTTGCAGATGCAAAGGGAAGCAAAAGTTTTTTGGTCCTTTTTTTCAAAAAAGGACTGCTTGCTTTCTTCGCGTGAGCCTCAAGACCGGTTGGTAAAAGTTCGCGACAGCCCTGCCTATTCGCAGCTCAGCGCAAACCGGTCCAGCGGATCGATGATCGCCTCCAGCCGGCACGCCGCCAGCGCCGCGAAACGCTGCGTCAGGGCACGCCGCCGCGCCGCCGCCATGCGGTGCAACGGCGCCTCGCGCAGCACCGCCGCGTCGTGCGGCGCGGTCACGATCAGTCCGACATCCTCCGGCAGCAGGCTTTGCGGAAAATCTGCGTCCACCGCAAAATACAGCGCGTCCGCGTAGTCCCGGTATTCGGGCCACTTGCTGTCCGTCAGGAAGTCCGTCGCACCGGACTTCACCTCGATGCAGGCGAAATCGCCGTCGCGCCGCAGCGCCAGTATGTCCGCCCGCCGGCCGTTCGGCAGGCTCACCTCGTGCAGCGGCGCCCAGCCGAGCTCCCGGCAAAGCCGCGCCGCCTGGCGTCGGACGGCGGCGGAGCGTTCCGGCAAACTGATATCCATGCCAAAGCTTACGACACCAGGCTCCGGCCGGAAAGAACAGAAAGGGACCGTCCACATGCCCGACTCAGCGGAGATGCTTTTGAAGATCGCCACAGGCACGGCCCGCCAGGGAGAGATCTACGTGGGCGGCATGTTGCACCAGCAGAAGCAGGCGGTTCCCACGCGCCAGGACGAGCTGGAGGCGCGCGCCGAGGCGGCCATGTCGCCAGAAGCCTTCGCCTACATCGCCGGCGGCGCCGGACGGGAGGCGACGATGCGCGGCAACCTCGCGGCGTTCGACGGCGTGCGCATACGTCCGCGCATGCTGCGCGACATGGGCCGCCGCGACATGTCCGCCACGCTGCTGGGCCGCACCCGGCCAACCCCGATCCTGGCCGCCCCGATCGGCGTGCAGGAGATGGCGCACGCGGACGGTGACCTCGCCACCGCCAGGGCCTGTGCAGAAACCGGCGTGCCGATGATCATCTCCAACCAGGCGAGCCACCCCATGGAGGCGATCGCGGCGGCCAATGGTGCCGGCGAGCGCTGGTTCCAGCTCTACTGGGGCAAGTCCGACGCGCTGGTGGCCAGCCTGGTGCGCCGCGCCGAGGCCTGCGGCTGCACAGCGATCGTGGTGACGCTGGACACCGCCCTGCTCGGCTGGCGCACGCGCGACCTGGACCTGGCCTACCTGCCGTTCCTGGAGGCGAAAGGCATCGCGCAATACACCTCGGACCCGGTGTTCCAGGCAATGCTCGGCGACGGCAAGGGTGACCCGCACGCCGCCAGCCTGCTGTTCATGACCACCTACTCGAACCCGACCATCACCTGGGACCGGCTGGAGTTCCTGCGCCAGCACACGAGCCTGCCGATCATCCTGAAGGGCATCAACCACCCGGACGACGCGCGCCTCGCCATCGAACACGGCATGGACGGCATCATCGTCTCCAACCACGGCGGACGGCAGATCGATGGCGCCGTGGCGGCACTGCACGCGCTGCCGAGCGTGGCCGAGGCGGTCGGCGGACGCATCCCGGTGCTGTTCGACAGCGGCATACGCAGCGGCGCGGACATCTTCAAGGCGCTCGCTTTGGGTGCCACGTCGGTGCTGGTCGGACGGCCTTACGTCTACGGCCTGTCGATCGCCGGCCAGGCGGGTGTGGCGGCCGTGTTGCGCAACATGCTGGCCGAGCTGGACCTGACGATGGGGCTGGCCGGGTGCGCGCGCCTGGCGGACGTCGACACGGCGGCCGTGCTGTCGGCAGACAGATGACGCCGGTCCGGTGTTGCGGACACCCGCACCAACTCACCGCGGAAGTCCGCACCCAGATCACCGCGGACGCCCGCATTGTGCCGGTCTGCGACGGCGACGGCTGGCATTGCACGGGCGCCGAACGCTGCGTGCCAGGCGACATCGTGCTGCTTCACCTGCCGCCCTTGTTTGCAGAACTGAACACGAGGGAAAACGTCCAGGCTGTATCCGTGCAATCGGCCTTGCGGCCAGGCAACAGTCGGGCCCGACGCCACGGTATCGGAACGACCGTCTGTGGCGGAGCGAAGCGGCGGAGCCCTCGCCTTCCTTCAAAAGAAGCCGACGAAAGCCGCTGGTGCAAGCACCTCGCAGCGATCTCCATTGCAGCATGAAACGGGACTTGCGGCCCGCTTGCAGCGTCCGCTCGCTCACATTCAGTTTACCACGTTTGTGTAACAACCATGCGACCAAGCCAGGGCCGCGGCGTCTGTGACGCAATGACCATGCACCCAACGCCAGTGAATGAGCCGGACCTGATAATCCCTCTTCATGCCGAGGAGGTGTCCGTCTCGGTCCGGCCGGTGACCACCGGCCGGGTTCGTGTGCATGTTCAGACGCAGGGACACGAGCGGACGGTGACCGAGCCGGTCGACACCACGCGTGTTGAAGTTGGGCGGGTGGCGATCGGCCGCGTGGTCGATGCCCATCCACCCGTGCGCGAGGAGGGTGCCACGATGGTCATTTCCGTCGTGGAGGAGGTGCTCGTTGTCGAGCGCCGCCTGATGCTGAAAGAGGAAATCCGTCTAACGCGCGTGACCACGCGCGGACAGCACGAGGAGACGCTCGTGTTGCGCGAGCAGCAGGCAACCATCGAACGGCTGCCAGGCTAGTTTCACCACTTCAAGGAAAATCACCATGCCAAACGATGAGACGATTGTCGCTGTGTTCGACACAGCCGCCCATGCTTCGGCGGCCGTCCAGGATCTCAAGAGCGCCGGCGTTCCCGACGCGGACATCACCCAGCACGCGGGTGGTGCCACTGCCGGCGCGTCCGGCATGACGACCGGGACCACGTCTGCGGAGCCGCGGCAGGAACAGGGATTCTGGGCCAGCCTGTTCGGCGCTGATCCGGAACATGATCGCGACACGGCCGTCTATGACCGCAGCATGCAGGGCGGTTCCACCGTCGTCACGGTGCGCGGCGCCGGCAGCCATCTCGACCAGGTTCTCGATATCCTGGAGCGGCATAACCCGATTGACATCGACGAGCGTGCCGCCAGCTACGGCCTGGCGCAGACGGGCGCCGTGGCACCCGCCGCAGCGGGCGTCACCGCCCGTCAGACGACTGGCCTGGCCGGTGGGACGGCTAGGACCGCCTCAACCGCTTCGACCAGCAAGACTGCGGCCACCGGTGTTGCCGCATCCGCCGAGCCGGGCACGATCCAGCTCTCCGAGGAGACGCTGGCCGTTGGCAAGCGCGCGATAAACCGTGGCACGACCCGCGTGCGCCGCTACGTGGTCGAGACGCCCGTCGAGGAGCAAGTGAGCCTGCACGACGAGCGCGTGACGATCGAGCGTCGTCCGGTGACAGACGGGCGCGCCGTCACCGGCGACAGCTTCGCCGATAAGACGATCGAAGTGACCGAGACCGCGGAAGAAGCCGTTGTTTCCAAGACCGCGCGGGTCAAAGAAGAAGTCGTCGTCAGCAAGGAAGCGGCCGACCGCACCGAGACGATACGCGACACGGTGCGCCGCGAGGACGTGGAAATCACCAAGGAGCCGGGGACGGCCACCGCAGGCAGCTACGCGACCGGCACCAGCACCGGCAGCGCCAAGACCGGCACGGCCGAGACGAACGGAACGACATCGGGTTACAAACCCGCCGTCTGACTCCGGGCTTTCAGCCGGCAGGCGCTCCTTATCCACCGGGGGCGTCTGCGATCCCGCTGTTTGCGGACGGGCCTGGAGGCCGCCAGCGGCTCGTCAGGACGTCTGGTCCTGTCTTAGCTTGCTCAAAAGAAGGCGGCTTCCGTCTACGAACTTCAAGACCCGCTATGGCTGTTCGCCGTGGCGGGTCTTCTTGCTTCCGGCACAAGCCGCGTGCCAGGAACACGCCGATGCAGAACCTTCATGCACACGCGCCCAACATCTTCGCGGGCAGCCCGCTCGACAGGCTGGACGCGCGGCGGAAGGACGCCGGCTGGGTCGCGGACCAGCTCGCCTCGGCCGCAGCTGTCTTCCTGCCCGTCTGGCGCAGCCGCAACCTGGTGGCAGGCGCGAAGCAGGCGCCCGAGGCCGGCCATCTCGATCCGGCTCTGGCGCGCGGCCTGCTTGGCGCCGCGCCCTGGGCGCTGCTCGGGGTCGACGGTGAGCGCAGCGTCTTCACGCTCGACGTCAGCAGCCTGGACGCGCCGCCCGCGCCGGACGGCATGCGCTACGAGGACCTCCGCCGCATCGGCAGCCTGCTCGCCGCACCGGACGCCGCCATCCTCGCGCACGCGCGCGGTCTGATGCACTGGCGTACGCGAAACCGCTTCTGCAGCGTGTGCGGCGCCGGATGCACGCCGCGTGATGCCGGCCACGTCATGGGCTGCGAAGGCTGCGGCGCCCACCATTTCCCGCGCACCGACCCGGCGGTGATCATGCTCGTCACCCACGCCGGCCGCGCTTTGCTCGGCCAGCCGGCGCGGTTCCGCGACATCCGCGTGTTCACCACGCTGGCCGGCTTCGTCGAGCCCGGCGAGTCGCTGGAAGAAGCGGTGGCGCGCGAGGTCTGGGAGGAGGCGGGCATACGGGTGGCGAACGTGCGCTACCGTTCCAGCCAGCCCTGGCCGTTCCCGTCCAGCATAATGCTGGGATTCCACGCCGAGGCGACAACGGACGCGATCACCGCGGACACCGACGAGCTGGTGGAGGCACGCTGGTTCAGCCGCGACGAAGTGCGGGCGCCGGAGGGGTGGGTGTTGCCGCCGGACATGTCTATCGCGCGGCGGCTGATCGAGGGGTGGCTGGGCGAGGCGTGATGCGGTTGATGCTTGTGCAAGGAAGGCCTTCTTTTTTGAAAAAAAGAAGCAAAAAACTTTTGCTTCCTGCGCAGGCTCAGATGCCTCGATCTACCAGGAGGCACCTTGCTGCTGCAGATGCGACAGGAAGCAAAAGTTTTTTGGTCCTTTTTTTCAAAAAAGGACTGCTTGCTTCTCTTGCCTGAACGCCGCGCGGCCATAAACCCCCAGCACCCGGACCTCGTTGGAAAAGAACGCCAATTCTTCCAGCGCCAACCGTAGGCCGGGCTGCTCCGGATGGCCGTCCACGTCACACAGGAACTGCGTGGCGGTGAACTGGCCGTCCACCATGTAGCTTTCCAGCTTCGTCATGTTCACGCCGTTGGTCGCAAACCCGCCGAGCGCCTTGAACAGCGCCGCCGGAACGTTGCGCACGCGGAAGACGAAGGTGGTCATCAGCCCGGCTTCGGCGGGGTCACGCGGCACCGGGTCCAGCGCCGCCACGTAGAAGCGCGTGGTGTTGTGCGCGGCGTCCTCCACATTCTCCCGCAGCACGGCCAGCCCGTAGATCTCGGCGGCCAGGGCGGAGGCGATCGCCGCGTCCTCCCGCCTGCCCCAGCCCGCCACCAGTTGGGCGCTGCCGGCGGTGTCCGCCTCCACCACGGCCGCCACGCCCAGTTCGCGTACCAGCCGGCGCACCTGGCCGAGCGCCACGGCGTGCGAGTGCACGCGTCTTATATCCGCCAGGGTGGCGCCGTTCGTGCCGAGCAGGCAGTGCTCGACCCGCTGGAAGTGCTCGCCCACTATGGACAGGCCGCTGCCGGGCAGCAGCGCATGGATGTCCGGCACGCGGCCGGCCAGCGAGTTCTCGCACGGCAGCATGGCGAGGCCGGCGCGTCCCTCGTGCACCGCCTCGATCGCCAGCTCGAACGTGTCGCAGGGCAGCGTCGGCCGGCCCGGGAAAGCAGTGCGGCAGGCCAGGTCGGAGTAGGCGCCTGGACGGCCCTGGAATGCGATGGCTTCGGTCATGGAGGGGGCCATGCCATAGGCGGGAAGAAAGGCAAGCAGTCCTTTTTTGAAAAAAAGGACCAAAAAACTTTCGCTCCCTGTCG
>CAXUOA010000120.1:0-8632 GCA_964252625.1 uncultured Acetobacteraceae bacterium | reverse complement strand
GCGGTTTGGGAGGCGGCCCTTGCTGGGTTGCGGCGACGCTCCTAGGCGACGCGCCCGCCGAGCTGCGCGACACCTACGAGCGCGGACCAGTGGCCGCAGCGGCGGTCGACTGGTCGCGTGCGCAGGTGGCGCTGATGCGGCCGGACCAGGGGACGCGTGCGCTGGCGGCAGTCGTCTGTGATTTGATCGAGACGGGCGATGGCGCAACCTACGTGCCGGCCGGGTCTGGGGGGGAAGAACTTGTTGCACGACTCTGACGGTGATCCGCCTGTCGGTTGCAGCGCGCCCTAATTGGAAGATCGCGACAGCTTCCGGCCAGCTTCGTTATGAAGCGCTCAATACCTCTGCGTTTGCTTCGAGCCCAGGTCCCGTAATCAGTCTTTGGCGGCAACAGTTTCGAAGCTGTAGGAACCTGTTCGTGACGGGAAGCCGCCTCGGACCGCGCCGCCCGCCTGGTCTTGATAGATCGTGCCGAGCTTGGGGCTCAACGCGCGGCTGTTTGCAACGGAGAGCCACATGCGCAGGAGGTGCCTCTTGCGGTCGGGCTCGTCATGGTCCGCGAACTCGGTGCGGCTGTGCAGGGTGACGTGGTTGTTGAGGAATTGCATGTCGCCCGGCTCGAACATCATGGAGAAGTGGAATTTCGGGTCGTTCGCCAGAGTGTTGATCAGCGCCAGGGCTTCCATCTGCTTGTCCGACAAGGGCGGCAGTTCGGGGAAGTCCTTGCCGGCGGAGAGGATGTGGCTTTTGATGTCGCGCGAGGCAAACTTGCCATTGTGCTCGGAATACACGGGCTGTTCGTAATACGGCTTTTCGCCGGGCGCCTCCTGCCCTTTCCAGCTCCAATAGAAGGGCTGGTGGAGAGTCTCCAGCAGGTCGGGCCGCGTGCGCGCAATCTCGTTGCGTATGGCGAGCGAGCTGCAGATCAGGCTGAGGCCGCCGCTCTTCGCCGCGCGCAGCACCATCAGGCACACCACGTCGCTGGTGTCCGAATGGAAGCCCAGCGTCTGGCGTGACATGTAGCCGCGACCGGTCGAGCTGTTCACGTCCTGGCCGAAATCCATGACGTCGCCGAGGAGGTCGCCCTTGCTGCTCTGCGAGACCGCGGTGCCGAAATGCTTGCCCAGCCCCCAGTAGATCTTGCGCAGTTCTTCTTTCGTATAGTTCAGCGCGGGGAAGCCGCGCACCACTGCCAGGCCGCGCCTGTTCTCCAGCCTGTTCAGCACGTCCGGCGCGAGTCCGGCGAAGGACGGGAGTGGGAAATTCTCCTTGGTGATGTTGGCGATTTCTATATCGGCACAGGATTTCAGCGCGGCATCGATGTCGGCGGCTTGCGCCGGGGTGAGGTGGATCATCCACTCTGCCGGGTCCTGCAGGTCAGTGGCGAGCCAGGCAGCCGGGTTGTGGTGGTGGTCCATGTCGGTGTTCCTCCAGGACGAGTGCCGCCTGTGGCGGCTCAAGCTGGATTGGCATGATCACTCCAACCCTACTTTCGTCAATCTTGATTGTCTTAATCAAGAACAAGAACTAGCCGATGTTACGGCCCAGCCAGTCGTCGACGAGCGCCGCGATGTCGTCGCTGTTCTTCTCGACCATCATCATGTGCCCGTTGCCGTGTAAGCCGGCCTCCTGCAGCCGTATGAAGTCTGCCGCCACGCCGGCCTGCCGCAGGTAGTTGACCGTGCAGTGGTCGAACGCGGCGTGATACGAGGCCTCGGCGGTTACGATCACCGTCGGCACGCTTGCCAGGTGCACCAGCCGGCGCGGCGTGCCGGCCTGCGACCAGCATTTCGCAAAATCAGGACCTTCGGCTTCCTCGGCCTCGGTGAAGCGCAGCGGCGCCGCCTCCGTCACCGGCGGGTCGTAGGTGAGAGGCTCGCCCGTCAGCCCGAACACCCGTTCCGCGGCGCCCGGCTTGCCCGTGGGGTCCTGGAAGGGCGGCCCGGAAGGCTCCAGGGCGACGATGCCCTTTACCCGGCTCGGGCAGGCGTCCGCGATCAGCCAGCCGAACAGGCCGGCCTGCGAGTGCACCAGCAGCACGCAGGGGCCGATCCGGTCGACCAGCGCCGTTCCCGCCGCGCGCATTGCGCGTTCGCTGTCCGCGCGCGGCATGGACGGGACTTGGCTGGCGAAGAACTGGTCGAACACCGGGTCGCCGGCGCGGCCGCCTTCCGGGCCGCCGGGCCATTGCGTGTGTAGCCGGGCCTGCGGCCACAGGCCGAACGCGGCCGGCGCCGTGAAGAAGCGTTCGATAAAATGCAGCGGTGTCGGCGTCAGCTTCGCGTCCACGTCGGGCTGCCAGGCGGAACGGCCGCGGCCTGGCTGGTCGATTAGATGGACGTGCCAGCCCCGCTCGGCGAACCATGGCGCCCAGCCCGGCCGGCCGTCCGGCGTGGTGAGCCAGTTGACGCAAGTCTGGCCGCCGCCGTGGATCATCACCAGCGGGTAGGGCCGCGTGACCGCGTCAGGCCGCAGCGACTCCACGCAGATCTGCCCCTGCATCACCCGCGCCGTCGCAGGCCCGGCGTAGGCGCCGCCGACGAAGAAGGTCTCACGCCTCATGCAGGCCCACCGGGAGCGGCGCCCGGCGCCAAAGCCGGCCGCATCTCGGCCAGCCGCCGGCGATAGAGCCGCAAGGTGGGCACGATGAGGGCCACGGCCAGCAGCATGGAAGTCACGAGCGTGGTCAGCAGCGAGAGCCGGATGCCGTCCGGATGCGGGAAGACGCGGTCGTTCAGGGAGCCGACGGCGAACGGGCCCACGGAGTTTGTGATCACGCCGATCACCAGGGTGTTGAAGCCGGCGAACCGGCCACGCGCGCCGGCCGGCAGCACGTCCGCCAGGGACGCGTATATGGCCACCGACGGCACGTAGCCCCAGAAGCTGGCCAGCGCCAAAGCGGCGATCGCCAGCGGGGGCGAGGCCGCCAGAAAGCCGAGCGTGGCAAACGCGGTGTAGATGACGCTGGCGGCCAATCCCACGCGCAGCGGCGCGTCGGTATAGCCGCGGCGGCGCAGCGCGTTGATCATCGGGCCGCCGGCAATGCAGCCCAGCAACGCGGCGAAGCCCCCCGTCGCCCCCAGCCAGGCAGCCGCCCTGGACAGGTCCCAGCCATGCACGCGCTGGAAGAACACCACGTTCCAGGTGAGCGCGGTAAACGGCCCGAGTTGGGCCACGGCCAGCCCTACGGACAGGCCTGCGAGCAGCCTCCAGTGTCGCCGCAGGAAGGCAGCGACCTGCTCCTGGCTGAATCCGCCGCCGCTCGCCGCAGCCTCGCGCACCGGTACGCCCAGTTTCAACAGCACAACCCAGGCGAGGAGCAGCCCCGGAAGCGCGGCCAGCAGGAAAACGCAGCGCCAGGGCGCCAGGTGGCCAAGTAAGGGTACCGCCACCGATGCCGCGCCGTATGCCCCAGACGGCCCGGCCAGCAGCCGCAACGCCACGCTGCCAAACACATAGGCTGTAATGGTGCCGAGTGCGCCGGCGCTGAGATACCAGCCGAACGCGCCGGCGCGGCGGCCGCGCGGAATGGCGTCGCTGATCAGCGAAAAGGCGAGCGGGTTGAACACCGCCTCGCCCACGCCCACCGCGGCCCTCAGCAGCGCAAACGCCAGGAAGCTGCTGGCCAGGCCGGAGAGGAAGGTGGCGCAGCTCCAGAAGGCGATGGCCAGCGGCCATCAGGCGACGGCGGTCCAGCCTGTCCACCAGCCAGCCGCCGAGCGGGCTGGCCACCGCGTAGGTGACGGCAAACGCGGCGCCGGCCAGCAGGCCGAGCTGGGCGTCGGTGAAGCCAAGCGCCGCCTTGGCCGGCTTCATGACGATGCCGAACACGATGCGGTCGATGAAGCTCAGCAGGTAGCCGACATAGAGCAGCGCGATGACGTTGCGGCCCCCGGTGGCCACCGGGGGCACGGGCGTGTCCGCGGCGGTCGCGTCAGGCATGCGCGGGGACGCGCTGGCTGCGCCGCGCCGGCGCGCCTTCCAGCAGCGCAGTCACCTCGTTGATGGAGGCGCATTCCTCGATGCGGTTGAGGGCCGCAAAGGCCGGCTCGATGCCGTGGCGCGGCAACGCGGCGGCGGCGCAGTCGCTGAACTTCTCCCACATCTCGTCGGGCGACATCGGGTTGGCGGGGCCGCGGCCGAGGGCACTCTGCGCCAGACCGGTCAGCTTGCGTCCGTCCTGCAGCGTCACCGTCACCTCGCAGGCGAACTCGTGCGCCGCGTCGTCCCGCGCAGCCTCGAACGGGCGGGCGGAGACGCGGGCCAGCAGCGCGCGCACACGCGGCTCGGCCAATGCGTCATTCTCGAAATGACCGAGCCGGACGCAGCCGTCCAGCAAGGCGCGCGCGGTGACGTATTGCACGCTGAACTTGCCCCCCAGCGCCGTCTGCGGGTTCGGGTTGTCGGTGTGCGGCAGGCGGCGGCGGTGCGCCAGAATGTCGATCGCCGCCACGTCCTCGGCGGCAAAGCGTTCGCGGCCGACCAGGTCCAGCATGGCCAGGATGGCCGGGTGCGTGCTGCCGCAGCAGGGAAACTGCTTCAACCCGAACTGCGCCTGCTCCACCTCCAGCCCAGGCGCCGGCCTGGCGAGCAGGTTGCCGACGTTCACGTTCTCCAGGCCGTCATAGGCGGCAAAGAACCCCTCCTTGGCTTCGAACGCCTCCGGGTTGGCGGTGAACCCGCGAGCGGCGAGCTGTGCCGCCAGCAGCCCGTCTCGCGCGGCGTGGCCCACGTGCAGCGGCTTCGTCATCGTGCCGAAATTGGCCTTCACGCCGCTGGCCATCGAGGCGGCGATGGCCAGCGCCGTGGCCGTCCCGGCGGCGTCCAGGCGAAGGAGGCGCGCGGCAGCAGCGGCGGCGCCGAAAACCCCGAGCGTGGAGGTGGGATGCCAGCCGGACCCGTAATGGTGTGGATGGACGACGCGGCCGAGGCAGCATTCCGCCTCGAAGCCCACGATGTAGGCCTCCAGCACGTCCCGGCCGGAGGCGCCCAGCGCCTCGCCCAGCGCGAAGGCTACGGGGACCACGGGCACCGAAGGATGGCCGCCCATTGCGGACGCCATGTCGTCGTAGTCGATGGCATGCGCCGCGGTGCCGTTGACCAGGGCCGCGTCCAGCGCTGAGACACGCCGGCTGCCGCCGAGCAGCAGCGACGGCCCGGAAGCGCCCGGCCCGGCCAGCGTGTCGGCCAGGATGGTGACGGCCGGCTCCACGGCGCCGGCAAGCGTGACCCCGATCGTGTCCACGATGGCCATCTTCGCCATTGCGAGCGCGCGGGACGACGCCTGGCCGATCGAGATGGTTGCGAGGTGGTCGGCCAGGATGGCGGATACAGGCTTGCTCACGCTGCAACTTTCTCTTTTCGACGACACGCGAACGCCGTCTTGCCCGCAAGCGCCGGTCACGGCACGTCCAGGTCGAGCAGTTCCACGTACTGCTGCCCGCCGTAACAATCGCTGTCGGCCGGATCGCCCTGGATCACCGGGCGCGGCATGGATGCTTTTATTGCCAGCGCGTTGTCGTGGTAGACGACGAGCACGTCCTCGGTGCGTTGCCTGAACAGCTTGGCCATCATCGCCGCGGTGATCGGCTGTGCGCGCTTGGCGCGCTGGTAGTTCGCCTCGCTCGAGAACATGACATCGAAAGTGAGCGTGAACGGGCCTGCGTTCTTGGAGCGGATCAGGCTGCACAGTTCTATCAGTTTGGCCATTCTTTTAAAACTTTCGCGCAGTGCCGGAGAAGGAAGGCCTTCTTTTTCGAGAAAAAGAAGCAAAAAGCTTTTGCTCCGCTGTCGCGTGTCGTTGAAGCGCGCGCGTCAGCAACGCGCACCCGACGGGAACAAAAGTTTTTTGGTTCTTTTTTTCAAAAAAGAACTGCTTCCTTCCTATATCTCCATGATTTCAGTACGAAACATCTCCAGCGGCGAATCCGGCAGCACCACGTGGTTTAACGTGAAGCGGTACACGGCACCGCGCTCGATCTCCGGCGGCGAGAACGGATAGGCGATGCTGCTGACCAGGCCCTGATATTCCGGGATCGGCAGATGCGCGCTGCGGTGGCTGACGAAGCTTGCGATGTTGGTCGCAAGCTCCTGCGTCGGCGCCGTCACCGAGATCAGGATGCCGACCTCCTTGGGGATCGGGTCGAGCGTCGGGTGCGGCTCGAGTACGCCCATTACGGCGTCACGGCCGTAGATGCGGAAGCCGATGTCGTAGTCGCTGGGCCCCAGCACGTCGCCATACAGTTCGGCCACGCGGTTGCGGAAGTTCTCCTGTGCCAGCGGCAGCAGGCCGTCGAGCGCGCGTATGATGTAGGGGTCGCGTATGCCGCCGATGGCGATGGTCTGGTAGCCGGCGTGCCGCGCCCCCTCCAGCTTGATCGTGTAGGTGTCGGCCGGCAGGAAGCGCGAGCCGCGCACCCGCACGCTGCGATCGTCCAGCGCCTCGTAGGTGGCGTGCTCGGTGTCGATGGTGCCGGACGGCTCCGTCAGCAGGTAAGGGTTGCCGTTCTCGTAGAGGGTGTGAGCGGCCACGGAGACCGGCGTCACCCGCGCGCGGGGGTCCAGCGGCTCGATGTCGAAATGGTCGTCGCGTATGGTGGCCATCAGCCCGTCGGCGGCGGGCACCACGCAGCAGGCGGCGCCGCACTCGATCGTCTTGGCGGCGTGCCAGGCCAGGCCGCGGTCCGCGCTGTGCATCTCCGGCACTGCCGCGTAGAGCGCGGAGTCGCTGGCGCGGCCAGCGAGCACCAGCGTGGCGCCGGCCTCGATCGCCGCCTTGATCGGTTCGGTGCCCATCATCCCCACCACGTGGCTGCTTGCCAGCACGTCCTCGTCGAGGCGAGGCGCATTGCTCAGCGCGCGAAGGCGGCCCTGCTTGAAGCGCGTGGTCAGGTAAGCCGTGTGCTGGTCGGCGCGGATCAGCGCCATCCGGAAATGGATCGCGCTTTCCTCGGCGATCTCGCGTGCCAGCTCGGCCATCAGCGTCACCCCGGTGTCGCGCCCGCTGGTGCCGCAGGACCCCACGATCACCGGCACGCCGAGTTGCGCGCCCGCCTGCATCATCAGCCGCAGGTCCCGCCGCAGCGCCGCGCGCGACAGCTTCGGCTTGCCGCTGCCGAGATAGGCCGGCCCGGAGTCTGTGGATCCGCCGTCGCAGGCGATGACGTGGGGCGCCAGGCTGACGCCGCGGGCGAAGGACGCCTCCTTGAAGCCCGCCCCCAACACACCGCTCGGCGCCAACACACGAACTTCCATCAGGCCCATTCCGCAACCCCAGAGTCTCAGGCTTGCCCAAACACGCCGTCCTGCGTCAAGCTTGACCAAATACGTCAATGTGAGGCTGCACATGTACCTGGATGCGGAAGAGGCGGCCCGCGCGCTGGGCGTGAGCGTGTCCACGCTCTACGCCTATGTCAGCCGCAAGAAGATACGCTCCCAGGCGGTGCCGGGCACCAAGAAACGGCGCTACTGGAAGGACGACATCCTTTCCCTGCACGTCGAGACGGCACCGCCGCCGAGCGACGTGCTGACGGCGACGACGCAGATCACGCTGATCAACGAGGCCGGCCCGTTCTACCGTGGCCAGAGCGCGCTCAGGCTGGCAGAGACGGCGACGATCGAGGAGGTGGCAGGGCTGCTGTGGGATGCCGACCCGGCAGAAGCCTTTGCACCGCGCGCGTTCGCCGCCACTGAATCCTACACCCGCATCCTGCAGGCCCTGGAAGGGGCCACTCCCACCGAGCGCGTGATGACGCTGCTGCCGGTGCTCGAGCGCGGCAATCCCAGGGCCTATGACCTGTCGCGTGGCGGCTACGTTCGCAACGCGGCCGAGATCATGCGGTGGATGGCCGGCATCATCGCCGATGCGCCCGGCCCGACGGCGCAGCCGCTGCACGCCTTTCTCGCCAGCAGCCTGGGCAAGCCGGCCGCCTACGCGGACCTGATCCGGCGGCTGCTCGTGCTGGCGGCGGACCACGAACTCGATCCCACCACCTACGCCGTTCGCGCTGTCGCCAACACCGGTGCTACGGCCTATCAGATCGCCATCGCCGGTATTGCCACCTCGGCGGGGCGGCGGCTGATTTTCGGACGCGCGCAGTCGCTGTCCCGCTTGCTGGACGAGCTCGCCGCCAGCGCGGACCCGGCCGAACCGATCATTCGCCGCCTGCGCGAAGGCGAGGCCATTCCGGGCTTCACGTCCTCGCTCTACAAGGCGGGTGACCCGCGCGCGACGTCGCTGCTGGCGGCCATCATAAGCGGGTTGAAGAAGGACACCGAGATGGCGCGCCTGTCTGCCGCCATCCAGGTGGTGGCCGACGCCACCGGCCACGCGCCCGATTTTGCGCTGCCGGTGATGTACCTGAGCCGTAAACTCGGCCTGGCGTCGGCCGAAGGCCTCCTCTTCCGCCTTGGCCGGCTGGTCGGGTGGATTGCCCACGCCATGGAGCAATACCACGCGCACCCCCTCATCCGGCCGCGCGCGCTTTATACGGGAGTGCTCCCCGAGGCAGACGGACGGAGCGCTGCCGAAGCTGGTTGATTGAATTTATCAAGATTGACGGCACTACTTGGCCAGCCGTTAGAGCACTTTCCCATCGACATGACTCGCCTTGGGATTCCCAAAACGTCTGGC
>CAXUOA010000119.1:0-8634 GCA_964252625.1 uncultured Acetobacteraceae bacterium | reverse complement strand
ATTTCACGCCTTTGCGCGTCCTCATGGGTATGCCCGTGCTCACCAGGACCGGCCACCGCATACCCGTCGCCAGCACGGACCACCACAACGTGCTGGAGGTGGAGCGCAAGACCATCGACAGCATCGTCAGGCACGCCACGCTCGCCGCGTTCACCGCCGATCCGCGCTGCCTGCACGCGAGCGGCGAGGAGCCGTCGATCTACCACCGCGCGCAGACCACCGGCACCGCCTGGGGCATGAGCGTGGATCTGGGCGCCTGCATCGGCTGCAACGCCTGCGTGGTCGCCTGCCAGGCGGAGAACAACGTGCCCGTGGTAGGGCGCGAGCAGGTGCTCCTGGGACGCGAGATGCACTGGCTGCGCATCGACCGCTATTACGAGGGCACGCCAGAGGACCCCGACAGCTACCTGCAGCCCATGCTGTGCATGCATTGCGAGGACGCGCCCTGCGAGCCGGTCTGTCCGGTGGAGGCCTCTATACACGACAGCGAGGGCCTGAACCTGCAGGTGTACAACCGCTGCATCGGCACGCGCTTCTGTTCCAACAACTGTCCCTACAAGGTGCGCCGCTTCAATTTCGGCGCCTGGGCGGCGGAGGAGGCGCGCCCGCCGGTCTCGCGCAATCCGGACGTGACGGTGCGCAGCCGCGGCGTGATGGAGAAATGCACCTTCTGCGTGCAGCGCATCGCCGCCGCCCGCATCGCGCACGACCGCGACGGCACCAGGGAGGAGGTGGTCACCGCCTGCCAGGCCGCCTGCCCCACCCAGGCGTTCACCTTCGGCGACATCAACGATGCGGGAAGCGACGTATCCAGGCGCAAGCAGAGCCCGCTCGATTACGCGCTGCTGGCCGAGCAGAACACGCATCCGCGCCTCACCTACGAGGGCCGCATCGTCAACCGCAACCCGGCGCTAGGCGCATGAACGAACTCCGCCCGATCACGCCGCCCGAGCTGGACGTGGTCGACCCGCGCGAGACGATCACCAGCATGACCAACCGCGTCAGCATCGTGCCGCTGCGCGCACAGGGCTGGAGCTGGTGGTGGTACGCGTTCATCCCGTCGGTGATGCTGCTGGGTGGCGGCGTGCTCGCCGTCGCGTGGTCGTTCTGGAACGGCATAAAGGTCTGGGGCAACGACTGGCCGGTGATGTGGGGCTTTCCCATCCTGGTCTATGTGTGGTGGATCGCCATCGCCTCGGGGGGCACCTTCGTCTCCGCGTTCTTCTACCTGGTGCGCGCGCAATGGCGCACCTCGGTCAACCGCATGGCGGAGACGATGACGCTGTTCGCCGCCGCCTGCGCCGGTGTCTATCCCATCCTGCATCTGGGCCGGCCGTATTTCGCCTATTGGCTGTTCCCCTACCCGAACACGATGACGCTGTGGCCGCAGTGGAAATCCCCGCTGCTGTGGGATTTCATGGCGCTGCTCACCTACGTGGTCGCGTCGGTGCTGTTCTGGTATCTCGGCGCGTTGCCGGACATCGCCACCATGCGCGACCGTGCGCGGTTCCGGCCTGCGCAATGGGCGTACGGCTTCTTCGCCATGGGCTTCCGCGGAACCGGCGCGCAATGGCGGCACCTGAAATCCACCTACGGGGTGTTCGCCGCCATCATGGCGCCGCTCGTCGTCTCCGTGCATTCCGTGGTCGGGCTGGATTTTGCCGGCGGCGCCACGCCGGGGTGGCACTCCACCGAGTATCCGCCGTTCTTCGTGTTCGGCGCGCTGTGGTCCGGCCTGTCCACCGTGATGCTGCTTCTGCTGGCGTTCCGCCGCCCGCTCGGCCTGGCGCCGCTCATCACCGAGCGGCATATCGGCGTGCTGGCGAAGCTCATGCTCACCAGCAGCCTGTGCATGTCCTACGCCTACGTGATGGACGCGTTCGAGCCGTTCTACAGCGGGCAGGATGCGGAGCGCACGCAGTTCCTCTCCCGCCTGACCGGCGACTACGCGCCGGTGTATTGGGGCATGATCTTCTGCAACTGCCTGTTCCCCCTCGTGCTCTGCCTGCGCCGCCTCCGCCGCAGCCACGTGGTGCTGGCAATCGTCGCGGTCGCCTCGATCGTCGGCATGTGGCTGGAGCGCTTCAACATCGTGGAGCTGAGCCTGCGGCGCACGGAACTGCCGTCCGCCTGGGGCGGCTATGTGCCCACCTTCTGGGACTGGGCGATCTTCGGCGGTACGATCGGGCTGTTTATGAGTGGTTTTCTGCTCGCCGTGCGCACGGTCCCGATCGTCTCCATGTTCGAGATGCGCGAGCTGCTCACCGAGCGGGGCCAGCGATGATACTCGCCATGTTCGCCGACGAGGCCGGGCTGGCCCGGGCGCTGACCCGCCTGCGCGAGGCTCACGTGGGCCCGCTGGAGACCTACACGCCCGCGCCGCTGTCGGACGCGCCGACCGGCTCGCCGATACCGATGATCGTGCTGGGCGCCGGGCTGCTGGGTGCGGCCGCGAGTTTCGGCCTGCAGACCTATTCCTTCACGCAGGCCTACGAGTTCCACATCGGCGGGCGCCCTGAATTCGCCTGGCCGTCCTTCATCCCGACCACGTTCGAAAACGCCATACTGGTCGCCATCGCAGCCGGGTTCCTGGCGTTCTTCGCCATCTGCGGCCTGCCGAAGCATTACGATCCAGTGGACGAATCGGACGCGATGCGGCGTGCCTCGCGTGACCGCTGGTTCGTGCAGGTGCGGAGCGAGAACCTGGAAATACTGCAAGCCGCAACGACAATCCTGAGCGGGATGCACCCCGTAAGCATCGAGGAGCTGGACGGATGACTCTCCAGCCGCCGACAGGGAGCAAAAGTTTTTTGGTTCTTTTTTGCAAAAAAGAACTGCTTGCCTGCTGTCTCCTCCTGCTGTCCGCCTGCGACAACATGATTCACCAGCCGAAGAAGAACGCCTACGCCGACCGCAGCGTAGGTCCCGGCCCGGTGCCGAGAGAAACCGTGGACTACCGCACGAGACCGGTCACCCCGCCGCCGGTGACCCTGGCCCTGCTGGAACGCGGCCAGCAGCGTTTCCGCATCTACTGCACGCCGTGCCATTCGGAGCTGGGCGACGGCCACGGCATGATCGTGCAGCGCGGTTTTCCGCCGCCGCCTTCCTATCACGACGACCGTCTGCGCAACGTTCCTGTGGCGCATTTCTACGACGTGATCACCAACGGCTACGGCGCGATGTATTCGTTTGCCTACCGCGTGCAGCCGGCGGACCGCTGGGCGATCGCCGCCTACATACGCGCGCTGCAGCGCAGCCAGGATGCCACCCTCGCCGACCTTACCGCCGACCAGAAGGCGGCGCTGCGTTGAGCCGCCTGGAGGTCACGGCCGCCGCGGCCGGCGTGTTGGGTCTGGCCGCCTCGGTGCTCGGCTGGGTGCTGCAGCCGGCGCAGTTCTACGCCGGCTGGCTGGCGGCACTGGTGCTGGTCGCCGGCTGGCCGCTGGGCAGCATGGCGCTGCTGATGACGCACGCGCTGACGGGCGGGCGCTGGGGCGACGTGCTGCGTCCGGCTCTGCGCACCGGCGTGCGTGCGTTGCCGCTGCTGCTGCCTGCTTGCCTGCCGTTGGTGTTCGGCCTGCCCGCACTCTATGTCTGGGCGCGCTCCGGCGTGCCTGTGGCAAACGGCTTCTACCTGAACGTGCCGTTCTTCGCCGGCCGCGTTGTCTTCTACCTGTTCGCCTGGTGCACGCTCGGCTGGCTCTGCCTGCGCAGCCGGGACCTCGGCCGCGTGGCGCCCGCCGGCCTGTTCGTGCTCGCGCTGACCACGAGTTTTGCCGCCATAGACACCACGATGTCGCTCGATCCGCAGTTCACCTCCTCGATCTACGGCATGATCACCGCGGCCGGCATGGGCTTGCTGGCGCTGTCGGCTGCCGTGCTGCTGACGGTCGCCACCGTGCCGCCCGAGACCCGCCGCGATCTGGGAAAACTGCTGCTGGCGCTTGTCATCCTGTGGATCTACCTCGATTTCATGCAGCTGCTGATCGTCTGGCAGTCAGACCTGTCCAGCGAGTCGCCGTGGTACCTCGCCCGCTCGCGCGGCCTGTGGGGTGGGGTAAGCATCTTCGTGGCATTCGGCCACTTCGTGCTGCCGTTCTTCCTGCTGCTCTCGCCGCGTGCGCAGCAATCGCCGCGCGTGATCACCGGCGTGGCAGGCCTTCTCGTCGGCATGGAAATCCTGCGGAGCTGGTGGATTGTGCTGCCGTCCCTCAGGCTCGGCGTGGGCTGGGTCGACCTCGCCTGCATGGCGGCGCTGGGCGGCCTGGCGCTTGCCACCACGCTGCTCGTCTCCCGCAACACGGCGCGTGTGCCTGCCCATGTTTGACCAGCCCACACGCACGCTGCAGCCGCCGCAGCGCGAGACGAACGATGTCGGCCTGCGGTTCATGCTCCGCCTGCTCGGCCTCATCCTTGCGGTGCTGGTGCTGATGATAGGCCTGGCCTGGTGGATATTCCCCGGCGAGGTGGCAGACCGGCGCTTCGCCCAGCCGTTTCCGGCGTTCCCCGGCCCGCGTCTGCAGCCCAGCCCGCGCGTCGACATGGCGGCGTTCTATGCTGAGGAGATGGCGCGGCTTAATGGCGCGGGCTGGCAGGACAGGCGTGCCGGCACGGTGCACATCCCCATCGACCAAGCCATGCGCCTGGTCGCCAAAGAGGGCATCGACGGCTGGCCCGCGGGCAATCCGGCCGTCAGCCTGGGAGACAGGCGATGAACCTGATCCCGGAGGCTTCTCCCGGCGCCAGCGAGACGGACTGGCTGATCGGCAGCCTGCTCGGCATCTCCTGCCTGGTGCTGGCGCTGGTACTCGGCCTGATGTTCCTCTATGTCGTACGCTACCGCCACGGCAGTGGCGTGGACCGCGGCAAGCTGGGGCAGAAGACCTGGCGCATGGAAGTTGCCTGGACCGGCGCCACGCTCGTTGCGTTCTTCGGCCTGTTCGTCTGGGGCGCCGACCTGTTCGTGCGCATAAACCAGCCGCATCCGAATGCCCTGACGATCAACGTGATCGGCAAGCAATGGATGTGGAAGGCGGAATATCCCGGCGGCCAGCGCGAGATCAACGCGCTGCACATTCCCATCGACCACGACGTGCAGCTGCTGATGACGAGCGAGGACGTGATACATGATTTCGGCTTGCCGGCGTTCCGCATCAAGCGCGACGTGCTGCCCGGGTATTACGCGGCGCTGTGGCTGCATCCGAACCGCGTGGGCGACTACCACATCTTCTGCGACCAGTTCTGCGGCACCGACCATTCTTCCATGATCGGCACGCTTACCGTGATGTCCGGCCCTGACTACCAGCAATGGCTGGAGCGCAACGCCACCAGCACGGGGCTGGTGGCCGAGGGCCAGTCGTTGTTCGTGGCGCGCGGCTGCAGCGGCTGCCACCAGAACGGCCTCTCCGGCGGCGCGGGCACGGTGCGCGCGCCCTCGCTGAACGGCCTCTATATGTCACCGGTGCCGCTGTCTGACGGGACCACGGTCATCGCCGACGACCGCTATCTGCACGACTCGATCCTCTATCCCGAAGCGCAGATCGTGGCCAGCTACGCGCCGCTGATGCCCTCCTTCCGCGGCGTCATCGGCGAGGAAGACCTCGTCCGCATCGTGGCCTATATCAAATCGCTCGCATCGAGCAGCGTGGCGGAGGGACAACGTTGAGCATCACCCTGGACCGTGCCGCGCCGTCCGACCTCGTCAGGCTCGGCGCCACGCGCGAGAGCTACCTGACCGACGAGAAATCCATCTGGTCCTGGCTGCTCACCACGGACCACAAGCGCATCTCGCTGCTGTATTTCGGCACGATCACGGTGTTCTTCTTCATGGGCGGCGCCGCGGCCGCGCTGATGCGGCTGAACCTGGTCTCGCCCACGGGCCTGATCTTCAACCACGAGTTGTACAACCGCCTGTTCACCATGCACGGCGTGCTGATGGTGTGGTTCTTCCTCGTCCCCGCAATCCCCGTCACGCTCGGCAACTTCCTCACACCGCTCATGCTGGGCGCGCGCGACCTGGCCTTTCCGCGTGTCAACCTCGCGAGCTGGTACCTGTTCGTCACCGGCGGCATCATCGCACTGGCCGGGCTTGCCATCGGCGGCGTGGACACCGGCTGGACGTTCTACACGCCGCTTTCGACCACTTACGCCAAGGGTTACGTGACGCTGGTCTGCGTCGGCATCATCCTGTCCGGCTATTCGTCGATCGCGACGGGCCTGAACTTCATGATAACCATACACAAGCTGCGGCCGCCCGGCATGGACTGGTACAGGCTGCCGCTGTTCCTGTGGTCGCTCTACGCCACCTCGGTGATCTACGTGCTGGCAACGCCGGTGCTCACCATGGCGATGATCCTGATCATCTTCGAGCGTGTGTTCCATGTCGGCATCTTCGACCCCGCACTCGGCGGCGACCCCGTGCTGTTCCAGCATCTGTTCTGGTTCTACTCGCACCCTGCGGTGTACATCATGATCCTGCCCGGCTTCGGCGTGGTCAGCGAGGTGATCACCACCTTCTCCCGCAAAGCAGTGTTCGGCTACAAGTTCATCGCCTGGTCATCCGTCTCGATCGCCATCATCTCGTTCTTCGTCTGGGGCCACCACATGTTCGTGGCAGGCACCTCGCTGTATTCGAGCGTGGTGTTCTCCCTGCTGTCCTTCATGGTGTCCGTGCCGTCGGCGATAAAAGTGTTCAACTGGCTCGGCACGCTGCACAAGGGCTACATCCGCTTCAACGCGCCGATGCTCTACATACTGGGCTTCATCGGCCTGTTCACCATCGGCGGCCTCACCGGGCTTTTCGTGGCCTCGCTCGGTGCCGACGTGCATTTGCACGACACATATTTCGTGGTGGCGCATTTCCACTACATCATGGTGGGTGCGATGGTGTCCGCGTTCTTCGGCGGGCTGCATTACTGGTGGCCGAAGATCACCGGGCGGATGTATCCGGAGATCTGGGGCCAGATTGCCGCCGCCATGATCTTCTTCGGCTTCAACCTCACCTTCTTTCCGCAGTTCATCCTCGGCTACGAAGGCATGCCGCGCCGCTACGCCGCCTACGCGCCGGAGTACCAGGCGCTGAACGTGCTGTCCTCGGCCGGCGCCGTCATCCTGGCGATAGCCTACCTGATGCCGCTCGCGTATCTCACCTGGTCGCTGCTGCGCGGCGAGGAGGCGCCGGCCAACCCTTGGGACGCCACCGGGCTGGAATGGCAGACACAGTCGCCGCCACGCACGGAGAACTTCGCGGTGACACCCGTCGTTACACAGCCGCCCTATTACTACCCGAAGCCGGAACAGCGCCAGCATGTTTAGCCGCAAGCACATCCGGCCCGGCCTGCGGCGCGGCGAGGCGGGCGCAGGCGGTTTCGCTGCGGCCTGGCCACGCGACTCCGAGGATGGCCGCCTTGCGGAACACATCGAGTTTCAATATGCCGGCATCGCCCACCAGACGGAAACCGCGCTCGACGGCATGTGGCTGTTCCTGACGACGGAGTTGCTGTTCTTCGGCGGCCTGTTCTTCCTCTACATGACCCTGCGCCTGAGCCATCCGCACGGCGTGGCCGTCGGATCGCAGCATACGGAGCTGCTGATCGGCACGATCAACACGGCATTGCTGCTGACGAGCAGTGCCGTGTTCGCGTATGGACTGGGCGCCATACGGGCCGGCAGATCGCGCGTGCTGACTGTCGCCTGCGTCGTGACCTGCGTGCTCGGCACGGTGTTCCTGCTGCTCAAACTCTACGAGTGGCACGACGACCTCTCGAAACATCTCTTCCCGGGACCGGAATTCGCCATCATTGGGGCGGACGGTAACGACGCGCAGCTGTTCTGGGTGTTCTACTGGATATCCACCTGCCTGCACGGCCTGCACATGATCGTCGGCGTGGGCCTCGTGTCCTGGATCGCGCGCGGTGCCAAGGCAGGCCGCTACTCGGCGGGCTACCACACGCCCGTGGAAGTCGTAGGGCTGTACTGGAGCTTCGTGGACATGGTCTGGCTCTGCCTGTATCCGATGATCTACCTCGCCTATCCGCTCGGCCGATGAAGCCGGCCGCAACATTGCTTGTCTGGTGCGCGCTGGCAGTCGGCGTGGCAGCGGAACTCCTGGGCGCGTGGATGGGCTGGCCCGGTGTGGCCACCGGCATCGGCCTCTGCCTGGCGATCGTGGTGGCGCTGACTTTCATGCGCCTTGGCAGCAGCGGCGGCCTGGTGCCGGTATTTGCGGTGGCGGGCGTGTTCTGGCTCTGCATCCTGCTCGGGCTCGGCAGCATGGATACGCTCACACGCCATAACGTCAGCGTGCCGCAGCGGACGGAACCCTGAGCGCGGCGTTCGCTCCTCGCCTGCGGCTTGAGAACGACGCAAGGAAGCAAGCAGTCCTTTTTTGAAAAAAAGGACCAAAAAACTTTTACTTTCCCCCGCATTTGCACCAGCCAGATGCTTTTGGATTGTTCGAGGCAGCTGAGCCTGCCGGAGACAAAAGTTTTTTACTGCTTTTTTCAAGAAAATAGGCCCTGGCTTGCTTCTTTCAGGAGTCACTTGCCCTAAACACTAGGTATGTCCCCTTCCCCCTCTTTGGCCGCAGGTGCCGGCCGAGCCGTCATCCTGACGCCGGACGGTGAGCTCCTCACT
>CAXUOA010000118.1:5724-8661 GCA_964252625.1 uncultured Acetobacteraceae bacterium | reverse complement strand
GTCGTCATCCGTCGCGGTGCGCCGCGGGGCAGGGTCTGTTCCGACAAGATGGCGTGTAGCCGGAAGGTGTTCAGCGCGGCGCTCAGCCCGTGCCCTGCAAAGTCGACCACGGCCAAAGCCAGGCGGCCGCGGCCGGTATGCCAGGCTGCCCAGAAATCACCGCCCACCGCCTCGCCGGAGCGGCAAAGCCCGGCCAGACCCACGCCGCATTCGGCCTGCAGCAAGTCGAGCTGCTCGATGGTTGGCAGCAGGCCCAGCTGCATACGCCGCGCGGTCTCCAGATGGTCGGCCGGCTGGCTGCGGTCCCGGTCCAGGCGTCCCAGCAGGTCGTCGCGTTGCAGGGCGGTTCCCACCCGAACGACCACTTCGTGCAGGTCCAACGGTTTATGCACCACCTCGGACGCCATCGTACGCCCCAGTGCCAGCGGGTTGGCTGAATTTTTGCAGATCAGGCGGACCAGCGGCGGCAGCGTGCGTGTGTGGTCGGCGGTGATGTGGCGGAGTATACGCAGTTCGGCCGAGAGTGGCAGGCTCTCGTCGATTATCAGCAGACTGACGCGCTGCCGCCCCAGCATGAAGATGGCCTCCTCGCAGGTGCGCGCGGTCAGGATCGCTCCCAACCCTGCGCTGCGCAGCCATTCCTCTATCCGGTGAGCTTCCTGCGGGTCGGGGTCGAGCACGATTATGGGGGCGGGCGCTTCCGGCAAGGTCATCGCCGGCACGGCCGGCTTCGGATCGGGCACCTGGTCCAGCAGCAACGCCGCGCAACGGCCGCCATCGGCGACTTCCATGCGCCCTGCCTGGCGCGCGATCCTCAGTCCCCTGCCAGCACCGCGCCTTTCGCCGGTAGGCGCAGGCTCGCGCACTTCCCGGTACCCGGCTCCCTGATCGGCAATCACCACCGTCACCATGCATGCGTTCCAGCCGACAGCCACAGTGAGCACGCGTGCAGCTTTCGTACTGTCTTGCAACGCGGTTGCGATCAGGCCCTGGCGCAGGGACAGCTCGGACCAGCTGGTGGACGGCCCCGAGCCGATCCCGAGATTGCCGTGGATGGCTCCGTTCAGCAGGAGTTCGTGCAAGGCGAGGCCTGTGAGCGGCCCCAGAGCGCACCCCTCGGCGTCGAGCCATGCGACGATTGCCTGCCCGAAATCGTTCTCCAGCAGCGTGCTCGTGGACATGCTGATTGCCGCTACCGACTCACAGTGCCGGCCGGCAAGCAAGCGTTGCGGCCGGTGGGCCGGCGGAGGTACTTGACCGGCCTCGACCAACCAGAGTCCCGGGCGCAACAGGCAGCACGGGCTTTCGCCCGCGGATGCGCAATTGCCGAGCTCGGCAGTCTGGCGGGTAAATTCCATGTCCGAGGCGTAATACCGGCCTTGGTCTAACGTCCGGTTAAGCAAAGCCAGGGCATGTTACCGCCTATGCAATGCAGTCTTATAACCAATCCTGCGTCCTGTGACGCCGATACCGGACGCGTCAGTCTGCTGCAGGACCTTCTGGAAAGGATGCAGGCCGCGAGATACGGGAGTCTGGCCTTCGATGCCGCCATAGTGAATGCTTTCGCTGGTCTGCCCGGCATCGGCCCCGATGCCGCCGAGGCAAGCCGGCTGCTGCCCGGACCACATTGCTCTACCATTCTGATGGACGTGGTGGGGTTGCTGCCCGCGGACTACAATTTCTCGCTCGGACGGCGTGATGGGGTGTGCTGGGCCTGGATACAGCCGAATGACGATTGGCGGCCGGCTGACGGGGAAGCACGCCACGATCATCCTGGCGGCAGCGGGCTCGCCGTCGCCAAGACGCCTATTCTCGCTGTGGCGTGTGCGGCCATACGGTTGCACATCCGGCTGATTGAACAGCGGCAGCGCTCCGCCTTGCATCGCCTGCTGTTTGTGAGCCGCGCCACGCTTGCCGACCCGGAGGATGGCTTGGTCAGCATCGTAGCGCTGTCAAGGTTTAACAACGCACGGGACGGCATCACCGGTGTGCTGCTGCTGTTCGCCGATGGTTTCATCTGCCAGGTACTCGAAGGCGCCTGCACGCAACTGGACGCCAGCCTGTCCCGCATACGCGACGACAAGCGGCACACCGACATCCGCGTCCTACAGGCAGTGCCGATCCGCGAACGCCGCTATCCGGGATGGCCGATGGGTTTCGCCACGAAATGCCGCAATCGCCTGCGTTTGGGGGATTGCTCCTCCGATGCTGCGCAACCCGTGTTGGATTTCATCCTGGAGCTGGAGTATCAGAAGGATCACTGGATCTTTGCCGACTGAACGGACGTCCCGCAACGCAGACGGTCAGCCATCGCGTTGTGCCGCGTGGAGCAGCTCCGACGCGAGCTTCGTCAACGGCCGCTCCGCGCCGACTGCACCCAGGAGCTTCGCCGCACGCGGCATGCCGTAGATCAGGCAGCTTGCCTCGTCCTGGCCGAACGTCGATGCACCCGCCTCGCGCATCGCCAGCAGGCCCGAAGCGCCGTCCTGGCCCATGCCCGTCAGAATGAGCCCAACCGCGTTCGGTCCCGCGACCGCCGCCACCGAACGAAACAGCACATCCACCGAGGGCCGGTGGCCGGAGACCGCAGGGCCATCATGCAGGTGGCAGTGGAAGTGCGCGCCCGATCTGGCAAGCTCCAGGTGCTGGGCGCCGTTGGCGATGTAGACGTGGCCGGGTTGCACGCGACGGTGCTCCGTCGCCTCGACCACGGTCATCATGCAACGCTCGTCCAGCCGCCGGGCGAAGGACGCGGTGAAGCCAGGCGGCATGTGCTGGGTGACCAGGATCGCCGGCGCGTTCGCCGGCAGCACTGTCAGCAGTGTCTGCAACGCCTCGACGCCCCCGGTCGAGGCGCCGATCGCCACGATTCGGCCGGCGCGCGGGAGCGCCCGGGGGCAGCTAAGCCCCGCCCGGGCCGGCCCCCCCGGGGGGCGG
>CAXUOA010000118.1:0-5714 GCA_964252625.1 uncultured Acetobacteraceae bacterium | reverse complement strand
CCCGCCCGCCGGGCCCCCCCCGCCCCCCCCCCGCCGGCCGCGCCGCCGACCCCCCCGAGTCGGCCGGCGCTCCCGAGCGCCGGGTCGAAGATCAGCCGCGCCGGCGCGGCCTCGCCTGCGGAGCGGGCGCGCGGGCGGCTTGTCGCCGCAGCGCGAACCTTGGCCACCAGCTCGTCACGCAGGGCCGTGACGCCTTGGCGTATGTCGATCAGCGGCTTGGCCACGCAGTCCACCGCGCCCAGTGCCAGCGCCTGCAGGGCGGCTTCCGCACCCTTCTGCGTCAGGGTCGATACCACGACTACCGGCATGGGGCGGAGCGCCATGAGCTTGGCCAGGAAACTGAGCCCGTCCATCCGCGGCATCTCTATGTCGAGTGTCACCACGTCGGGGTTAAGCGCCCTGATGCGCTCGCGGGCGACGTAGGGATCGGGCGCCGTGTCGACCACCACGATGCCGGGGTCGCTCTGCAGCAGCTCTGTGAGGAGCTGGCGAATAAGCGCGGAATCGTCTACCACGAGAACCCGTATCGGCATGTGTGCTGTACCCGCCTAGTCGAATAGTTCGATGGAGCCGGCCGTCGGCTTGCTTTTGATGGCGGTGTGGTAGCCTGTCTCGGCCACGGTCACGTCGTTCTCCCCGATCTGCAGCTCGCGCAGCAGAACGCGGCCGGTCAGCGGAAAATAGTGGACCCGGCGTGCGTGCTTGCCGCGCAGATGCCGTGCGGTGATCGACAAGCCCTCAGCCTGCAGATAGGCCTCGACGAACTCGGCGTTACGTGGCCCGACGAGCGTGCCGCCTCCGCTCATGGCCGCCCCGCCGAATACTTTCACTTCCAGGCGGCAGCGGCGGCCGCCTCGGCACAGCAGATCGTTGATGAGGCGCTCCATGGCGAAGTTGCCGTAGCGCAGGCTCGCCGACGCGCTACCCCAGTTTCCTGTGGCGCTTTCCGGCAGCATGAAATGGTTCATCCCGCCGATCCCGGCGACGGGATCGCGTATGCAGGCGGCGACGCACGAGCCGAGGACGGTCAGGATCATCTCCTCGGCTTTGCCGGTGACGTAATGGTCGCCCGGCCCGATCTTGACCGGCTTTACGGCGCCCGGGGCGTCACTCGGCCGCTTCACCGTATTCTCCTGTACATCGTGCGCCCGAGGTGCTGAAAGCGGTCCGAGACGCGGAACAGGCTTTCGGAGTGGCCGATGAACAGCCAGCCACCCATCGGCAGCAATTCGGCGAACCGGTCGAACAGCCGGCATTGCGTCTCTTTGTCGAAGTAGATGACGACGTTGCGGCAGAAGATGACGTCGAACGGGCCGCGGAACGGCCAGGTCCCCAGCAGGTTGAGCGGCCGGAAGCGGATCAGCTCCTTCAGGGCTGGCGCCATTTCCACCATGTCCGTGTCGGCCTTGATGACCCGCCCGCGTGCGATGTCACGCGGGATGGAGGAGGCCTTCGCCGCCTCGTATTTGCCGGCCCGGCTCGTGGCGATCATTTCCGTGTCGATGTCCGTCGCCAGGATGCGTGCGTCCCAGTTGCGAAGCTCGGGTATGGCCTTGTGCACGACCATGGCGATCGAATAAGGCTCCTCGCCGGAAGAGCACGCGGCCGACCAGATACGCAACCGCCGGCCGGGCGCCCGCAGGCGTTCCGGCAGGACGGTGTTGGCCAGGGCCTCGAAGTGATGCGCCTCGCGGAAGAAGCTGGTCAGGTTCGTGGTGATGGCGTTGACGAGTTCCACCCGCTCGTCCTCGCCATCGGGCCCGTCGAGAAACGCTATGTAATCGGCGAAGCTCGTGCAGCCGCGCACGCGCAGTCGCCTGCCGAGACGTCCGTAGACGAGGTCGCGCTTGCTCTCGCCCAGCACGATGCCCGTCATCTCGCGCACGCGACCGGTAATCGCGTCGAAGTCGCGCGCGGTCAGGGTATACTCCCGGGTGGAAGGATCGCTTCTTTGCACCAGCATGGTCTTTTCCAAAGGGTCTGTTCGGGCGGTTTCAGAATTCCTGCCAATCATCCTCGTCACGTGTGGTATTGCGTGAGCCGCCGGCTGCCGCACGGCGTGACGCCGGGGCGACCGGGGCGCGCGGCCCGCGCTGGATCCTGGCGCCCTGCTGCGGCGCGCCTGTTTGGAACACGCCGACGATATTGGAGAGTTCTACCGTCTGTTCCTCCATCGATTTCGCCGCCGCCGCCGCCTCTTCGACCAGCGCCGCGTTCTGCTGCGTCATCTTGTCCATCTGCGAGACGGCCGTGTTCACCTGGTCGATCCCGTGGCTCTGTTCCTGGGACGCGGCGGAGATCTCAGCCATGATGTCGGTCACGCGCTTTACCGAGATGACGATCTCTTCCATCGTGCGGCCGGCGCTGGCGACGAGCTGCGAGCCGGTTTCCACACGCTGGCTGGAATCGGAGATCAGTGCCTTGATCTCCTTCGCGGCGTTCGCACTGCGTTGCGCAAGGTTGCGTACCTCGGCCGCCACGACGGCGAAGCCGCGGCCCTGCTCGCCGGCTCGCGCCGCCTCCACGGCAGCGTTCAACGCCAGAATGTTCGTCTGGAAGGCGATCTCGTCGATGACGCCGATGATGTCGGAGATCTTGCGGCTGGCCGCGGTGATGTCACCCATGGTGCCCACGACCTGGTTCACGACGGCGCCGCCTTTGATGGCAACCTCGGAAGCCGAGCTGGCCAATTTGTTGGCCTGCTGCGCGTTGTCGGCGTTCTGTCGCACGGTGGACGTCAACGCTTCCAGGCTCGCCGCCGTCTCCTCCAGACTGGAGGCCTGTTCTTCGGTGCGCTGCGAAAGGTCGGTGTTGCCCATCGCTATCTCGCGTGCGGCCGTCGAGATGGTGCTGGAGGCCTCGATGACGGCCGAGACCATGTCGACCATCGTGCCGATCAACCCGTTCACGCCGGTGCACAGAACACCAATGTCACCGGATTTGCCTTCCAGCGAAATGCGCCGTGTCAGGTCGTTGTCCTTGGCGGCGGACACCGCCTCCTGCACCTGCTGCACCGCGTAGCGCAACGCTTCCGCGGCGCGGACCTGCTCGGTTATGTCGGTTGCGAACTTGACGACCTTGAAGGGTCTGCCGTTGAGGTCCAGGATCGGGTTGTAGCTCGCCTGTATCCAGACTTCCCGGCCGCCCTTGCCGACCCGTTTGTACTGGCCTGCATCGTATTCGCCACGGCCCAGCTTGTCCCAGAACTGGCGGTAGTCGCCGCTGGAGCGGTAGGCCGGCTCGACCAGCATGCCGTGATGCTGGCCGCGTAACTCGTCCAGCTGGTAGCCGACCACCTCGAGGAAGTTCTTGTTCGCGTCGAGGATCTTGCCGTCGAGGCTGAACTCGATCACGCCGAACGATTTGCTGATTGCCGCCAGCTGCCCCTCGGCGTTGGCCTGGGAAAGCTTCTGGGCGGTGATGTCGGTCGCGTATTTCACGACTTTGACCGGTTTTCCGGCGAGGTTCAGGATGGGGTTGTAGCTCGCCTGTATCCAGATTTCTCGCCCGCCTTTGCCAAAGCGCTTGTATTCGCCCGCGTCGTACTCACCGCGGCCGAGCTTCTCCCAGAACATGCGGTAGTCGGCGCTTGCACGGTGCACCGGGTCGACGAACATGGCGTGGTGCTGGCCGCGCACCTCCTCGAGCGTGTAGCCGACCGCACACAGGAAATTCTCATTCGCATGCAGTATCTTTCCATCGAGCGTGAACTCGATGACGGCCTGGGACCTGTTGATTGCCGCGATCTGGCCTTGCTGATCCAGTATCGCGGCGCGGCGTTCCGTGCCGCTTCTGCGGTCGGAAAGACGCAGGCTTTTCAGGGGAGATTCGATGAAGCCGACAAACATGATGGTCTCCGGAAGTGAGCGTACGAGCGCGCGCGTGAATGGGCTCAGTGTGGACGTGCTTCGGTGGCGCCGGAATGGCTTCCCCCGATCAGGCCTTCGAGCGAGACGAGTGTCACCATGCGGTCGCCGAGCGGCACCAGGCCCTCGAGGAAGCTCTCCTCGACCGGCTGGCCCATTTGTGGCACCGCGCGCATCGCGCCCGGTTCGACCGAGACGATGTCGGACACGGCGTCCACCAGCAGTCCTGTCGTGCGTGCGGCGGTGGTGACGATGATGACGACGTGCATCCGGGAGGGCTCGGTCGGTCCCATGCCGAAACGCGCACGCAGATCCAGGATGGGTACGATGATGCCGCGCAGGTTGATCACGCCACGCACGTAATGCGGCGCCTGCGGCAGGGCGGTTGTTTCGGTCCAGCCCTTGATCTCGCGGACCAGCATGATGTCCACGCCATATTCCTGCGCGCCAAGGGTGAAGGTGATGAATTGCTGGACGATGTCGGGCTGCGTCGTGATAGATGACCCCGACGTGGAGCTGTTTGCGCCGGAAGAGGCGGAGCCGTTTGCTCTGGGGGAGGCGGAGCCGTTCGGTTGGGCGTTCATGCTGATAGTCCTTTGGCCGCTCAATGTAGGTCTGACGTTGCGGGCAGCCGCGTCGCCTGGTGCAGACGGTCGGGCTTACGGTCCTCCAGGCGGCTCACATCCAGGATCAGCGCTACGCGGCCGTCCCCCAGGATCGTGGCGCCGCCGACGCCGGACACCGGGCCGTAATTGGCCTCCAGACTCTTGACCACGACCTGGAGTTGGCCAAGCAGTTCGTCCACCACGAGACCGACTCTGGCGGTGCCCTCGCTTTCCACGATCACCACGATGCCTCGGCAGGGGTCGGTGACCGCGCCGGGCACCTGGAACCGGCGGTGCAGGTAGGCGAGCGGCACGTATTCCCCGCGTATGGCCAGCACGTCGCCGCGCCCGATGACAGCATGTATGCTGTCCGGCTTCGGCCGCAGGCTCTCCATGATGTTGGTCAGCGGGATGATGTAGGTCTCCTGTCCCACCGCCACCGCCATGCCGTCCAGGATTGCCAACGTAAGAGGCAGGGACAACAGGAAACGCGATCCGCGGCCCGCGCGCGACTCCACCGTGATGCGGCCGCCCAGCGCCTGGATGTTGCGTTTGACGACATCCATGCCGACGCCGCGGCCGGAGACGTCGGTCACCGCCTCCGCTGTCGAGAAACCGGGCAGGAAGATGAGCTGGTCCACCTCGTCATCGGTGAGCACGGCGTCTGCAGACACCAGGCCGCGTGCACGCGCCTTGGCCAGAACCTTGGCGCGCGCGATGCCTGCCCCGTCGTCGGAGATCTCGATGACGATACGGCCGCCGCGATGCTCGGCGCCAAGATGGATGGTGCCCTGGCGCGGCTTGCCTGCCGCCTCGCGCACGGATGGGGCCTCAATGCCGTGATCGAGCGCGTTGCGCAGCAGATGGGTCAGCGGATCGGCAAGTTGTTCGATGACCGTCTTGTCTATCTCGGTCGCCTCGCCGGTCAGTACGAGCCGCACGTCCTTGCCGAGCTGTCCCGAAAGCTCGCGCACCAGGCGCGGCATACGCGAGAACACTGAGCGGACCGGCTGGGCGCGTATCGCCATGACGCTTTCCTGCAGCTCGCGCAGGTGCTGCGACATGGTCTCCAGACCGGTGATCAGGCCGCTGCCCAGATCGGGCGGCAAGAAGGTGCCGAGCTGGACGAGCATGGCCTGGTTGATCACCAGCTCGCCTACGAGGTTGACGAGGCGATCCACCTTGTCGACGTCCACGCGGATCGATGGGCTGGGCGCCTGCGCAGCCGCGGGCGGGCCGGCGC
>CAXUOA010000117.1:5607-8665 GCA_964252625.1 uncultured Acetobacteraceae bacterium | reverse complement strand
TCAGTTGGGAGAGCGCCTGAATGGCATTCAGGAGGTCAGCGGTTCGATCCCGCTCAGCTCCACCAGGTTTTCGTGCAACGATCACGGCGCAGGGCGGCTAGCGTTCGAGCTTCCAGCCGCCCGCCGTCCGCGCGTCCCGGATGCCAAGGGCGTGTAGCCGGGAACGCCGCCCATCCAGACGCGCTTTGTCGGCCGATCTGGAGCAACGCCATGACAATCGATCCCCGCACCCGCTATCCCCGCCCGCCATTCAAGACAGGGCCGCAGCCCGCGCCCGGCTCGTCGGCGCGCATGTCGCCGGAACCGATCTACGGCGAAGAGACCTATGTCGGCTCAGGCAAACTGGAAGGGCGCGTGGCCCTGGTGACCGGTGCGGATTCCGGTATCGGCCGGGCCGTGGCGGTCGCCTTCGCGCGCGAGGGCGCCCACGTGCTGGTATCCTACCTGGACGAGGAAGAGGACGCCGATGCCGCCTGCCTGGCGGTGCGTGACGCAGGCCGCGAGGCAATGAAGCTGCCTGGCGACATCGCGGACCCGGCCCACTGTCGCGCCCTCGTGCAGGCAGCGATGGACCGGTTCGGCCGGCTCGATATCCTCGTCAACAACGCCGCCACCCAGACCACGCGCGAGACGCTCGACGAGATCAGTGACGAGGAATGGACGCGCACGTTCAGCGTCAACGTCCATTCGCAGTTCTACCTGAGCAAGGCGGCGGCGCCGCATCTCAAACCGGGTGCCTCCATCATCAACACGTCCTCGGTGAACGCCAAGCACCCGATGCCCAGCCTGCTCGCGTATTCGGCCACCAAGGCGGCGATCGCCAACTTCACGCTCGGGCTGGCGCAGATGCTCGTCAAGCAGGGCATACGGGTGAACGCCGTGCTACCCGGGCCGATCTGGACGCCTTTCATCCCGACGGGCATGGAGCCCGAGCAGGTCAAGACATTTGGCAGCCAGTCGCCGATGGGCCGCCCCGGCCAGCCTGCCGAGCTGGCCGCCGCCTATGTCTACCTGGCGTCCGACGATGCCAGCTACACGACAGGCGCGCTGCTTCCGGTGCATGGCGGCATGCCGATCTACTGATGGCGGGCCACGGCCGGTAAAGGAGGGAGTCGTACTCTGAATAACTGGAATATGTGGCCTGGGGGCCCCAGCGGGATTTGGGCAAAGCCAGACCTGGCCTTTTGCTTACCCCAGCAAAGAAGTCGACCGCGACTGAAGACGCAGGACAAACCGCCGCGCCGCTTCGCCCAAAATGGTGATCAGCACGATGCCGACCAGCAGGTCCAGCGCGCCCTTCCAGGTCGCCATCTCGGCCCCGATCGCCACGATGAGGGACGTGGTGCCGCCGGCAGGCGCCTTGGCCTTGCAAGCCAGTTGAAACGAGGCTGCCAGCAGGACCGCGATCACCACCGCCAGCACGCGGGTGAACACCAGCGGGTGCGCGCCGAAGAACGGCGGGACCGTCGTGGCCGATGCGATGAAGACAGCAGCAAACCCCGCAATCCCGCCCAGCACCTGACCCACAAATATACTGTACGGTTTAGCCGCCTCCTCGGCCGGGCTGAGCAATTGGGTGAACAGGGCGGACCCCAGGCTGGGCGCCAGCCAGGGCTCCTGGGTCCAGGCGCTCAGGGCCGCGATGGTCCCCAGTATGAGCGCGATCAGCAAGGGCGGAATCGTCTTGGCGGCAATCATCGGAGGTCTCTCCAAGCTGTCTGTGCGCCTCAGTGTCCGTTTCAAATGCGCCCTGGTGAGTCAGCTGGCGGTGATTTTTGAGCACCGGAGCGCCGTGGCCTTCTGTGGCCATAAGCACCAGAGCGCAAAATCGCCGTCAGATGGCCGCCAGAGCGAGTTTTACAACGGACACTCAGGACTGAAGGCGAGACTGATGATTGGGTTTGCCGAACCCGTGCGACACAAGGCAGTGACGGTTGAGCAGGCAGGGTGGCAAGTCGCCGGTAGCGGACACGATCACGGAAGCAGGCTGCCTAGCTTGGGGACCGCGCCAAGCAGGCGCTTGAGCGCGCGGGTAACCGAGGCGGGCACGCACAGGCGGCAACTTGCAGGCCGGCTTGTCCGTGACCGTGATTAGGCGGCTGTCGTAGCCGATGAGGCCTGCCTGCGGAAACATGCGTGCCGCGATGGCGACGCTCGTGCAGTTCGCGCACGGCATCATCGCCGGGAACCCTACGTCAAAGGGGGGATCGTCGCCACGCGGCCGCTCACGCGCAGCCGGTGCCCGGCCTCTTCGCAATCCGGAACGTTGCCGTGGCTGTGCAGCTAGAGCATTTGCCGTTCGCAAGGGCTCACTGCAGATGCTCTGGCTATCTGATGTTGCGAGCGTCTTTATCCGACAGGTGACCCCGATTGATCGGGTGATGCTCGAAAATCGGCCTGCGGGGTCACCATGGCAGCGCTGAACCGGTGCAATAGCGGTTCGGCATTGTAGGGATGCGCGGAGTGCACGATCAGCTCCGGCTTGCTGTGCCACGGGTTGAACATGATGGAACCTTCGTCGTGTTAGCCTGATGCGCCGCCCGCGCTGGCTTGCCCTTCGCCGCCGGTCAGGCGGGCGATGATCACGTCGGGATTGTGGGGGCCGCGGGCTTGCGTGCAAGTACGAGGAGCGAGACGCCGACGGTCAACGCCGTGACGAGCAGGCCGATGCGTCCGGCCGGGTCGAACAGGTCGAATATCCCGACCGCCAGCAGGAACAGCAATCCCAGCAAAGGCGGCGCCGGAAAGGCAGGCATCCGCCAGGCAGCGTGGCCGGACCTGCCCGTCCACCGGCCGTGCACCGCCGCCAGGCACAGGCCAGCGTAGATGGCGAGATTGCCGTTTCCCAGGATCAGGACGAGCACGTGAGGATCGAGCAGGCAGCCCGCCAGCCCGCATGCGCCCATGACCAGGGTGGCCGCCCAGGGAGAGCCCCAGCGGGAGTGCGTGGCGGCCAGCGCCTTGCTTACCGGCTTGGGCCAAAGCCCGTCCTGTGCCGTGGCATATAGCTGGCGCCCGGCCATCAGGGCGATGGCGATCATGGTGTTGAACACGGCAA
>CAXUOA010000117.1:0-5597 GCA_964252625.1 uncultured Acetobacteraceae bacterium | reverse complement strand
ACACGGCAAGCGCCACGCCGAGACTCATGAGGCGCGCGAGGTGGCGTCCGCCGGCCTCTTCGATGAACGCCGGGACAGGTGCCGCAGCCGCCGACAGGGCGCGAAGGTCGGCGGCGCCCAGCACCACGGCGGCGACCGGCGGCATCACCAGCACCACCCCGGCTGCGAGTGCCACGAGCACCACCGGCGCCACGTCGCGCCGCGCATCCTGCATGTCCTCGCCGAAGAAGATCGCCGCGCCATAACCGTTGAAGGCGTAGATCCCGGCGGCAGCGGCGGCGGCCAGCCCTGCGAGAGCAGGCGTCGTCAGGCCCGAAGGGCCGGCCACGATCGGGTGCAGCAGGACGGACAGAGGTTGGTGTGCGTGCCTGGCGCCTAGCGCAGTCAGGGCGGCGAGCGCCAGGAGCTCGATGAGCAGAAAGCCGCCGGTGACCAGAGCGCCCACGCGTATGTTCAGGACGGCGATGCCGGCGGCGGCCAGCACCATGCAAGCGGCCAGCGGCCGCGCCGGCAGCCCCGGCACCGCGGCACCGAGATAGGTGGCCACGCCGTAGCCGGACAGGGCCAGGGATATGCTGAAGCTAAGGAGGTTCAGGCCGAGCACGCCTTTTGCCCAGCTCGGGCCGAAAACCCCGCCGAGGATCGTGTATTCACCGCCGGAGCCGGGGAAGGCGGAGCCGAGCTCGCCATAGACGCAGGACATGGCCACGCCGAACAGGGCGGCCGCGGCGAAGCAGAGAAACACGCCCGTGCCGACCTGCCGGATCACGTCGGAGCCGACGATGAACACCGCGATGCTGGGCGAGAGCACGGACACCGCGATGAACACGGCCCCTACCCGGCCCATGGATTTCTCGAGGCCGGCCGGGCCTGCGCTCCCGGGTCCAGAGGCGTCTCCGGTGCCGGCCCGGACGCTCAGGGTGGGGCGCCCGGGTGCGCGCAAGCCGAAGCCGCGGTGAGGGGAAAGATGCGGGTCGCCATGGATGGCCGTCATAGGCAAAGCCACGCGGCATGTCGACGCTAGAGCATTTCCGTTCGCAAGGGCTCACTGCAAATGCTCTAGCTATCTGATGTTGCGAGCATCTTTATCCGACAGGTGACCCCGGTTGATCGGATGATGCTCCAGCTCCCGGCAGGCAGGGCTAGGGCTCTGCCCGGACACAAGCCGGGGTTGCTAGGCCCAGGGACCTATCGATATCAAACCGCTTTGAGATTGGCCTTTGCGTAAGGAAGAAAAGCCTTCTTTTTTTAAAACAGAAGCAAAAAACTTTTGCTTCCCGTCGCATCTGCAGCAACCGGAAGCCTCGTGATTCATCGAGGCATTTGAGCCTGCGCAGGAAACAAAAGTTTTTGCTTCTTTTTTCAAAAAAGAAGGCTTTGCTTGCTTGCACAAGCGTCAACCGCAGAGCGGGTTGGTATTATATGGCTCTGCCGCTGCCCTCGCTTCGGGGGCCGTTGTCGCCAGCGCCTTTATTCTGCTGTCCGGCCTGCCGAGCGCTCACGCGGCCCGGGCCCTGAACAGGCAGGGCGGCCGAATGCTGGTCGCGCATCAAATGTGGCCGCCGGACTTCTTTAAAGGGCCGCAAGCTGCTTATTGTATGCCCCGGTTTGGCGCGTCGAAAGACAACCCGCCAACACGCAGATCGAGCGGGCGCTCAGGCGCCTCCGCCACTTCCAGCGCAGCCTCGTGACGCGCTCTGTAGGACCGGCGCAGATCGGCCGGCGCAGGGTCCAGCAGCGGCATCGGCGCATGTGTAACGTTGGCCTGCATCACGCCATGGTCGGCCCGCGGATAGATGAAACCGTGTGTCGGATAGATGCTGCCGAAGCCGTCACCATGGCCGAGTTGCACGCGCACGGCGCTCCAGTCATTGTCCTCGGACACGTCCTTCACCTCGACATCGCGCGCAATGCCGTTGCTGTTCCAGTGGCTCTGGTCGATGACGATGGTGCGGCTGTCTTCCACGCCTGTCACCACTGCCACATGGCCCAGCGGCATGCGGCCGTTCGGGCGGAAGCTCAGCACGCTGCCGTTCTCTGGCCGGCTGCCGCGCTCATAGACGCCTTCGGCGTTCGTCCACCAATCGCGCGCGTTGCCGGAAATCTCGATGCCCGCATCGGCCTTGGCAAAAGCCACGCATTGTATGACGTGCGCGCCCTGCACGGCGGCATAAGCCACGCGATACACATGACGGGCGTGGTGGCGGCCGCCACGAGCAATTGCCTGGCTGCCGCCAGCCACGACGGCAGCTGCAACCAGAACGCTCATAATCGCAGTGTTTTTTCCGCCAGCGAACATGCGTCCCCCGTGAAAGCCATGGAACCGGCTTCCGCGGTAACAACCCGACTGCAACCCTGGCAACCGATTTGATCACAGCTTGGCGACTTCTCGCCCTATTAACCGAATTACGGTTGTGCGTATCGGCACTTAATAGGTATGTTTTCATAAAACAGAGTTATTATCGGCTTTTGAAACAGTGTGTAATATGCTTGTGATTTATTTGCCGATGCGTGGCGCCAATAGCACATTTATTTGCATGTCGTGACCATGATCTCTACGAGCAGCGTAGGGTCGGCCAGTTCCGCCTGCACGCACACGCGGGCCGGCGCGTGACCCTCAGGCAGCCAGGCAGACCAGACCTGGTTCAGCGCATCACGGTCCTTGATGTCCTTCAGCCAGATCTGCGCCTGCAGGATGCGCGTGTTGTCGGTGCCGTGCTGCTCGAGCACATCGTCGATCTGCGCCAGCACGTCTTGCACTTGCCCGGTGACGTCCGTCGAGGGATCGCGGGCCACCATGCCCTGGGTGTAGACGAAGCCGTGATATTCCACGGCTTTCGACAGGATGGCGTTCGGTTCTGTCCTGACAATGCGGCTCATGCGTTTGTTCCTTGGCGGCGAGGAGGAGAGGCGTGACTGCCCAGCCTCACTGGGCCTGAAGCCCTGTCTGGAACACGAACGCCGAGACCGGCGGGAAGGTTGGGCTCTGCTGCAGACCGAGCGGGCACCTCGATGCACCACCCCCCTCTTACGAGACGGTTGAACGCCTCATTCAACCAGTGTTGCGGCTGACGCAGGCAAAGCAAGCAGGCCTTTTTTTTAAAAAGAAGGGCGGCTTCAACTCTGAAACGCGTAAACGCCAGCCCGGCGGGCGGCGGCCAGGCGGCAAAGAAGACCTCAGCGGGAGAGGTCTCGATGAGCAGGCATCTGGCATATGAGCAGCGCTGCAAACAGGCGGCGCTGTATGATCTGGGTCTGACGCAGGCGGCAATCGCGGCGCGGATCGGCAGCAGCCAGTCGGCAGTCAGCCGCGCGCGGCAGCGCGGGCTACGACCATGGCTCCCGGCAGGCCCACGCCGGAGCAGTCGCCCGGCGGTCTGCCGCCAACAGCACGCCAGGCAAGATGACCGCCCCTGTCATAGCCCTGATCGAGGCCAAGCTGTGCTGCGAAGAATGGAGCCCGCAGCAGATCAGCGCCTGGCTGGCGCAGACGCGCCGGCCGGAAGGGCGCCATCCTCAGTTTGGTGGACCGGGTCTCGCGCTACACGGTGCTGCACAAGCTGGCAGGCTGCCACGGCAAAGCACACCAGCCGCGCCATCATAGTCCAAGCTGCGCCCGCATAGCGGGGGCGTGCACACCATCACCGCGGACAATGGCAAGACGTTCGCTTTGCTTCAGCGCGTGGCCAGACGGCTCGCCTAGCCGGCTGGCGGACAGGGCTGCCGTTTATGCGTTCAAAGTTGAATCCGCGGACTTCTTTTCGAAAAAGAAGACTGCCTGCTTCCACTGCGCCAGCCACAAGACTGGTTGGTATCACGCTCCAAAAAGGTGCAGTACAATCTCGCGGCGGTGCGGCTGGCGCCGATGCTCGAAGAGATAAAGGCCTTGCCACGTCCCGAGTACCGGCAGCCCATTCTCTACGGGTATGGTCAGCTGCGTATCGGTCAGCATCGTGCGCAAGTGCGCCGGCATGTCATCGGATCCCTCGTCGTCATGCGCATACCGATTCTTGTCCTCGGGCACGAGGACGTCAAAAAAGCGTGCGATGTCCGCGCGCACCGTCGGATCGGCATTCTCCTGCACGGTGAGCGAAGCGGAGGTGTGACGGCACCAGATGGTCAGCAGACCGGTCTCGATACCCTGGTCCGTGACCCATGTGAGGACTGGCCTGGTGATCGCGGTCAGTCCTTTACCGCGAGTTTCGATCGTGAGCCGATGTACTGATTGCCTTATCTGCATGGGTCGGGTGCTTCCTGGCTGAGCGCTGCAGGTCCGGATCAGGCCCGCAGCCTGCACGGTGCCGGGCTTGCGCGGTCCGGCCAAGCCAGGCAGGTCTTTCCGGTGCGCGACGATGAGTACCACGCTGATGTGTCGGGAGGCCAGCTCGTCCGCCCGGGCACAATGAGCGCCCCGTGCATCGTGCTTCACCTAACCTTCGAATTTTCAGAGTGATTTGATCTGGCCCCCGTCGATCGAGATCGCGGCGCCCGTGACGTAGGAGGCGACCGGCGACAGCAGCACTGCCGCCATGCGCCCCAGCTCAGCGGGCTCGCCCATGCGGCGGAGCGCGATGGTGTCCACCGGCGGCGCCCCGTCCCCGAGCAGCTTCTTCATGCGGCCGGTGGCGAAGAGGTTGGGAAGCAGCGCGTTGATGCGGATGGCGCGGGGGCCGAGTTCCTCCGCGAAGCTCTTGACCAGCATGGCGAGGCCGGGGCGCAGCCCATTGGAGATCGGGATGGCGGGCGATGCCTCCTTGGCCGAAATGGCGAGTACCAGCGCAATCGCACCGCCGTCCGCGATGTGCGGCGCAAGGTCGCGCACCAGACGAACCGCGCCGAGGAACACACTTTCGAAGGCGTCGCGCCAGGCGCCGTCGTCGGTCGCCAGCGCCCGGCCCGGCGGCGGCCCGCCGACGCTAACCAGCATGCCGTCAAGCCGGCCCCAGCGGCCCAGCACCGCGTCGCGCAGTTTGGCCGGCAGGTCAGCATCCGCATTGTCGCCCTCAAGACAGACGATCCGATCCGCCGCAGCGCCGGGTGCCATGCGCGTCAGGTCGACCTTGCCTGCCGTTCGGCCGGTAACCAGCACTTTCGCCCCCTCGGCCAGCAGCGCTTGCGCAGTGGCGAGGCCAAGGCCGTCCGTCCCGCCCGTCACGATGAAGGCCTTGTCGGTAAGTTCCAGGTCCATTTCGTCATCACCTTGTTCGGCAGCCGCCCGACCGACACGGTTCGTGACAGCCGCCCATATATGTGCAAACACCATATAATAAGCAAAGGTCGCCGGACAAGGAAGATAAGTGAAAAATACACATGATCGGCTCTTGCTGCGCGATCTGCACGGCTCGCTGATCGACATTGTCGGGGCAATGAACCGGCCGACGGGCGACCAGGCGATCATCGATGCCGCAGGCATCCAACTCGACCGTGCGCTGTTTCCGCTGCTGGTGTTGATCGACCGTCGCGGGCCGATCGGGGTGGTCGACCTCGCCGACCGTATCGGGCGCGACTACACCACCGTCAGCCGGCAGGTTGCAAAGCTGGAGCAGCTTGGATTGGTCGAGCGCCAGGCAGGCGCTGATCGCCGGGTGCGCGAGGCA
>CAXUOA010000116.1:3128-8666 GCA_964252625.1 uncultured Acetobacteraceae bacterium | reverse complement strand
GTCTGGCCCGCCGTGCTGTCCAGGTTGCCGTCTTGAGCGCGATCGCCTGGGTTTTCGTGGTTCTCGCAGGCGCGCTGAACGCGGTGCAGTCCGGCAGCAACGCGCAACTTGTCCGCTCACTCGGCCGGCCGTGGGTCGTGGCCTTGCTGGTAAGCCTGGTCACCGCGAGCGTGTTTCTTGCGGCAGTCCTGCTCACCGGCATCAAGGCGCCGGCAGCAGGGCGGGCCGCGCCCTGGTGGGCCTGGACCGGTGGCCTGTGCGGGGCCGCCTACGTCGCATCCACGCTGTTCTTCGCACAGCGCCTGGGCGCCGGGCTGTTCACCGGGCTTACCATCACCGCGGGCGTGACAGCGTCGGTCGTGATCGACAATTTCGGGCTGGTGGGTTTTGCGCAGCACGGCGCAGGGCCGCTGCGGCTGCTCGGCACGGCATTGATGGTGACAGGCGTCGTGCTGGTGGCGCGCTTCTAGGCGCGCGCAGCCCGGCCCGCCGTTCCGGCGCACCGGCCGCAGTGCGCAGAGCAGTGGCAAAACTCCGTTCAGGGATGGTGAGCACGACAGGACTCTGACGCCCAGGCTCGCCGCCCGCGTCTGCGCCGCATCGAACTCCGCAAGTGCGACTTCCGGCCGTCCTTCAGCATCAGCATGGCCAAGCCTCCTGGAAGCGGTGATCCAAGGTAAGATCCCGCTTCGGAAATCCCCGATTTTGCATTTGCTGTGTCTCCCCACGGCCTGCACTTGCATTCGTTCGTCGAGCTGCGCCTGTCGGTGCTTTGCAGGCTGATCCAGGGTGAGTTCTCTTCCTCATCGCTCGCAGCCTATGCTGCGGTCTTTATCAGCCGGCTGCTGTTCAGGCCCGCCGTTTACCGGACACCATGAATCGCCCCCTAAGCACTCCGGAGGACTTACCTCCTGTCAAACAGGCGCATCGCGGCGGTCGAAGCTGGTCTTTTCTCCGGAAAAGCAAGCGTGTCCCGGCCTTGGTCGGAGGCTGGCCGGCCCTGGCCGTCCTACTCCTGACCGCCCTGGTTCTGCGCACACCGAGAGGCGGTCCCGCAGCACCTGCGCAAGGCGACGGTCCGGCCTATCTCGCCAGCGCCTACCATCTCCACACGGATCGCCTCTATTCGATGTCGGGTGCTGCGATAGCCGGGCTGGGGCGCGAGCCGGTCTATCCGCTGTTCCTGGCGGGCATCATGGCTGTCGATCCCGGGTTCGGGGCGTTCAAGCTCGCCTGCCTGGCCAGCAACACCGCGTGTCCAACCCGAACCTATACCGTGCCGCGCGTGGCAAACCTCGCGCTGCTCCTGCTCTCGGGCGTGTGCCTGTTCCTGCTGGCGCGACTGCTGACGGGGGCACCTGAAGCCGGTCTTGCGGCATGCGCTTACCTGCTGCTGGACGCCCACATGCAGAAGGCATGGGGCGCCCTGATGTCGGATTGGCTGGCGTTGTTCCTCGTTTGCGTGTGCATGCTCGCGCTGGCCAGGGCGTGGCATGTGCCACAGGCCTGGCGCTTCGCACCGGCCGGCTTGCTGTTCGCGGCGCTCACCCTGACCAAGGCGATCTTCCTGCCATTTTGCGTGCTCGCCTGGCTCGCCGCCGCCATCGTGTGCCTGCGCCGGCGCGCTGCATCGTTTGCTGCGTTGGCCGTGGTCGCCTGCGTCTACGCCACTCTCGTGGGGGGCTGGGCGCTGCGCAACCAGGCGGTCTCCGGCATGTTTCGCCTGACGGATGCACGGTCCGGCATAGCGCTTTCCACCCGGGCCGTGTTCGACGCCATGTCGCCGCGGGACTACGCCGCGTCGCTCGTGTTCTGGAGCGGTGCCACCGGTTCACACTTGGCGAAGCGCTGGTTCGGCGCCGCCACTGCCAGCCAGTTCGACCTGGAGCAGCCAGGCGGGTACTACGACCGCGGGCAGAACGGCTATGGGCGGGACGTGGGCGTGATCATGGCCACACGGCATCTGGATTACTGGCACGCCACCGCATTGCAGGACCACCGGATCGTCGCCGGAATCCTACACGCGTGGCCAGCCTACCTGGCCACCATGCTGCCGCTTACCTGGCGCGGCTTGGGTATAGACGAGTTCCTGCTTCTCGGCCTGCCCTGTTTCGTGTGGGCAACGTGGCACGCTGCACGGCGCCGAAACTGGCTGCTGCTCCTGCTGTTCGGGCTCGGCGGATACAACATGCTTGCCTACGCTGCGCTGAGTCTGAACATCCAGCGTTACCAACTGACGGCGTTGCCTGCCCTCTCGCTCGGGTTCGCTTTGGCAGGCAAGCAAGCGTTGTCCCGTTTCAGGGAAAGAACGGCCAGACGCGGCTCGGCATTGCGGGTCATGTAGGCTTGCCCGCGCGCCTGCGGCGCCGCGTGGCAGGGATGGCGGCACCTCTTTGAAGGTGACCGGCCTGGGGAACGCCTGGAAGTGCCGCGTGGGCAGAACGGGTAGGGGCGCCTTCATCGCCATGAATTCGGCTTCGCGCCAGGAACCGGACCAAGTGCGCGACTGTGATCTCCCCCTGATCACGCAGGCCCGTTCGCTGGCGCATGAGGCGCCGTCAAGGCGCGATGGCGGCTTCGTATTGCCTGCCTGCTACCTGGAAGAACAGTAAAGGCCGGGAGGTGCAGTCTAACCCGTTGACTAGACTGGTGGGCGCGACAGGGATTGAACCTGTGACCCCCGCCGTGTGAAGGCGATGCTCTACCGCTGAGCTACGCGCCCGGCCATTCGAGAAGTGTGTGTAGCGAGCCGGGATGGCGCTGGCAAGACAGCCGCGGGACAAGCCGGCAGACAGCATACACCCTCTCACGCCGCCCGCGTACATTACGATTGCGTCCGTCAAGCTGGTGTAAATTCGACTGGTCAACGCAATGTCATCGCGGTGGCGAACGCTCAACCCGGACATTGGACCTGATAAGCCAATTCGCCGGAAGGGACACCGTGAGCGGAGAGCCTGATCAGGCATCGTAGAAGCGGCCGTCATTTGCGCTGCTGCTGCCGTTTAGCAATCTCATCGTCGTCTAGGCGCGCATCGTAGATGGATCGCGGCTCGATCGTGCGCGCCACCAAGGTCGCAAGGGCCACAACAAGCAGGAGTGGCACGATAAAGGCCCGTGCGTGTCCGGTCAGCTCCATCAATAGCACCACGGTAGAAATCGGGCCCTGCGTGGTCGCTGCCAGCACTGCACCGGCGCCGAGAACCGCGAAGAGACCGGGCGGCGTGCCCGGCCAGACGTGCGCCCACGGCAGGCCCAGCACCCCGCCCAGCAACGCGCCGAACGCGAGCGACGGCGTGAACAAGCCTCCCGGCGCCCCGCTGCCCAGGCACAGCAACGTGGCGGCCGGCTTCAGCACGACCAGCGTCAGCAACAGGACGGGCCCCACCTGGCCGGTGAAGGCAAGCTGTGCGATGTCGCGCCCGTTGCCCAGGATCTGCGGATACGCGATCGACATCGCGCCGACCAAGGCCAGTGCCGCGGCGGGCATGCCGATCCGCCAGGCGCCGCGCGGCTTGTGGTGATCCGCCAGGGCAACCGCGCGGACGTAGCCCACAGATACCACGCCGATGATCGGGCCCGCCAGAATGGCCCAGGCGACCGCGGACGCCGAACCGGCATAGGCCGGGATATCGTAGGTCGGCACGTCCGGCAGGAAAGCCCACGACACGTACGTCGCAATCAGCGACGTCACCAGAGCCGGCAGCACGAAACGCAAAGCGAGTTCACCCCGCAGCACCTCGAGCGCAAACAGCGCACCGCCCAGCGGCACGCCATACGCCGCGGCCATGCCGGCGCCAGCGCCGCACGCCACCAGCAGGCGCCGTGCGTCGTCGGACAGCCTGGCGCGGTCTGACAGCGCGTTGGCGATCACCGCGCCGGTCTGCTTCGGCGCCCCCTCGCGCCCCAGCGACGCGCCCATGCCGACGAACAGCACCGACAGCACCGCACTGCCCAGCGTGCGCCACGCCGGCAGCCGTCCGGCGTGGAACCAGATAGCGGTGGTGATGTCGATGCTGTTCGCACTCGACAGCCCAGCCAGCAGGTACTGCCCGGCGCCTGTCAGCACCCCGGCGCCGAGCAGCGCCAGCACATGCCACCAGGCGGGCGCGCGTGTTGCCGCCTCGAGCAGGTCCATGCCGGAACCCGCCCAGACCGTATGCTGCACCAACGCCAGCAACCCGGTCAGGGCCGCCGCACCCAGGCCGGTGCCGATCCCCGTGAACACCACGGCCAACCAGAACGACGCGGCATCCCACCGCGCCAGTATGGGCGCGATCATCTGCCGCGAACGGCGCTCAGGCGACCGTGACCGGGACCCGGTGCCAGGCCGCACTCAGATAGCCCTTGAAGTTCCAGATGTCGTCGGGCAGTGCCGGCTGGGTCTGGCCTGCAGAGTCCCACGCCCTCACGGCGAGTTCGTGCTCGCCCTTCGGGAGTTCGAGGCTGCATTGCCAAAACGTCCAGCTCCAGGGTGCATCCTCCTGATGTTCTAGCGCGGCCTGTATCCAGTTCCTGCCGCCATCTCCGGAGACATCGACGCGCACGATGGCGCGCCCGGTGGCGATCGCATAGCCGCGCAGGATGACAGGGCCGATCGGAAGCACGGCCTGCGGCGCCGGCTCGCAGATCGCAGCGTTCAGCGGCATGTCGTTGATCGTGACTCCCGTCGTCCAGTCCACCGTCTGTTCCGTCGCGTCGGGCGGCACCAGTCTGTAGTCGCGCTGCTGCATGTGGTTGTCGGACGGCGTGTCCTGCACGGTGATCGTGGCCAGCCATTTGGGGCTGCGCACGCCGGCGAACCCCGGCACCACCACCCGCAGGGGGAACCCGTGTTCCGGTGCCAGTTCCTCTCCATTCATCGCGTACGCCAGCAGAATTTCAGGTGACATCGCCTTGCTTATCGGGATCGACGCGCCGTAGCGGAAGCGGTCCTCGCCCGGCATGTCGATGTCGTCGCAGGCCTCGAAAGCCACGTGCAGTGCCGCGTCCGTCTCCGCCCCCGCCGCGCGCAGCACGTCGGCGAGCGCCACGCCGGTCCAGGCCGCGTTGCCGATTGCACCCGGTGCCCAGGGGTCGCCCGAGGTGGGCCGCACCGGCTGCATGTCCGCCCGGCGGTTGCCCGCGCATTGCATCACCGCGATCACCGTGCGCTTGGGAAAGCGCTCCCGCAGATCCGCCATGGACAGGTCGAGCGGTGCCGTCACACGGCCGCCAACGCGAAGCCGGTGCGCGGCCGCTTCGATATGCGGCACGTTACCATGGCTGCGCACATAGAAATCAGCCTGCGCGGTGATCATGGCCGCGCGCAGCCGGTGCAGCTTCGGCTCGGCGTTGTAGGGATGCTCGGAGTGCACGATCAGATCCGGCTTGGTGCGCCCTGGGGTGAACATGAGGGTCCTCTCGTCTTGGCCGGTCCGCCTGTCTCGCGTTACGGCTCGACCACAATTGCCATAAGGTTGGCGACGACGGTATCGGCGTCCTCCGCCGCACGCAGCTGTTTTTGACGCCGACCGCCAGGCAGGCAAGCAGTCCTTTTTC
>CAXUOA010000116.1:0-3028 GCA_964252625.1 uncultured Acetobacteraceae bacterium | reverse complement strand
GTCCTTTTTCTCGAAAAAGGACTACTTTCTTGCCTGACTTCCATCAGCACCAAGCGAACTGATTTTATCTAATCCGCCATCGGCACGGTAGTCTACAGTCGCTCAGTTCGTCCTGAACTTGCTCGGATCATTGGAACCTGGAACTAGCGACTGGTAGAGTTGGTCACGCACGGTATCGAAATCCTTTCTCAGCCAACGCGTCGTCTTCGTCTGCGTGAGGACGCGGCCGGTGGCTGTCGTCACCACTGTCGGCCCGTCGCACATGGCACCTGTCACGCTCGCTGATTCGCCGGTTTGCGTGCCGGCCTGGAAAGCGCCCATGTCGCTGCAGAGGTTGGCCGGCTGCGGCAAGGCAGCAGCGTTCAGGTAGAACACGATATGCCGGTCATTGTCGGTATAGGGTGTTTGCGCTGCGGGGTACATGGAGGCCAGCTCAGCATGCGAATGCTGGGGAGAGCTGCCGAGAATGATCACCGGCAACGATGTGTAATCCCGCCATAGTCTCTGGCGGTCGCGGGAGGGATTGCTGCTGCTGGTGATCGTGGTACATCCGCTGACGAGAAGCAGCGAGGGAATAACGACCTTGATGGCGATCGCGGCCAGGCGCCTTTTTGATGTTGGCATTGATTTTCTCCTGATGCAGTCTGCAGCCGGCAAGCAGAGCCGGCCGTTGATCCTGCAGGTGACCCGGCGGAAATACCGGCCCTGCTGATGTCTGCTAATTGCAAGCGGGGCGCGTGATCTTCCAACGCCGATCTGCGCTGACATCGATCGGTAAGATTGATTGGAGGCTGCCTGGATTGGCGTCGTATTGGTTTTGAAACAGCGTGCGTCGCAGCCGAATTGGGCTCTGTGTTTATTTCCGCATGAGTTCCAGCAGCCGGTCTGCGGCCGGGCTCCGGGTGCGCTCGGCATGCGACAGGGCGCAGAACGCCCGATCCGGCAGCATGACGGGAACCTGATGCAGCAGACCGGCTTCCAGGCTGGCGGCGGCCACGGACGCCGATATCGCGGTGGCGCCTAAGCCGGCCTCGACGGCCGCGCGAACGGACTGGTTGGATGGCAATTCCAGACCCACGCGCAGCTTGTCTGGCGCTACGCCAAGTCCGCGCAGCGCCGCTTCCAGTTCGGAGCGCGTGCCGGAGCCGGGCTCGCGCAGCACCCATTCCGCCGCTGCAAGGTCGGCCGGCGTCACCGCCGACGCCTTCGCCCAGGCGTGCCCGACGCCCACGACGACGACGAGCTGGTCGCGCGCGACCTCCGACCTGACCAGGGCCGGATCGTCCGTCGCACCTTCCACGAAACCGAGCTCCGCCGTGCCATCGTGGATGGCGGCGGCCACCTGGGCGGTGTTGCCGATGGTGAGGCGGATGGCGACAGCAGGATAGGCGCGGCGGAACGCCACCAGATGGCGCGGCAGCCAGTAGCTCGCGATGGTATGGCTGGCCTGGATCGCCAGCGTGCCGCGCAGCAGACCGCCCAGATCGGACAGGACGAGCTCGGCCGCCTCCACGCGCGCCAGGATCGCGCGCGCCTCGACCAGGAACAGCGTGCCCGCCTCGGTCAAAGCGATGCCCCTGCCGACTCGGTTGAACAGCTTGGCCCCGTGGCGCGCCTCCAGCGCCGCGATCGCGGCACTGGCGGCCGACTGCGCCAGATGCAGGGCCTCGGCCGCGCGGGTGACGTGCTGGCGTTCGGCGACGGCTACGAAGACGCGAAGCTGTTCGAGGGTGATGCGTGTTATCCTGTGTGTCTGCGTGAAGCCGCCCAGGCGATTGCGACTTCGTCGAGCCTCGGGAACATCACCGGGCTGCCGTGAGGCGCAGACTGGACGATTGGCCTCAACTCACCATGCATTGCCGGTTACGGCTTGGCCCTGGTTGCCACCAGGTAGGCGATGACCGCGTCGGCATCTGCCGGCGAGACCGGCGCCTTGTAGACGTTGACCATCTTGTGGACTTCGGCCGCCCAGACGGCCGCGGTCAACGCAGGCTGGTTCAACACCATCCCTGCGGAGTGGCAGGTGACGCAATTGTTGTTGATGGCGTCAGCCTTGTCTCCGCCAGGAAATACGCGGTCGCCCGTCGGGAGCTCGACCTTGACGGATTTGAAAGTCATGGCTGTCTCAGCAAGCACGGGAGACACGCACGCGGTTGCCAGCACGCCGGCCAGCAGAAACGATTTCGACATGTGCGCTCTCCTCAGATAACGGTTAGCTTCAGGGTTTCGATGCCGTTCTGCATGAAGCCGCCAGGGTTCCAGTTCGGCACCGGTGGCTGCACGGCCCCGGCCGTATTGGTGCAGCGGACCATTACCGAATGGTCGCCCTTACCGGTCAGCGTGACCGAGACATCCCAGCGCCGGAAACTGTACTTGCCTTCGTCTGCGCCGAGCCTGGTCGGCAGCCAGGTCCGGCCGGCATCGACCGAGACATCCACCCGGGCGACACCGCTGTCGCCACCCAGCGCAATGCCGCGGACGGGGATCGCCGCCGCAGCCGCAACACTCTGTCCATGCCTGAGGTTCGTCACGAAGGAGCGCGGGTTCATCCGGCTGATCGGCACCGTCTTGAAGCCTGTTGCACCTGGCTTGACGTCGGCGTTCGGCGTGTCGGGGATGCGATACGCGGTCTTCATCCAGTACTGGTCGTCGGCATGGTCGAGCACCTCGATGTCGCTGAGCATCTTGACCCAGTAGGTGGAATACCAGCCGGGAACGATCAGGCGCAGCGGAAACCCGTTCAGCAACGGCAGCTGCTCGCCGTTCATGGCGTAGGCGATCATCACCTCGCCGTCGCGCGCATGGTCGATGTCGAGTGATTTCAGGAAGTCGGGTGCCTCCTCCACCACCGGTTCGTCCAGGCCGTTGAAGCGCACCTGGACCGCGCCCGCTTTCACGCCGGCGCGGTCCAGCACATCGCGCAGGCGTACGCCGGACCAGCGCGCATTGCCCATCGCGCCGTTCGCCCACTGACCGCCGGCGATGCGCGGGGAGAACAGGCCGCGCGAGTTGCCCGAGCACTGGTTCA
>CAXUOA010000115.1:0-8844 GCA_964252625.1 uncultured Acetobacteraceae bacterium | reverse complement strand
TCGCCACCCTGTTCTGCCTGTATTTCTTCCGCGATCCGGAGCGCGTGGCGCCGCCGCGGCCGGGCCTCGTGGTGGCCGCAGCGGACGGCCGCGTGGTGTCGGTGCAGATGGCGACGCCGCCGGCCGAGCTGGGCCTGGGCCTGGCGCCGCGCTGGCGGGTGGCCACCTTCCTCTCCGTGCTGAACGTGCACGTGAACCGCGTGCCCGCGGACGGCACGGTCACCCGCATCGCCTACCACGCCGGAACCTTCCTTAACGCCAGCCTGGACAAGGCCAGCGACGACAACGAGCGCAACGCCCTGGCCATCAAGCTGCCAGACGGCCGGGACCTGGCCGTGGTGCAGATCGCCGGGCTGATCGCCAGGCGCATCCTGTGCGACGCGCGGCAGGGCGACACCCTGCGCGCCGGCGACCGCTTCGGCATCATCCGTTTCGGCTCGCGCACCGACATCTACCTGCCGGTGGGCGTCAGTCCGCTGGTGGCCGTGGGCCAGACGATGGTGGGAGGCGAGACCGTGGTCGCCAGCCTGGCCTGACGATGGACCAGGCGCCCCGCCCGGCCCCGCCATACCCGTCCGGCAGCCGACGTCGGCTGCGGCGGCGGCCCCGCTACAAGGGACCGTCCTTCAACAGGATGATGCCGAACCTGCTGACCCTGCTCGGCCTGTGCGCCGGGCTGACCAGCATACGCTACGCGCTGGACGCACGCTGGCAGGCGGCCGCTCTGGCCGTTCTGGTGGCCGCCATCATCGACGGGCTGGACGGCAGGCTGGCGCGGCTGCTGAAGGCCACCTCGCGCTTCGGCGCGGAGTTCGACAGCCTGTCCGATTTCTGCAGCTTCGGCGTGGCGCCGGCGATGATCCTGTACATCTGGGCGCTGCACGGCTCCAGCCGCTTCGCTTTCATCCCCTGCCTGATGTTCACCGTGTGCATGGCGCTGCGCCTGGCCCGCTTCAACGCGGCGCTGGAGACCAGCCCGAAGCCCGCCTACGCACAAAGCTTTTTCACCGGCGTGCCGGCGCCGGCCGGCGCCGGGGTGGTGCTGCTGCCGCTGTTCCTGTGGCTGGAGGCGGTGGAACAGGGCTGGGTACGCATGGCCAACATGGCGCAATATCCCGGCTTCGTCGCGGCCATGCTGGTCGGCACCTCGGTCCTGCTCGTCTCCACCCTGCCGGTCTGGAGCTTCAAGAACTTCAAGGTTCCGGCGGAGTATGTGCTGGCGTTGCTGCTCGGCACCTGCTTCTTCGCGGCACTTCTGGTGGCGGACCCGTGGCTGGCGCTTGCGGCGGCAGGGCTTATCTATGTGGCGATGCTGCCGTTTAGCGTGCGGAGCTTCCGGCGGTTGCGGGCGGAGGCGGAGGAGTAAGCAAGAAAGAAAGCAGTCCTTTTTTGAAAAAAAGGACCAAAAAACTTTTGCTTCCCTCGCATTTGCACCAGCCGGACTTATCCTGGCACACCCGAAGCGCGGTCGCAGCGTCAGGGATAAAAGTTTTTTGCTTCTTTTTTTCAAAAAAGAAGGCCTTGCTTCCTTCCCTCACGCAGGAGCCCCCGAGATGACCTGGCTAGACGCCCTCGACCTCGAAAGCCAACTCAGCGCCGAAGAGATCGCCGTGCGCGACGCGGCCCATGATTACTGCCAGGGCCAGCTCATGTCCGGCATCGTGCAGGCCAACCGCCACGAGACGTTCGATCGCAACATCTTCCGCGAGATGGGCGCGCTCGGCCTGCTCGGCCCCACCATCGAGGGCTATGGCTGCGCTGGCGTGAACCACGTGAGCTACGGCCTGATCGCGCGCGAGGTGGAGCGCGTCGACAGCGCCTACCGCTCGGCCATGAGCGTGCAGTCCAGCCTGGTGATGCACCCGATCCACGCCTTCGGCACCGAAGCGCAGCGCGAGCGCTTCCTGCCCGGCCTGGCGAGCGGCGAGCTGGTCGGCTGCTTCGGGCTGACCGAGCCGGACCACGGCAGCGACCCTGGCAGCATGATCACCCGTGCGCGGAGCGCGCCGGGCGGCTACCGGGTCTCCGGCGCCAAGATGTGGATTACCAACGCCCCGATCGCCGATGTGGCGGTGGTGTGGGCCAAGACCGATGACGGGGTGATACGCGGCTTCATCCTGGAGCGCGGGATGGAGGGCTTCGAGACGCCGAAGATCGAGGGCAAGTTCGCGCTGCGCGCGTCCGTCACCGGCAGCATCATGATGGACGACGTGTTCGTGCCCGAGGCGAACCTGCTGCCGGGCGTGCGCGGTCTGAAGGGGCCGTTCAGCTGCCTGAACAAGGCGCGCTACGGCATTTCCTGGGGTGCCATGGGCGCTGCCGAGTTCTGCTGGACGGCGGCGCGTCAATACACGCTGGACCGCAAGCAGTTCGGCCGGCCGCTTGCCGCCAACCAGCTGGTGCAGCTGAAGCTGGCGGACATGCAGACGGAGATCGCACTCGGCCTGCAAGGTTCGCTGCGGCTGGGCCGGCTGATGGACGAGCACAAATCGGTGCCCGAGATGGTCTCGCTGATGAAGCGCAACAATTGCGGCAAGGCGCTGGCGATCGCGCGCGTGTCCCGCGACATGCATGGCGGCAACGGGATTTCGGACGAATACCACGTGATCCGGCACGTGATGAACCTGGAGGCGGTGAACACGTACGAAGGCACGCACGACATACACGCGCTGATCATGGGACGCTGGCAGACAGGGTTGCAGGCGTTCCAGGCGGATGCTGCCGTGGCGCCGGCTTTGGTGGAGCGGAAGGCGGCGGCGGAATGACGGGTCGGCAGGGATGCGGCTCTGCCCCAAACCAAGCTGCGGCGCCGAGGCGCCAGACCACCGTCTGCCAGGACTGCTGCTGACAGGACGGTTTTCAGGCGGACGCTTGCTGCTTCTACCAAGCCGCTCTGCGGTTGATGCTTGGGCAAGCAAGCAAGGCCTTCTTTTTTGAAAAAAGAAGCAAAAAACTTTTGCTTCCTGCGCAGGCTCAGGCGCCTCGATCTGTCAGGAGGCACCCGGCTGCTGCAGATGCGACGGGAAGCAAAAGTTTTTTGGTCCTTTTTTTCAAAAAAGGACTGCTTGCTTTCTCTGCGTCAGCCGGAAGTTCGGTTGGTACTACGCCTTGCCGACCCAATAGCGCTGTCCTGGGTTTGTCTGCAGAAAGCTGTCGATGTTCTGGATCGGGGTGGGCCTGGCCTGCAGGCTGTCGTAGTTCATCCACTGGCCGTCCGGTCCGCGCAGCACGGTGATGAAGTGCGCGCGGTTCTTCAGGGCGATCAGGATCCTGCTGCCGTCCAGCCAGTCGCCGGCCTGCAATCTCTCCTGCCCGGCAGCCTGGCCGGTCAGCAATTTGTCCACCACCGCCGGGTCGTTGCCGTCCTGGGCCATGGCCCTGGCCTCGGCCCTGGATATTCCGATATCCGTATAGATGCCGATGGCGGCCTCGTCGAAAGACGGCTTTGCCAGGCTGCCGAGAAAGTGTCGGGAGGCGAAGAACGCGCACAGGCCGGCATCTGGCCCGCTGGTGGCCTGGTGATGGAACTGCGGCAAGGATTGCGATGGCATGCGACTAGGTAGCGGGTATGCCGCCGGGCTATCAAGCCGCCGTCCGGCGATGGCCGTTCCGGCTTGCCGTCTGGCTTACAGCTTCGCGCTGGTGCCCGCCACCGGACTCGAACCGGTACACCCGAAGGCCGCAGATTTTAAGTCTGCTGCGTCTACCATTTCGCCAGGCGGGCCGCGGGCCGCAACCTGCCCCGGCCCGCGCCGGGTGACAAAACGTTTTTGCAACCCGTCCCGGAAATCCTGCCGAACCAGAGGAGACGCAGACTCTTTCTCCTGAAAAGAAGGCCTTCCTTCCTGCCATCAGGACGGATTGGAATTCGCCGTCAGCCACACACGATCGGAGATAGCTTGCATGGTCGAGAACGTGATGCCGAAAGACGTCTGGGCGGCGCTGCTGGCAGACAGGCAGGCCCGGCTGGTCGACGTGCGTACTCCGCTGGAATGGGAAAGGGTAGGCGTGCCCGATCTGGCCCAGTCCGGCACGGCGCCGCTACTGGTCAGCTGGCAGCACGCGACCGGTGCGGTGAACCCCGCGTTCCTGGCGGAACTGCGCGAAGCGGGGGCCGCGCCCGGGCAGACGCTGTATTTCATCTGCCGGAGCGGGGTGCGAAGCCTGGCCGCGGCGCAGGCAGCGAGGGCGGCCGGGTTTGAGGCTTCCTACAACGTGGCTTTCGGGTTCGAGGGACCGCAGGGCACGCGCACGGGCTGGAAGGCAGATGGGCTACCCTGGCGGAAGTAGGACCGCGCCGCGCCGGCATAGACCGTTACGGTTGAAAAAAGCATCTGCCGGTCATCCTGCAACTTGCTCCACAACATCTTCGGCGTTACGTTGCGTCAGCCAAATGACGAGACCGACATGCGTTCAGCTTTTCGCCTTGCAGCCTTTCTGGCTCCGCTGGCCTGTGCAGGCTGCGCGGACCAGCCGCTCTCCCTCACCAATTCGGTCGTCACAAGCGCAAGCAATGCATTGCACGGGTCCGCTACGCCGCAGAGCCACTTCGTCGCGGGCGAATATGTGCGGGTGCTGGTGTACGTGGGTTGGCCGGATGTTGCCCAGCCAGGCGGCTACCATCACGTGGACTGGAACTGGTATCGCGGGTCGCAACTCGTCTCCCATACCCGTACTGTCCGGCTGCGGTTCAACTACGCACCGGCAGAGCTATCAACCCAGCGCGCCGCCGTCGCACTGGGGCCCGGCGACTACCGGGTCGACACCATCGTCGACGACAAGGTTCTCTCCAGCAACAGCTTCTCGATTGTAACGGGGGGGACCGGCCGCGCCGAACAGGCGACCTGCACGATGCCGGCCGACCCGAAGCAGTCAGGCTTGAGGCTGCAGCCGATCTATCGTGGCGCACCTGGCCCGGTCTATCCGCCCGAAGCCCAGGAGCACGAAGTCCCGGGCTGCGCCATCATCAAGATGGCCATCGACGACACCGGCGCGCCAAACGCGGTAGCGATCGTCGTGGAGAGTCCAGCCGGCTGGGGATTTGGCGACTCGGCAGCCGCCATGGCGAAGACGCTGCGCTATCCGCCTGCCCATGGCGGCTGGTACAAATACCTGAACATTACTTTCAGGCTGGATGCATCTAGGCCGGAAACAACTCCGGCCAGCCACGGCTGACGCAATCGGCGTCCGTCTGTCTCTGACGCGGCGGAGACAAGGGGCAACGCCCCTTGCCGTCACCCTCTACGTGACGTCCGGCTGATCCTGTTCGCCGAACACCATCGCAGGCTCCAGGGCCGCTTCCTCGTCTTCGGCCGCCTGGCCGACCGCCTCGCCACGCGCCTGGCGCTCGGCTTCTTCCGTGCTGCGCGCCACGTTGGCCGTCACATCGATGGTGACTTCCGGGTGCAGGCTCACGTTCACCTTGTGCAGCCCCAGCGTCTTGATCGGGTGCATGAGGATGACTTGGTTGCGGCTGATCGTCAGCCCGCCTGCCGTGCAGGCGTCGGCGATGTCGCGGTTGCTGACGCTGCCGTACAGGCTGCCGGACTCGCCAGCCTGGCGGATGACCATGACCTTCATCCCGCCCACGCGCTCGGCCAGCCGCTCGGCTTCCTCACGGCGCTTGAGGTTCTGTGCTTCCAGCTGGACGCGCTGCTGCTCGAACTGCGCAAGGTTTGCCTTGTTGGCGCGTATGGCGCGCTTGCCCGGCAAGAGGAAGTTGCGGGCGTAACCCGGCTTCACCTTGACCAGATCGCCCATCTGGCCGAGCTTCTCGACGCGCTGGAGGAGAATCAATTCTACCTGTGCCATGGTCTGCGCCCCTCAGGAGACGATGTAGGGGAGAAGGGCGAGGAAGCGCGCCCGCTTGATCGCCTGGGCCAGTTCGCGCTGCTTCTTGGCGGAGACCGCGGTGATGCGGCTGGGGACAATCTTGCCGCGCTCGCTGAGAAAGCGGCTGAGCAGGCGGACGTCCTTGTAGTCGATCTTCGGTGCGTTCGGGCCGCTGAACGGGCAGCTCTTGCGGCGGCGGAAGAACGGGCGGCGGGCGCCGACGGCGGCGCGGCGGGCGGCAACGTTAACTTCGCCGGAATCAGTGTCTGACATGGCGGCTTACTCCTCGCCGGGTTCGTTGAGGTCACGCGCGCGGAATTCCTCGCGGTCGTCATAGCCGCGCTTGCGGCCGGATTCGAAGCGGCCTGCGGGCTTGGGCCCGCGGAAGCTGCGCTCGCGGTCGTCGGACTTGCGCGCCAGAATGGCGGACGGGTTCTCGTCGATCTCGTCCACGCGAATGGTCATGAAGCGCAGCACGTCCTCGTTCAGGCCGAGCTGGCGCTCGATCTCCTTCACGCTGGCCGGCGGGGCGTTCAGGCCCAGCAGCATGTAATGGCCCTTTCGGTTCTTCTTGATCCGGTAGGACAGCGAGCGCAGGCCCCAATACTCACGCTTGTCCACCGAGCCGCCGTCGGCCTCCAGCTGGGTGGCGATGGTGTCGGCGACAGCTTCGACCTGCTGCTGTGTCACGTCGTTCCGCGCGATGAGCACGGTTTCGTAGAGTGGCATGTTTGGTCCCTATGGCTAGTGGGCCCGCGGACGTGCGGGCATAGCCACAGCATTGCCTTGCTGTGGCAGGGGAGGCGCGTTTAAGCAGCCGGCAAGTGAGAAAGCAAGGCCTTCTTTTTTGAAAAAAAGAAGCAAAAAACTTTTGCTTCCTGCGTAGGCTTGAATGCCGTGATCAATCCAAAGACAGCGGGCGGCTGCTATGCGACGGAAGCAAAAGTCTGGTCTTTTCACTGCGTCAGTCTCAAGACTTGTTGGTGTACATTAAAAAAACGAACAATGCAGCCGGCTGGCATAATCGCTTCGATTACAAAGCGTGAAAGCCTCTGGTCCCTGTCGGCGGCTAACCGGTAAGTCCGCGACAGCGGAGTTAAAAGTTTTTTGCTTCTTTTTTTCAAAAAAGAAGGCCTTGCCTTCCCCTACGCTCCCGCCGCGCGCGCGATCAGCCTCTCATAGTTCGCAATGTAGGCGCCCATGTCCAGATTGGCCTCCGCCCAGGCCCGGGCCCCTGCGCGCAGCCGCGCGGCCATCCTGGTGTCTTCCAGCATCGCCAGCACGTGGTCCGCGATCACGTCCGGCTGCAGGAACGGCGCCAGCCGGCCGCTCACCCCGTCGGTGACGAACTCGCGCACCGGTGCCGTGTCGCTGACCACCAGCGCGCAGCCGGCAGCCATGGCTTCCCGCAAGGACCAGGACGCCACGAACGGATAGGTGAGGTATACGTGGGCGTCCGAGCGCTGCAGCAGCTTCACGTATGTCTCGTACTGCACCCGGCCGGCGAAGTGCACGCGGCTCATGTCCAGCCTGCCGCGCAGCTCGTCCTGCATGTGCTCGCGCCAGGTGCCCTTCGTCGGCTTGGCGCCGTAGCTCACGCCGTCACCGCCCACCAGGATCACGCGCGCGTCACGACGTGCATCCAGCACGCGCGGCAGGCTGCGCATGAACACGTGGAAGCCGCGATACGGCTCCAGGTCACGCACCACGTAGGTGACCAGCTTCTCCGTGGGTTTCACCTTGTAGCCGCCCAGCGTCGCCACGCGGCGGCGCAGATCCGGGTTGGGCCGGCAGACATCCAGGTTCACGCCTTCCTGCAGGACGTGGATCTTGTCGCGTGCCCAGGCGGGGTAGGTGCTGTGCTGGAACGCAGTGGGTGTCTGGCCCAGGCCCGGATTGCCGAGTGCCATCAGGTTGACGGCGTTTTTCGTCCTGATGCGTGCGGCCATGTCGGGGCTCGGCGGGAATTCGGGGTCGAAGCCCACGTCGTAGCCATGCAGGTTGTAGTAGAACTCGTGATAGCCGAGCAGCGGCGCGTCCGGCCATACGTCGTTCACGTGCAGCATCTCGCCCCAGCCCTGGTGGCCGATGATGAGGTCGGGCGTGAAGCCAAGCGCCTTGAGGTTTTCCGCCGTGCGCGCCACGCTGTCCGCCCGAAGCAGCGCCATTTCCATGTCGCGCGCCATCGGGTGCCATTTGGGGGCGCCGTCCATGGGCGGCACCGCGCGCACCACCTTGCGCACGCCGGCAATCTGGTTGCGTTGCGCTTCCGTTATAAACAGCAGCTCGTGCCGGTTCTGCTCTGCCAGGTGGCGCAGCAGGTGCAGGAACTGCGCCGGGAAGTTCTGGTGGATGAACAGGTATTTCATACGGTGGCGGAAGCCGGCAGTCCTTGTCTTAAGGCAAAAAATCCTGCGCCCTGCGAGCGGCCTGTCCCGGCCGGCGCCCAGGCAGGGAGCAGAAGTTCCCGCCTCGTCTCCTCACGACAGAATGCCCGCCTACTTCTTCCCCCGCGGCGCTTTCGGGGCCGGCGCGGCCTTGGCTTTCACCGGTTTGCCCGGCTTGGCTGCCGGGGGCGCCTCCTGCTTGCCGCGCTCGACCAGCTGGATGCGGAACGCTTCCAGCGGCGACATGCTCTCCGCCTGGCACGGCTCGCCATTGTCCAGCGGACCCACCTTCGTGCCATCGACGAAGCTGGCCTCCACAACGCAGTCGAACCGTTCGGCCGCCTCGCCACGCAGCCGCATGCGCAGGCCGAGGATCGGCAGGCTCATGCCGCGGCTGCCGCAATACTGGCCGCCTTCCGCCCAGGGGCTGAGCCAGCCGCGGCCGAGCACCGCCTGGTACTCCACGTCACCGGGACCAACCGCTCCCTTGGGTGACACCGCAAAGCCTTCGATCCAGGCCTTGCTGTCCGGCTTGCCCATCCAATCGCCCAGCTTGGTCAGCACGTCACCGCGGCCTTGCACATGCGCCACAACCTCGGCGGCGCGCGTGGCGTCCGTGTCGGAC
>CAXUOA010000114.1:0-8846 GCA_964252625.1 uncultured Acetobacteraceae bacterium | reverse complement strand
TTTTTGCTTCTTTTTTTCAAAAAAGAAGGCCTTTCTTGCTTGCCCAAGCGTCAGTTTTAAAGCGGGTCGGTATCACTCCCTTCGCATCTGCATCAGCCGGTTTCACCAGAAAACGCAGACGCGGCTGATCAGAAATCCTTGCCTACACCTCACCAGCGTCCCGGTTGCTGAAGCGGGCGTTGCCCAGGCCCGTGCCGATGGTCATCACGCCCCAGCGTTCCACGTCGCGCATGAACGGCACTTCACTCAGCCCCTGCACCACGGCGTCGTTGTGCATCAGCACGGCCACCTCGTGCCCGTCGATCACCGGGATCGCCTCGCGCAGGAGCTGCGGCAGGTTGAAGCTCTTGTGTTCCCAGTCGCCCGGCAGGTTCTGGCCGCCTTTCTCGATCGAGCCGTCCGCGCGTATCAGCCCGGGACAACCGATGCCGATGAAGGGGGCCAGTCGCAGGCCACGCTTGCCGGCGCGCCTGATCGCCGCCTGAAGCATGCCGACCATGCGCTTGACCGCGTCCTCCCGGCTCGGCGCCTCGTCCGCGTGCCGCCAGAGCGCGGACTTCACCACCTTGCTGCGGGACAGGTCCGGCGCGCGGTCCTGGTTCAGCTCGATGATGCCGGTCCGGATGTTGGAGCCGCCAACATCGACAGCAAGTATGCTGTTGTGACCTGAAAAAATCCAGGACGGCGCCAGATGGACGCAGCCGAGCAGCCCTGCCTCGTCCGGGTCGTGCCGGATCGGCTGCACCGTGATGTCGAGGCCCGCGCCCTTCAGCAGCCCGGCCGTGCGCCCGATCGCGAGTTCGCCGATCCGGCTTGCCCGCAGCCCGCCGCCGACGACGATGCGCTGTGTCTCCCGCCACTCCTTCAGGCGCATCAGGCGCCGTATCACCGCGGCGAACTCCTGTGCAAAATCCTCGATCGTTCCCAGGACCACGCCGGCCGCCAGCGGGTCGCCGCTGGTGAGCAGCCGGTCGAGTTTCTTCTTGCTGATGTCGGCGCTGGGGATTTCGCCGATCGGGTCTTCATCGGTTCGCGCCACGCGCTCGCGCCCGTCGGCGAGCAGAGCGCGGAACGCCCGTCCGCTGGCGCGGTCGCCGACGAAGCCCTGGTCGTCGCGCAGTTCGGCGTTGTAGGTGTCGATATGCACCGCCGTCAGCCGGCCGGCGCCGTGGCCGGCCAGGCCTAGGCTGTTGAATTGTACTGTGGTCAGCATGGGCTAAGCCTTGGGTCAGAAAGAAATTTCGTGGTCAGCAGAGCGCACGAGAGAAGATCGTTGCAACCTTAAGCGTGGTCACGCTCGCAGAGGAGGGCCAGTTGCCTTTGACCTTGAAAGAAAGGCCAAGAGCGTCGTGCGCAGCACGCTCACGCGTGACGCCCCTAAAATAAAGGGTTCGAAACAGATGGGGGTCTGGGGCCTCGAGGCCCCAGCGGGGTTTGGGCAGAGCCCCATTCTTCCTGTCAGCCAGAACTAGCGACCGTCGGTATCACTTCCCACGTTCACCAGTCACGTTTTTCGCCAATCAGCAGGATATGCGCGGCGCGATCGATGAAGTGCGGGTCGGAGGCGTAACGACTCTCCAGTTCGCACAGATCGCCTTCGAACACCTCGTCGCGCGCCAGGCTGGACGGGTTCCAATCCGGATGGTGCGCGAAACGGCTGTGAAAGAGATCCAGCCCGGACATCGCGGTGGTCGCCAAATGCGGGCGGAACAACGCGGCTATGTCGGCAGCGGTGAACAGATGCGACGGGAACGCCAGATGCCGGCCGTCGGCAAGATCGACATCCATCCAGTCCGTGTCGTTGTCCTGGTGGAACGCCCGCGCGTGGTTCAGCTCATCGACGTAGATCGTGGGGAGGCTGCCGACGGTGCGCACCGTCACGAACAGGGTGCCCAGCGTGACCCGTGCCAACTCCGCCGCAGCATGCCGATGCGCCGCTACGCCCAGATGGTTGAGCACGCCGTACAGGCACAAGGTGATGTCGAAATGGTCATCCGGAAAAGCCAGTCCCTGTGCGATGTCGCGGGTGGCCAGCGTAACCCGCGTGCCGGGCTGGCTCACCGCTTCGGCGCTCGCGGCGGCCAGCGCCAGCATGCCAGGAGAAAGATCGATGCCCTGGACGTCGATGTCGGTGAAACCGAGTTCGCGGGCGCTCAGCACCACCCGCCGGAACCAGGTGCCCGGTCCGCAACCCACATCCAGGATGCGAAGGCTGCGCCGCCCGTCGGCGGCAAGCTGTTCCAGCTTGCGGTCCAGCTTGCGCCAGATCTCGCGGTCGGCAAAACTGTAGGTGCCGCCGAAGCCGAACGGTTTGCCGGCATCGCCGTCGGCATAGGCCAGATAGTCGCAGCCGGCGGCGTCATAGGCGGCCGCGGTTCCCGGAAAGCAAGGCATTGGCGTGCCGGCGATGTATGGCCGCGGACCCTGGTGTTTCACGGTGGATCTCCAAACTGCCGGGACGGGATCGCCGGGCAGACCAGGAAATGGGCGCCTGGCCATAAAGCTTCCATGCCGAAGAGTGGCCCCGGCGATAAAGGCGCCTTTACGCCGTGCTGCGTGCAAGGCAAGCAACCCTGCCGCGGCCCGGCGGAGAGCCCGTGGCAGTCGGGTTGAAAGCTTGTGTTTTTTTCAAACAATACTCGCCGCTCGTGAGGACCCGAAATCCAGCCTGAGCCCGTCAGTCGAGGCGAGAAGCAAGCAAGGCCTTCTTTTTCGAGAAAAAGAAGCAAAAAGCTTTTGGCTGCGCTGTCGCGGAGTGATGAAGCGTACGTTTCAACGAAGTGCACCCGACGGAGACAAAAGTTTTTTGGTTCTTTTTTTCAAAAAAGAACTGCTTTCTTGCTTCCCACGCGCGTGTTCTAGCCGGATTCGGGTTCTCGCGAGAGCTTAGAAAAGAAGGCCTTGCTTCCCCCCGATGAACATCCTGAGCATCCAGTCCCACGTCGCCTATGGCCATGTCGGCAACAGCAGCGCTGTCTTCCCGCTGCAACGCCTGGGCGCCGAAGTCTGGCCCATCGACACCGTGCAGTTCTCCAACCACCCCGGCTACGGCAGCCACACCGGCGTCGCCACGCCGCCCGAGACGATACGCGCTCTGGTGGACGGCATCGAGGCGCGCGGCGTGCTGCCATCCTGCGACGCCCTGCTCTCCGGCTATGTCGGCGACCCCGGCACCGGCGCCGCCATCCTGCACGCGGCAACCCGGCTGCGCGCCCACAACCCGGCCGCCCTGTGGTGCTGCGATCCGGTGATCGGCGACGACGGCCCGGGCGTTTATGTCCGCCCCGGCGTGGCATCGTTCTTTGCCACCGAAGCGGTGCCGGCCGCCGACATCCTCACGCCCAACCAGTTCGAGCTGGCCACGCTCACCGGCCAGGACTGCCCCACCCAGGATGCCGCCGTGACCGCGATGCAGATGCTGCGCGCCCGCATGCGCCAGGCCGGCCCGCGCATCGTGCTCGTCACCAGCCTGCGCACGCAGCAGACGCCAGACGGCGCGCTGGACCTGCTCTGCGCCGGCCCGGACGGCCTGCACCAGCTACGCACGCCGCTTCTCCCGATCACCGCCAACGGCGCCGGCGACGCGACCGCCGCGCTGTTCCTGTTCCACATCCTGCGCACCGCCGACGCCGCCGACGCCATGGCCAGCGCCGCCAGCGCGATACACGGTCTGCTAAGCCGAACGCTGGAGGCGGGCAGCCGCGAGCTGCTGGTCGTTGCGGCGCAGGAGGAATACGTCCGACCGTCCAGGGTATTCACGGCCGCTGCCCTCTAGGCCGAGGCACGGTTTCGCAGGCAGGAAAGCAGTTCTTTTCTGGAAAAAAGAACCAAAAAACTTCTGCTCCCTGTCGGCGGCTGGGGAGAGGTCCGCGACAGCGCAGACAAAAGCTTTTTGCTTCTTTTTCTCGAAAAAGAAAGCTTTGCGACCACCGCACCCGCCTCTTCAATCTTCCGTGCTGCCCACATTCAGATACCCCTCTGCCGCTTTTTCGCCGCGTTGCAGCGCTATTCAGATTATGCCGGATAAATGGTCCGGCAGTCTGGCCGAAGGTTAGCCGTCATGTCGCTCATGAAAGTCTATGGACGGGTCTTAGGGTTGCTGGCGCAGAACCGCCGCACCATCGCCCTGCTGGTGCTCGGCAACCTCGGCGTGGCTGCTTTGCAGTTCCTCGATCCGCTGCTGTTCGGCCACGTCATCGGCCTGCTCGCCAAGACCGACAGCATCCCGCGCGCCCAGCTGTTCACCGAGGGCGGCCACCTGGTCGGCGCCTGGGTGCTGATCGGCGCCTGCGGCATCGGCGTGAACATCGCCGTGGCCATGGGGTCCGAGCGGCTGGCGCACCGCACCCGCCTGGGCGCCATCAGCCGCTGCTTCGACCGTGTGCTGGCACTGCCCTCCTCCTTTCACGCCGGCGTACAGTCCGGCAGCGTGATGAAGACGATGGTGTCCGGCTCAGACTCGATCTTCGCGCTCAGCCTGACGTTCTTCAAGGAAAACCTGGCCACCTACGTGGCCGTAGTGGTGCTGCTGCCGCTCAGCGCGTTCCTGAACTGGCGCCTGTCGCTGGTGCTGGTGGCGCTGGTTACCGTGTTCGTCAGCGTCACCGTCTTCGTCATACGCCGTACGCAGACGGGGCAGCGCCGCGCCGAGGCCGCGCACTCCGCGCTGGCCGGCCGCGCGCAGGACGCGCTGTCCAACGTGGTGGCCGTGCAGTCCTTCGGCCGCCTGCAGGCCGAGGCGCGGGCGTTCGGCGAGATCGTCGAGAACGTCATGCGCCACCAGTTCCCGGTGCTGAACTGGTGGGCGCTGGTGACGGTGCTCACGCGTGCGTCCAGCACGCTGGCGGTCATCACCATCGTGGTTGCCGGCGCCATGCTGCACCTGCACGGCCGCGCCAGTGTGTCCGACATCGTCTCCTTCATGGGCTTCTCCACCCTGCTGATCGGCCGCCTGGAAGGCGCGGTGAACTTCGCCAGCAACCTGTTCATGCGCGCGCCCGGCATCGGCGACTACTTCACCCTGCTCGACACGCAGAGCAGCGTGCCTGACCGTGCGGATGCGGCCGAGCTGGAGGTCACCCACGGCGAAGTGGCCTTCGAGCAGGTGAGCTTCGCCTATCCCGGCGGCCCGGCCATCCTGTCGGAAGTGAGCTTCGTGGCCCATCCCGGCACCGTCACCGCGCTGGTGGGTGCGACGGGTGCGGGCAAGTCCACCGCCATGCACATGCTGCAGCGCCTGTGGGACCCGCAGCACGGCGGCATCATCATCGACGGCCAGGATTTGCGCGATGTGTCGCTGGACAGCCTGCGCGCCAACATCGGTGTGGTGTTCCAGGAAAGCCTGCTGTTCAACCGCTCGATCAAGGAAAACCTGCTGGTCGGCCGGCCGGATGCCACCGACGCCCAGGTTGAGCAGGCCTGCCGCCTGGCCGAGGCGCACGACTTCATCATCCGCCAGCCGCAGGGCTACGACACGCTGGTGGGCGAGCGCGGCGCCACGCTGTCCGGCGGCCAGCGCCAGCGCTTGGCCATCGCGCGCGCGCTGCTGAAGGACGCGCCGATCCTGATCCTGGACGAGGCGACGAGCGCGCTGGACGCGGCAACCGAAGCCCGCGTGTCCCGCGCCATGGGAAACCTGATGAAGGGGCGCACCACCTTCGTCATCGCCCACCGCCTGTCCACCGTGCGTGACGCCGACGAGATATTGGTGTTCGACGCCGGACGCATCGAGGAGCGCGGAACGTTCGACGGCCTGCTTGCCCGTCGCGGGCGGTTCGCCGAACTGGTCGACAGTCAATTGGCGGACGCGAAATAGCCGGCCAAGGCGGCACCAGCCGCCTTCGCCGTGTGTCTTTTGTGACACAAAGTGCCATTATCGAAATGCCTCTGCGCTGAAAAGGAAACCGAGCGAAACCAGGACTTGCGTTTTGTTACCGCAATAAGCTCTGTTGGTTAAGAACGGAAGCTGCTTCCGGATACCGCAGGCCGCCAGCTTGGCGGATCGCCAGATCTATCGTGTCTCTGCCAGGGAGCAGCATCGTTTGGTGAATGATGACCGGGCCGGTGCCAAAGCCGGCCTTCAGGCTGAGGCGCTCGGCCTGCTCGGAAGCCTTTCCGGCGATGCCATCGTAACCATCGACGCGGACAGGCGCGTGACCAGCTGGAACGCCGGCGCGCAAGCCATGCTCGGCTGGACGCCGGAAGAGGCAGTGGGCCGCAGCGCCACATTCTTCCGCTCGTTGCCCGAGCAGGCTGCGGCCACCACCCTCGCGGAGGAATGCGAAGCGGCCGCGCGCCTGGGACGGGTGGAGCACCGGGAATGGCATGTGCACCGCGACGGCTCGCTCGTATGGGGTGAGGGGCATTTCGGCGTGGCCGGCCTCGGCCTGCCAGGATTCGTCCTGATGATGCGCGACGCGACCGCGCGCCGGGCCGAGCTGGAGACGCTCCAGGAGAGTAACGAGCATTTCCGCACGCTGGTCGAGGGCATCCCCCAGCTGGTCTGGCGATCCTGCGACAGAGGGCGATGGACCTGGGCCTCGCCGCAATGGCTGGCCTACACGGGGCAGACGCAGCAGGAGACGCACGGGCTGGGCTGGCTGGAGGTGGTGCATCCAGCGGACCGGCCGGCCACGATGCAGGCCTGGGAAGAGGCACGGATACACGGCGCGGTGGTGGCCGAGTTCCGGCTGCGCCGGGCCAGCGACGGTGCCTGGCGCTGGCACCAGACCAGGTCCATGCCGCTCAGGGACGTACCGGAGCCTGCCTGCCCGGAAGGGCGTATCCTGGAATGGCTCGGCACCACCACCGACATCGAGAACCTCATGGCATTGCAGGGCCGGCAGTCCGTGCTGGTCGCCGAACTGCAGCACCGCACGCGCAACCTGCTTGCCGTGGTAAGCGCCATCGCCCGGCGCAATTTCGGCCGCTCGGACAGCAGCACGGATTTCCAGCTCCGCCTGGCCACCCTCGGCCGGGTGCAGGGCTTCCTCTCGCGCGCGGAGGACTGGTCGCTGGACCTGGAGGAGCTCGTGCACGCCGAGCTGCGGGCCGCCGGCAACGGCCAGTCCAGCAAGGCGCGCGTGGAAGGGCCGGCCATCGCGCTGCCGGGAGACGAGGCGCAGCCGGTGGCGCTGGCCTTGCACGAACTGGCCACAAACGCCGCGAAATACGGCGCACTCGCACAACCCGCCGCCACGCTTTCGGTCACCTGGCAGCTGGAGGATGCGGGCGCCGGCGCCAGCCGCGATCTGGTGCTCGTCTGGCGTGAACGCGGGGTCTCGATGCAGACGGACGCGCCCAGGCGCCGTGGCTGCGGCACTGAGCTGATCGAACGGGCCTTGCCATACCAGCTGAAGGCGAAGACGGAGCTGGTGTTCGAAGCGGACGGTGTGCGCTGCACGCTGCGGCTGCCGCTGGGCCGCAAAGCCGCAACCCTGGTGCAGCCGGGATGACGGTGCAATCCGGCCTGTCGGGCCTGGCCATCCTGGTTGTCGAGGATGACTACTACGTGGCCGAGGAACTATGCTTCGGGCTTCGGGAGGTCGATGCCAAAGTGCTGGGCCCCGCACCATCCGTGGCGGAAGCGCTGGCGATACTGACCAGCCACCCCCGGCCGGATGCCGCCGTGCTGGACGTGAACCTGGGCGGCGAGTTCTCCTGGCCGGTGGTGGACGCCCTGCTGGCGCGCCACGTGCCGGTGCTGCTGGCCAGCGGTTACGACGCGGCCGTGTTTCCTGCGCAGTACACGCACCTGCCGCGTTGCGAGAAGCCTTTCACGCTGTCGCGGCTGACCGCGCGGCTAATCCAGCATCTCGGGGAGGTGACCGCCTGAGCCAGGCAAGGCGTTTTTTGCCGCGCCTGGTCAGAAGCAACGCCTTCCTGCGCAGCCTCAGCTGCCTCGATCGATCCGGAGGCACCGGGCTGCTGCAAATGCGACGGGAAGTAAAAGTTTTTTGCTTCTTTTTTCAAAAAAGAAGGCCTTGCCTTCCTACTCCCGCAAAAACGCCAGCAGATCGTTGTTCAGCCGGTCCCGCTCCGTGTACATCAGCGCATGCGGCGCCCCGCCATACACCTCCAGCCGCGCATGCGGTACCAGCCTGGCCGTCTTTTCTGCCGATGCTGCCAGCGGCACCGTTTGGTCCGCGCCGCCATGCACGATCAGCGTGGGCACGCTCAGTTTGGCCAGGTCGGCGCGGAAATCCGTCTCGGAGAACGCGCGCACGCAATCCACCGTGGCTTTCGGCGACGCGAGCAGCGCCATCTGCGAGGCCCATTGCAGGATCTCGCTGCTGACGGAGAAGTTCAGCAGGCCGGCGCCGAAGAAGGCCTTGCCGAACGGGGCCAGGAAGCCCGGCCGGTCTGATTGCAGGCCGTCGACCATCTGGTCGAACACGCCCTTGTCCACGCCGTCCTCGTTGCCGGGGCCTTTCAGCAGATAGGGCGTCACGGCAGAGACGAGCGCCACGCGGGCGATGCGCGCCGTGCCGTACGTGCCGACGTAGCGCGCCACCTCGCCGCCGCCCATGGAGAAGCCCACGAGGGTGACGCCGTCGAGGTTCAGCTTGTCGAGCAGCGCCGCCAGGTCGGCGGCGAGCGTGTCGTAGTCGTAGCCTGACCAGGGCTGGCCGGAGCGGCCGAAACCACGGCGGTCATAGGTGATCACGCGGTAGCCGCTGCTGGCCAGGTATACGGACTGGTACTCCCACATGTCCGCATCCAGCGGCCAACCATGGATGAGCACGACGGGCGGCCCGCTGCCCCAGTCGTTATAGTGTATGGTGGTGCCGTCCTTGGTCTCGAAGATGGGCATTCGGGTGTCTCCCTCTCTGTGGTGCCGGCGGAAC
>CAXUOA010000113.1:0-8864 GCA_964252625.1 uncultured Acetobacteraceae bacterium | reverse complement strand
ACGCAAGGTGGCGCAGTTTTTGCGGCGGGTGGCGGGAGGCTGTGGGCGCTGGTGGTGGGGGGGGGGGCTTACGAGTGGCGGGCAGAGGCGGCGGCGCGCAAGGTGCGGGCCGGCGGCCGGGTGCTTCGGCGCAAACCCAGGAGCTGGATGATGGACGTGTTGAGCCGCCTGACGAACCGGGCCGAGCTGGAAGACCTGATGAGCCGGCAGGACCGGGTGACGGTGATCGATGCCGTGGCGCTAGCCAACACGCTGAAGAGCCAGGTGATCGGGCAGGACGCGGTATGCGAGGACATTGCCGGGCAGTTGCGGCGCAGGCTGGCGTTGCAGGTGCGTGGCAAGCCGGTGGGGATCTTCCTGCTGGCGGGGCCGCCCGGGACGGGGAAGACCTACCTGGCCAAGCGGCTGGCAGCGGCGCTGGGGCGCAAGCTGCTGCATTTCGACATGACGCAGATGAGCTCGCCGCACGCTGCCACGCAGCTGTTCGGCTCGCCCAAAGGCTATGTGGGATCGGATACGTTCGGGAAACTGACGGGCGGGCTGAAGGAGGTGCCGGACGCGCTGGTGCTGCTCGACGAGATCGAGAAGGCGCATCCCGACGTGTTCAAGAAGTTCCTCTCGGCCTGGAACGACGGGCATGTGACGGAGGCTTCCACCGGGGCGCAGGTGTCCACCACGCGGTCGATCTTCATGCTGACGTCGAACATCGCGACGGAGGCGCTGGGCGCGATCGCCGACAAATACGCCGATGATCCGGACGCGATGCGCGGGGCGGCGGTGGAGGTTCTGAAGTTGGCAGGGTTTGCGCCGGAGGTTCTCAACCGGCTGGACCGAATCTTCGTGTTCCGGGCGCTGGCGGGGCTGGACGTGGCGCGGGTGGGGGCCCTCGAAATCGAGGCGATGATCGGCAGCTACGGGCTGGAGATTGCGGCGGGCGGCATCGACCCGCATCTGCTGCTGGACGTGATGCAGAAGCAGGACCGGCTGGGCGAGGGCGCCAGCGCGCGGGACCTGGTGCGCTCGATCGAGGAGATGGTGAGCGACGGGCTGATCGAGGCGCGGCAGAAGGGCGCGCATTGCGTGCGGCTGGAGAAGGGAGCGGACGGGATCATCACGCGCATTGCGGATCTGCGGGCGCCGGGGCGTGAGGGGCTGACGCCCGGGGTGAAGGTGCCGGCCGAGCATCTGGATAGCTGAGCGTGTCCGCGGCGGGGCGGCTTTGGCGGCGGGCGCCGGCCTGGCGGGTGTGTCTGGTGGCGGCGCTGGCGGCTACGTCCCTGGCGGCGATGTTTCCGCCTGTGGCGCCCGGCTGGCTCAGGCGGGCAGTGGTGCCTTGGGCTGGAATGGCACCCGGGGCTGGGGTGGCGGCGCCGGCGGCGGATCATCCCGCGCGTTTCAAGCCAGTGGCTGGCGCGCCGAATGTGGGGTTTTCCGGGTTGATGTTCCCGCCGCCCGGCACGGAGCGGTCCGGTGCAATTGCATTTGCGGGCCGGATGCTGCCGTTGCCCGCCGGACGTTGGCAGACCCTGGTCGTGGCGCACGGCGCGCTGCCGATCAGCGCGCAGGTCGAGGTGTTCGGCCGGGTGGATGCGGGTGAATTGACGGGGCTGTTGCTCGTGGGGTCGACCGATCCCGTCTCGCACCCGCTCAGCCCGTTCGACGCGACGCAGACCTGCGACGAGCCCGACACGATCGCGTATTGGGTGGCGCCCGAACCGTTCGGCCAATCGCCGCTCGCGCACGAATGCTGGCGGCTGGGCGCACTGCGTGGGTTCGATCTGGCGGAGCGGGGGCGGCGGGAGCCGGTTCTGGACCGGGCTTTGCTGCGGCTGCGGGAGACGGATGTCCGGATACCGGATCAGCTCGTGCTGCTGGATTACCTGCGGTCCGACGTGAGCGGGTTCCTGACGGCGCTGCTGTTTCTGCCGGACCGGCATGGGGGAGCGCGGCAGGCGATGGTGGGGTGGGTGAAGCGTTACGTCGCCGTGCTGCATGATGCCTATGACGGGGTGCGCGACGGCAAGGTTGTGCCGGCCGATCCGGCGTAAAGAAAACAAGGCCTTTTTTGAAAGAAGAAGCAAAAAACTCTGCTCCGCCGCATTTGCCGCAGCCGGTCATTTCCAGACGCACCAGTGCGGCGTCCCAGGGTGGGAACAAAAGTTTTCGCTTCTTCTTCTCAAAATGAAGACCTTGCTTGCTTTGCCGCTTCGCGCGCGTCAGGCCTGCTGGATCGCCTCAATCGTCGTGTCGGGCACGCCGCCGAAATTGTTGGCCACGAGGTATTTCGGCGCGGTCTCGATCCAGTGCTTCAGGGTGATCTCCTCGAACTTGCCGGCGTTCCAGGTCTGGACGATGTCGAGATCCTCGTTGCCGGTGTTCATGATGGCGTGGCCGTAGCCGGCCGGGATGTAGGCGGAGTCACCGGCTTTGACGTCCGACAGTTTGCCGCGGCCGCCGGAGCCGAAGATGGCGACCTGGCCGGTGCCTTTCAGGTAGAAGTGGAATTCGTCGGCGTTCGGGTTCCAGTGCAGTTCCTTCATCTGGCCTGGCTTGATCGACATCAATCCGCCCGACATCGTCGTGGATATCGGCCACTCGTCTACCGTGGCGAGATGGAAGCTGCCGCCGTCGAAATCGCGCCGTGCGCGGACGTCCGCCAGGAGAGCGAATTTGTGGGTGGATTCCTTGGGCCAGGGTGCGTCCTTCGCCTGGGAGACCGGGATGACGGGTCCTGCCTGGATGTAGGTCTCACCGCGGGGAAAGCTGTCGAACGTGGCAGGCTTCAGGTTGAAGTTCCGGGCCAGCATGTTCTTGGGTGTCAGGTTCACCCAGTCGGTGATCGAGAACGTGCCGTGTTCGGAGAAGGCGCCGTTGTCGAAGGACAGGATGAAGTGGCAGGGCGTGTCGCCGATCGTCTGGATCGAGTGGCCGTGTCCGCGCGGGAAGAACCAGAGGTCACCGGGGCCGTAATTGTTGATCTCGGTCTGGCCAGAGGGGTCGAGGACCACGGTCTGGCAGTGGCCGCCGATGACGTAGGCCCACTCGGCGGCGATGGCGTGCCAGTGCAGTTCCCGCGAAGCACCGGGATCGAGGAACATGTGGACGCCGGCCAGGCCTTTCATGACGGGCAGCTGGTGCTCGGTGGATTCCTTGGCCCAGCCGCCGGAGGTGACCTTCGGCTTGGAGCCGTCCAGGGAGCGCACGAAGTCCGGCATTTCGGCCACGTCCCTGGGGTCGTGGTAGGCGACCTGCGCGCCGGGCGGCAACTGCTGCACGTCGCGGCCGAAGCCGCCCTGGCCCGGCAGGCCCTTGTCGTCCGCGGCGGCCGGCGAGATGCCGGCCAGGCTTACGAGGCCGCTGGCCCCCAGCGCAGTGCCAAGGAAAATCCGTCTGGAAGCCATGTCAGTCCCTCCTGTTAGTTCCGCCTATGATGACGGGTATGGCGTAGGCTAGCATCTGGCCGGACAGTGCCCAAGCTTCTCGTTGCCACCGATGGTGGTTGTTCGTGCAGGCGGCGGGAACAGCGTTTACTTTTCTCCTGGATGATGAAGCCTTGGCTTGCTTCACGCCGGCGGCTGCAGGTTTGACTGTGGTAGCGGCGTCGTCCAAGGGGGAACTGTCCGGTCCGCCGTCAGGATACGCATCGCCTGTCGGTTCTTGGTAGCCCAGCGGTGCCTTTATCCAATGCCGACAACGACGGGACGGGTGCCGGCACAAGGCCGTTTGCAGCGCTTCGGGGAACGTCACGCAGGATTTGTGCACAGCATTTGCACTGCAGCGGCGGTCGCGTTGTTAGTTCACATCTAATACCGACCCGCTTTAAGACTGACGCTTGGGCAAGCAAGAAAGGCCTTCTTTTTTGAAAAAAAGAAGCAAAAAACTTTTGCTTCCTGCGCAGGCTCAGATGCTTCGATCTCTCAGGAGGCACCGTGCTGCTGCAGCTGCGATGGGAAGCAAAAGTTTTTTGGTCCTTTTTTTCAAAAAAGGACTGCTTACTTTTTATGTACAAGCTTTAAGACTGATTGGTCTAAGCGCCCTGAAAACCACTGCCGGAACACGCAGACTGGTACTCGCCCGGACCGGGGCTAACGTTATAATTATGGAACTTCTGGCAGGTTCGTTTTGCGGTAGTGGCAAAGGGGCGAGCGATGGAAGCGGTTGCCGGAACAGGCGGTTCACGCTGTCGGTTGCTGCCGCGTTCGAGCAGCGTCTCGGCCAGGCCGCAACCGATACTTATTCAATGTTCTTCGGCGGGGTCCAGGGCAGAGCCCTTGGCCTTTCTTTACAGGTGCATCAAAGCCTTTGCGTACTGTCCGGCAACGACGTCAGCACCACAAACGGTATTGCCAGGATCAGCCCCGCTACAAACGGCAGGCAGACGAGGCAGGCAAACCCGGACACCCACGCAAACATCCCGAACAGGACAAGCCCCGCCACCGTGTGCGGCCAGAACAGGGCCGCGCTGTCGGCCCATCCGACCGCGTGACCGTCGCGCCTCTGGCCGTGCCAGCCCACGCGCCGGCCGGAGGCCAGGCCGAGCACGGCCCAGCTTTTATGCGCCGCAATGACAGGGTCCTGCAGCAGGGTGAAACCCAGTTCTTTCAGGCAGGCCGCAGTAAACAAGGCAGCGCCGCCGGATTGCCGCGACAGCTTGGTGCGCAGCAGCACTTCCGCGTAGCCGAGCAGTTTCGGCGCGTGCAGCGTCAGCCACCCGGCTGCGAGCAGCCACAGCAGCGGTGCGCGCGGCACGTCCGCGCCGCCCAGGACGGCGTTGCAGGCAGCCAGCGGCAACATGGCAAACCAGAACGGCGTCAAAACGTAATGCAGGATTGCCTGCAGCATCTGCAACCGGCCGAGCGGACCCAGGTCCTGCCGGCGCAGCAGATGGCGGTATTGCATGTTGCCCGCCGCCCAACGCACGTCACGCACCAGGTAATCGGGCAGGGTGGGAGGGTGGCTCTCGCTGGAGCCGTCGTCGCTGGCCAGCACACGCACTTTCCAGCCGGCTGCCTGCAGGCGGGCGGCCTCCACGTGGTCGTGGCTCAGGATCAGGCTGCCGTCCGGCAGTGGATCCAGCCGGCAATGAGTACGGAACGGCGCCACGCGCACCATTGCGTTGTGGCCCCAGTACGGGCCCTGGTCGGCTTGCCACCAAGCCTGTCCCGTCGCCCAGATGCGCAGGCCGTGGCGGTGCCCGAAGCCAAACAGCCGTGAAAACGGCGACTCTGCGCCGTGGCCGTGGAAGGTGGCCTGCAGCATGGCCAGCAGAGGGTCCGCCTGCATGATGGACGCCAGGCGCTCGATCGCGGGCAGCGACATCTTGCTGTCGGCATCCAGACAGAGCATCAGCGCGAACGCCGCCTCATGGGCGTCCAGGAACGACATCACGTTGCCTGCCTTGAAGCCGGTGTTCGCCGTGCGCCTGCGATACAGCAATTCCGGCCCGCCCCTTTCGCGCAGCCGTTCGACGCAAGCAGCTTCCGCGGCCGCCACCGCATCGGATGCGGTGTCCGACAAAATGCACAGAACGTACTGCGCCGACCGGCCAGCCTGCCTGATGTCGGCCGAGAGGCGGGTGATGCGGCCGAACACCGCATCCACATCCTCGTCGCGCACGCAGACGGCGATGGCCGTCCGTAATGTTGCCGGAAGGCTGGCTTGCGGCAAAGCGAGTTGCGGCAGCACCGCGCGCACGGGATCGGTTGCGGCCAGGCGTATGGCAAAACCGACCAGCCCTGTCGCTGCAGACAGGGCCAGCCAGGGCGCGTTCACCACCAGGCAGGCGAAGATGGCCAGGCGCAGGATCGTCCAGCCGTCGGGAGCGATCGCTTCGGCGCCCAGCCAGATCAGTGCGGCCGAGATGGCGAGCACGAGGCCCGCCACGGTCAACCGGCGCGCGCGCGTGCCCTCCGCCGGCAAACCCGCGTCCTGCGACGCCAGAATGCTGTCAGGCAGGCGACAGCACGTGAATGGTACGGCTTACGAGCAGGTCCCGCACCTGGCGTCCGTAGGCGGCCATGTGCGGCGCCGCGGCGTGTGCCATCAGGGCTTCCTTGCTCTCCCATTTTTCGAGCACCATGAAGGAGTCTTCTCCGATCGGTGTCTGGAACGGACCCATGCCGGGCGTATCGGTCACCGGCTGGTACTCGATGCAGCCTTGTTCAGCGCGTACGGCGGGCATGTTTTCGGCAAAGGCTTCCAGCACGGCGGCGCGCTTGCCGGGGTGCGCGGTGATGAGGGCGATGACGTGGATCATGGGTGAGCCTTCTTTCCTGATGTCGCTTTTAGCGATGACTTTTGCGTAAGCAAGGAAGGCCTTCTTTTTTGAAAAAAAGAAGCAAAAAACTTTTACTTCCGCGCAGGTTCAGCTGCTTCGATAAAGCCGAAGGCACCGGGCTGCTGCAAATGCGACGGGAAGCAAAAGTTTTTTGGTCCTTTTTTTCAAAAAAGGACTGCTTGCTTTCTGCGCTTCAGCCTTGAGACAGGCTGGCAAGACCACGAACGACCTCCGCCACGCGTGCCCGCACGGCGTCCGGCACAGGAAGGACCGGCCGTGGCGGGTCGCAGGTGGTAAGCGCGAGGGCCTGGGCGGCGGCGTACATGATGCGCAGGCTGCCGTGTTCGGCAAACAGGGCCCACAAAGGTTGCAGGAGGGCGTTTTGCGCGCGGGCTGCAGGGGCGTCGCCGGAACGGGCGGCGTCGGTGAGGGATTTGCAGGCCAGCGGAAACAGCCCGGCGGCAACGCTGTACCAGGCGTCGCCGCCGGCGAGCAGGGCTTCGGCGGCGTGCCAGTCCACGCTGTAGCCGACAGAGAAGCCGGACGGGGTTGCGGCACGCCAGGCCTCGTGTTCGGCGGCGGGGTTGGCGGCGGGCGCCGGCGTCTTGATCGCGGCGACATTCGGCAGGCCGGCGAGGCGGCCGGCGAGCGCGGTGGTGAAGGCGAAGCCGGTGGTAGCCGGGTTGTTGTAGATGCAGACGGGAATGTCGAGGCAAGCGCCGACGGCGGTGAAGTGGGTGTAGACCTCGTCCTCGGTGAGCCTGGTGTAGGACATCGGGGCGAGCAGGACACCGACGGCACCGGCGCGCTGTGCATCCTGGGCGAACTGGATGGCGTGATCGGTGCGCAGGGCACCGACGCCGGCGAGGATGGGCAATCGGCCGGCCGCCGGGTCACGGCTGTCTCCACGACGCGGCGGCGCTCGGCGCGGTCCAGATAGGCGTAGGTTCCGGTGCTGCCGAGGACGCAGATGGACTGGGGACGGGCGGCGATCAGCGGGGTGAGGATGCGGCCGAGCGCGTGCGTGTCCACCTGGCCTGCCGGATCGGCGGGGGTGATCGGGAAGGCGGAGAGGCCGTGGAAGAGGTTCAGGGCGTGGTCCGCTCGCGGGTCTTGACCGCTTGCCAGGCGGCTTCCATGTCGGCCAGCGTGGATTCCGCGGGGGTACGGCCCTGGGCGGCCAGCGCGTGCTCCACGCCGGCGAAGCGGCGGGCGAATTTGTCGTTGGCGGCGCGCAGGCAGGTCTCGGGATCGAGGTTGAGCTTGCGGGCCAGGTTGGCGAGGACGAAGAGCATGTCGCCGAGCTCGTCGGCCAGGCGGGCTGGGTCGGCCTGGGGGAGTTCGGCGCGCAGTTCGGCGGCTTCCTCGTCCAGCTTTGCGAGAATTGCCTGGGCGTCCGGCCAGTCGAAGCCTACGCGGGCGGCGCGTTTGGTGAGTTTCTCGGCGCGCGTGAGGGCGGGCAGGCCTATGGGCACGCCGGCCAGCGCGCCGTGCTCGTCGCGGGCGCGGCGTTCGTCGGCTTTCTGCGCTTCCCACCGGTCGGTGTGCAGGGCGGCCGCGCGGGCGGCGGCGTCACCGAAGACATGCGGGTGGCGGCGAACCATCTTGTCGGCGATGGCGCGCGTGACGTCGGCGAAGGTGAAGCGTCCCGCCTCCTCGCCGAGGCGGGCGTGGTAGACGACCTGGAAGAGGAGGTCGCCCAGCTCGTCGGGCAGCGCCGCCATGTCGTGCCGCGCAATGGCGTCGGCGACTTCGTAGGCTTCCTCGATGGTGTAGGGCGCGATGGTGGCGAAGTCCTGCGCCTGGTCCCAGGGGCAGCCGGTTTCGGGGTCTCTGAGCCGGGCCATGATGGCGAGGAGGCGGGTGAGTTCGGCGGCGGCGGTGGTCATGCAAGCAGGACAAGCGGGTTTGGGCAGAAGAAGTAAAGACAGGCTGTGCTTTTGTTCGATTTGCCGCCTCTGCAGCAGCACGGATGCCGTCGCCCAAGCGTGGCCGCCGACGCAGCGTGAGAGACAAAAGTTTTTTGCTTCTTTTTTTCAAAAAAGAAGGCCTTTCTTCCTTCGCCACGACCTCGACGCGAACCGCCTGCGCCGATAGCCTAGCGTCATGGCGGAAGAGACACCACGCGGTGGCCTGACCGGGCGGCTGCGGATACTGTTCGGCCGCGGCAAGCCGGCACCTCCGCAGGCCAAGCCTCCCCCGCAGGAGACGGTGGCTGCTCCGGTCGAGTCGGGCGGCTGGCGCGCCTTTCGGCTGCAGGCGGCGGACGGCGGCTGGGTCTGCCTGCCCGACGGCGCGGATCGGTTCAGCCTGGGCGCTTCACCGGACGCGGCGGCGGTGGCGATCCTGCCGGATGACCCGGTGCGGTTGTGCTTTCTGGTGGCCTCGGACGGGCGGATGGCGGGTGTGGCGGCCGACCCGATGCGGGCGCCTGCAATCTCCCTGCGCGTGCTGCCTACGGACGTGCCGGCTACGGTTCGGCTGCTCTATCCGCTCGGCCGGCGACGGTTTCTGACGGCGGACGCGGCGGGCGGGCTGCGCATGGACGGCGATGGCGGCACGATGGCGGCGGTGTTCAGGCTGGAGG
>CAXUOA010000112.1:6917-8866 GCA_964252625.1 uncultured Acetobacteraceae bacterium | reverse complement strand
CTCCCCACCCGATACCTGGGTGTCCCGCGAGGCCGGCACGCTGCGCGTGCTGAACAAGCTGGATTCCACCATCACGACAGTGACGCTGAAACGCGGCGAGACCAGGACCCTGCAGACCATGTCCATAACGCTGCAAGCCTGCGCGATTCGGCCGCCGGACCTGCCGCAGGACGCCACCGCGCAGCTGAGCGTGACCGACAGCCGTGAAGGGGCCCCGGGTTTCCAGGGCTGGATACTGGCCAACGAACCTGCCGCCGCCATGTTGGAGCACCCGGTCTATGACATCCAGCTTGCCGGCTGCACCTGAATGGCCGCCGCCTGAGCGGGCGGCCTACCTGCTGGATTTCGACGGCACGCTGGTCGACATCGCGCCGGCGCCCGGCCAGGTCGTGGTCGATCCGGAGCTGGCCGGCAATTTGCGGGCCTTACGCATTCGTGCCGGAGGGGCGGTCGCCATCGTCACCGGCCGGCCGATCGCCCAGGTGGACGCGCTGCTCGGCGACGCCGTCACCGCCATTGCCGGCGAGCACGGCACGGCCTTGCGGCACCAGCCTGGCGGCACGGTGAACATCGCCGTCCTGCCGCACGCGCCTGACCGGTGGCTTGCCGCGGCGCAGATCGCAACGGCGGGCTACCCGGGCACGCTGGTGGAGGGCAAGCGGCATGGCTTCGTCCTGCATTACCGGGCCAACCCCGGCGCCGGTCCGCCGCTGCACGCAATGCTGCACGCTCTGGTGGCCGAGCAGCCGGGCTTCGAGGTGATGGCCGCCAAGATGGCCTGGGAAGTGCGCCCGAAAGGCGTCAGCAAGGCCACCGCGGTGCAGGCGATCATGCTCCGCCCCCCTTTCGCCGGCCGCATCCCCATCTTCGTGGGCGACGACGTCACCGACGAGGAGGGCATGGCGGCAGCGCGCGCGCTGGGCGGCGTCGGACTGCGCCTGCCGGATCATTTCGCGACACCGGCCGACGTACGGCTCTGGGTGGCAAGCCTCGCCCGGTAAGCCGCCGGTGCGGATGCCGCTACTTTTCGACAAACGCCTTTTCGATGACGAACTCGCCCTGCCGCGTGTTCGTCCCCTCCACCCAGCCGCCCTGCTCGAACCAGGCGCCGAAATCGGCCAGCAGGCCGGGGCTGCCGCACAGCATCACCCGGTCATGCGCCCGCTCGACCGCCGGCAGGCCAAGGTCGGCCGGCAGCTTGCCGGAGAACATCAGGTCGGTGACGCGCCCCTGGTTGCGGAACGCCTCGCGCGTCACCGTCGGGTAGTACACCAGCTTCTCGGCGGTGAACTCGCCCAGCAGCTCGTGTGCGCGCAGCTCGTGCTCGATCGCCCGCTCATAGGCCAGCTCGGCCACGCTGCGCACGCCATGCACCAGGATCACCCGCTCGAACGGCGCGTAGGTCTCCGGGTCCTTGATCAGGCTCATGAACGGCGCCAGGCCCGTGCCGGTGCCCACCAGATAGAGGTTGCGGCCGGGCAGCAGGCTCTCGGCCAGCAGCGTGCCCACCGGCTTGCGGCCGATCAGCACCGTGTCGCCCGGCGTCACGTGCTGCAGCCGGGAGGTAAGCGGGCCGTCGGACACCTTGATGCTGAGGAACTGCAGCTCCTCCTCCCAGCTGGCGCTGACCATGCTGTAGGCACGCAGCAGCGGCCGGCCGTCCACCTTGAGGCCGATCATGGAGAACTGTCCGCTCTTGAAGCGGAACGTGGGGTCGCGGGTACAGGTGAAGCTGAACAGGGTGTCCGTCCAGTGGTGAACCGACAGGACTTTCTCTTCGAAAAAGGCGCTCATGGCGGGGGTTCTTGCGCAGTGCGGCAGGGATGGCAAGGAGTACCAGCCCGCTTTGCGGTTGACGCTTGGGCAAGCAAGGGAGGCCTTCTTTTTTGCAAAAAAGAAGCAAAAAACTTTTGTCCCTGCGCAGGCTCAGCTGCCTCGATCTATCAGGA
>CAXUOA010000112.1:6305-6907 GCA_964252625.1 uncultured Acetobacteraceae bacterium | reverse complement strand
GTCCTTTTTTTCAAAAAAGGACTGCTTGCTTTCACTGCGTCAGCCGCAAGACTGCCTGGTACAAAGCGCTTCTCCGAAAAAGGCCCTCCTCGCCCGATGAACCGGCTCCTTCCTCTCCTCTTCCTCGCCACCCCCGCCTTCGCCCTGCCCGCTCCCGTGCCGCTCCCGCCGGGCGTGCCCGCGCCGCAGGACAGGCCGTATGCCGGCCAGATCGAGCTCTCGGTCGACGCCACCAACATCGAGCAGCACATCGTGCAGGTGGCCGAGACCATACCGGTGCCTGCCGACAGGCAGCTGACCCTGCTATATCCGAAATGGCTGCCCGGCAATCACGGGCCAACGGGCCCGCTGCCGTCGCTGGCCGGGCTGGTCGTCACGGCGGACGGCAAGCCGGTGGCCTGGCAGCGGGACAGCGTCGACATGGGCGCGTTCCATGTCGCCGTGCCGCAAGGTGCCCAGGCCGTGCAGGTGCGCTTCCAGTTCCTCTCGCCTTTGGACGACCACGACGGGCGCGTGGTGATGACGGCGAACATGGTGGAGGTGGAGTGGCGGCCGGAAGTATTGTTCCCCGCGGGGAATTTCCAGCGTGACATCGCGGTGCA
>CAXUOA010000112.1:0-6295 GCA_964252625.1 uncultured Acetobacteraceae bacterium | reverse complement strand
GTCCGGCTGCCGGCCGGCTTCCAGTATGCCACCGCCCTGGCCACGGAACAGGCGGCGGCAGGCGCCGTGTCGTTCAGGACGGTGCCGCTGGAAACCCTGCTCGACTCCCCCGTGCTGGCCGGCCGCTATTTCAGCCGCATCGACCTGGACCCGGGCGCCGCCGTGCCGGTGCACATGGATGTGGTGGCCGACCGGCCGCAGGACCTGGTGATCAGGCCGGACGACCTGCAGGCGCACCGCACCCTGGTGCGGCAGGCCTACCGTGTCTTCGGCAGCCATCATTACGACCACTACGATTTCCTGTTCTCGGTCAGCCAGGAGATGGGCTTCATCGGCCTGGAGCACCAAAGAAGCTGCGAGGTCGGCAGCAGCGAGGCCTACTTCACCTCGCCCGCCAAATCCGCGCCGTCGCGGGACCTTCTGCCGCATGAATACACCCATTCCTGGAACGGCAAGTTCCGCCGGCCGGCCGACCTGTGGTCGCCCGACGACCACACAGTGCCAGAGCGCGACGACCTGCTTTGGATGTACGAAGGCCAGACCACCTACTGGGGCAAGGTGCTGGCGGCACGGTCCGGCATACTCGATGCCGCCCAGGCACGCGACCAGATCGCGCTGGACGCCGCCGAGGAAGACGCCGCCACGCCGGGACGCGCCTGGCGCAACCTGCAGGACACGACGGACGATCCCATTCTCTCCTGGCACAAGCCCTCGCGATGGAGCAGCTGGTCGCGTTTCGGCGACTACTATCCCGAGGGCGCGCTGGTCTGGCTGGATGCCGACACGCTGATACGCGAGAAGTCGGACGGCCATAAGTCGCTCGACGACTTCGCCCGGCTGTTCTTCGGCGTCGATGACGGCGACTGGACCGTGCACACCTACAATGTCGACGACGTGGTCCACGCGTTGAACCAGGTTCAGCCCTACGATTGGGCGGGTTTCCTGCGCGCCCGGCTGGACGGGCACGGCCCTGGCGCACCGCTGGACGGGATCACCCGCGGCGGCTGGAAGCTGACCTATACGGACACGCAATCGGCCATGCAGAAGGCTGCCGACGCCAACCGGAAGGCTACGGACCTGACGTTTTCCCTGGGCCTGTCTGCGGCGTCCGACGGCACGGTGCGGTCCGTCCTGTGGGGCGGCCCGGCGTTCCGCGCCGGCCTGGCACCCGGCAACAAGCTGGAAGCGGTGAACGGCCTGGCACTGAATGGGCCCGAGACCCTGACGGACGCGGTGACGGCCGCCCGCGGGGATGGGGCGCCGATCGAGCTGCTGCTGCGCGACGGGGCGCGATACCGCACGGTCCGCGTGGCCTACCATGGCGGGTTGCGCTATCCGCATCTGGAGCGGATCGCGGGGACGCCGGACCGGCTGGGCGACATACTGTCGGCGGTCAAATGACGCCGGTGCACGTTCAGCGTCCCCCCGCCGGCCGCGGGCTGACGCCATGGTTCCCCTGGCAGAACTTGTCCCCACCGGCCTTGATGAAGCGCAATGGTTTCCACAGGCATGCCGCCTTCGTTGCTAATCCCGCCGCATCGGGCGTGATGGATCGGCAGCACGCAAGATGGAGGGTGCGCCGGCCGGCTGTTGCACACGCCTGCCACGCTGCCGAAACACCGGCCTGCTTCACTGCAAGCCCAGCTTGAGATTTCAGACACATTACACCTCCCGGTTTCTTCAGGAAAATGTAATTGCTACAGGGCAAAAACGTGCTTGCCGCACGTGACCGCCGTGTTACCGTTGCCTTACGGTCACGAGAATGCGCCGGGGAAAGCGCGCTGAAGAACAGGGAGAACCAGCCGGTTTCCAACAGCACAGCGCCCGGCCGCGAGGCCGCCCGAACACCGAGACGGGGGAGCGCCGCATGCCCCTCCGTGCCCATCGCCTTACCGTAAGCCGCGGAAAACCGGAGTGTCTGTCCCGATGAAACGTTTTGCCTTCAAGACCGCGCTGTGCTGCGCCACCCTGCTTGCCGGCGCTGCCATCACCGCCCGTCCCAGTGCCGCCGCCACCGTGGCCCGCGCGGAAGCCGGCAGGCCCGTCGCCTTCGACGTGATGATGCCGCTGCGCAATGCCGCCACGCTGGAAGCCTTTGTCGCCGCCCTGCACGATCCCGCCTCGCCCACCTACCACAAATGGCTCACGCCCGCGCAGTTCGGCATGCGTTTCGGCCCCGAAAGCGCGAAGGTGGCCGCGGTCGCCGCCTCGTTACGCGCCCGTGGCTTCGACGTGACGGTGCAGACGCGCAGCCTGCACGTGACGGGCACGGCCGCGCAGGTGGAGACCAATTTCGGCACGCATCTGCTGCTCGGCCGCACGCCGGAAGGTGTCACGCACGTCATGCAGGAGACGCCGGTCCGGCTGCCGGACGAGATCACGGCCACCGGCGCGCAAGTGTTCAGTTTCTCGCCGCACGTGGCGCACGTGCATTCCCTGCGCGCGACCGGCCGGATCGATCCCGCCAACCGCTACAGCCCGACAGGCACCTACTGGTTCGACGATCTGAAGGAGGCTTACGCCTACCCGGCCGCCGGCGCACCGGTCACCGCCGCGGACGGCACGACGCAGCGTTTCGACGGCACCGGCGTGACGCTTGGCGTGCTGATGTCCAGCGACATCTTCGACGCCGACATTGCCGCCGTGTTCGACCATGAAAACTGGAGGACGATCAGGGGCACGCCTGACCCCACGCTCTACGCCAGGCGCTACGTCAACGGTGGTGCGACCACGGCGAGCCCGGCGCTCGACGAGGCGTCCCTGGACACGCAGGAGGAACTCACCGGCGCGCCGGGCGCGCATGTCGTGCTGTACGACATCCCGGACCTGTCCGACGGCAACGTCGCGGCCGGCTACATCACCATCGACGAATACAACGAAGTGGACCTGGTCAGCTCGTCTTTCGGCGGTTGCGAACTCTCATACACCGCCGCCTATAACGGCGGTCAGAGCTTCCTCGGCATCCTGCGCGCGCAGCACGAACTGTTCCTGCAGGGCAACGCCCAGGGCATCACCTTCCTGGCCAGCTCCGGCGACAATGCCGGCAAGGAATGCCCCAACGTCACCTACGCCGACGGCCTGGGCAACGGCACGTTCGACAAAGGCATCGAGGAGCCAGCCGCCGACCCGGCCGTGACCGCCGTCGGCGGCACCAACGTGGTAACCGGCTACGACGAGGGCACACTGGACTCGCCGTATGTCGGCGAGAACGGCTGGTCGGATCCGGAAATCCCGTATGATTATTACGGAACCGGCTACACCGTCAGCGGCGGCTTCTGGGGCGCCGGCGGCGGCATCAGCCAGGTGTTCGCCCAACCGAGCTACCAGACGCTGGTCACCACCGGTTCCACCACACGCCGTTCCACACCCGACATCGGCATGCAGGTGGGCGGCTGCCCATTGGGCATCGCCGTGCTGGACAGGAAGATGACGTGCAGCGGCGGCGGCATACAGAAAGACGGCAGCGGCAACACGCAGCGCAGCGCCGTCGTGGTGTCCATCGGGGCCGGCCAGACAGGCGGCGGCTTCTTCGGCCTTATCGGCACCAGCGTGTCCTCGCCTGAACTGGCGGGCGCCACGGCCCTTCTCATCGAGCGCCAGGGGCGGATGGGCAACCTCAACACCTATATATACACGCTTGCCGCCCAGCAGGCGGCAGGCAAGGGCCAGTATTTCCACACCGGCATCCCCGGCTTCAACGGCCTCAAGGCAACCGACCTCAGCACCACCTACGGGCTGACGGCCGGTGTCGGCACGCCGGTCGTGGCGCATTTCGTGGGTGCACCCGCAGACACGAGGCTGTCCGGCACGCCGCAGTCGCCCAGCAATCCCTGATTGCAAGCCGGAGGAGGGTGGCGCACGCTGCCCTCCTCCCCAGCCGCTGTCGCAACACCCAACACTGCCCGCAGTCTTTTCCGAGAAACAAGACTAAGCTTTTGTCTCTGCCGGTTGCGCGTCGCCAAGGCGCGTTGTTCTCCAATGTCCGCGACAGCGCCAGTAAAAGCTTTTTGCTTCTTTTTCTCGAAAAAGAAGGCCTTTCTTCCTCACCTGTCACCATGGCCAATCTCAACAGGACGCATCCATCATGGGCAAAGGCGACAAGCAGCACGGCAACCGCGAAGCCAAGAAGCCGAAAGCGAACAAGAAGCTCGCCCCGGCGAGCGCGGCGCTCCCCAAGGTCGGCAGCGGACCAGTGAAGCCACCCGCGAAATCCGCGGGCAAGTAGCCGCTCGTAACGGCTGAAATCAGGAGACACAGCCGATGAAATGGATCGTCCTCGCCATCGCCCTCGCGGGCTGTACGGACAACACCAACAGCGCGCCAACCGGGCCGGTGGGCCTCTCCAACAACGGGGCAGGCCCCTATATCGGGGCCAGCGCCGGCTCTTCGATCGGTGGCGGTCCGCTCGGGGCCGGCACCGACGATAACAGGGCTGGCGCCCGATAGCGTTCGCGTTGCCGTCGTCATGCCAACCGGTCCTGCGGCTGACGCACAGAAAGCAAGCAGTCCTTTTTTGAAAAAAAGGACCAAAAAACTTTTGCTCCCCCCGCATCTGCAGCAGCCGGGTGCCTTCTGACAGATCGAGGCATCCGAGCCTGCGCAGGAAGCAACAGTTTTTTGCTTCCTTTTTCAAAAAAGAAGGCCTTGCTTGCTGCCTGAATGTCAGTCTCAAAGCGGGTTGGTATCAGTCCCGGCCCACGGACTCGTCGGCCAGGATTCGCGTCTGACACGCCAGTAGCCGGGCTTCCGGAAAACACAGATGCACGCGTGTGCCCACGCATTCCGCGGATTGCACCGTCAGGCGGCCGCCATGCGCCTGCATCAGGCTGCGCGCCAGGGTCAGGCGCAGGCCGATTCCGCGGCTCTCCTCGGGATGGGACCCGCTCTGTGTGACAGGCAGGCCCGTCCCCTCGTCCTGCACCACGATGCACAGGCCATCGCGCTCACGCTTGGGCGACAGTTCGATCCAGTCCCCGTCCCGCGTGGCCGAAGCCGCTGCCGTCAGCACGCTGACCAGCACCTGGTTCAGCGCGCGTTTGTCGGCCCGCAGCGTCATGCCGCTGAAAGCCGGGTCGACTCGCCAGGCACGCCGGCTCGGCCCGAGATGGGCTACCACCTGCGCCACGGCGAACTCTATCGCGGCAGGCAAGGCGATGGCCTCGTCCGTCAGAAAACGCGGCGCCTGCGGTGCTTCCGTGTGCTCCACCAGCGTGTCGGATATCTCCAGCAGGCGCCGCGCCAAACCCGTCAGCGACGGATCCGCCGGCTGCAGCGCTTCGGCATGCCCAATCAACGTCAGCGCCAGGTTGCGCTGGTCGCCGGTGCTCATGCGAAGTAGGCGCAGCGTGCTTTCCTGCGATTGCCGCAGCGCGATGGCCGCCTGTTCCGCCCGGCAACGGCGCGCACGCTCGCGCGCCCATACGAACCAGGCAAGGCCGACCGCACTGGGCGGCGCTAGATTCCACGCGGAGAACTCCATAAGCGGAAACTACCACCCAAGGAGCAAGCATCAGGTTAACGCGCCGTCGTCGGACCTGCGCGGGCCAGATCAAGCGGAGGCGGTTACCGCCTGCCGCTTGGCCGCCGCGCGGGCGATGCGGCGCTTGATGGCCTGCGCTTCTTCCGGCAGGTCACGGTTCGGCGTGGAAAGCAGGAACGCGTCCAGCCCGCCATTGTGCTCGATCGTGCGCAACGCCCGGGTCGAGACGCGCACCCGCACCTGGGCGCCCAGGGTATCCGACAGCAAGGACGTCTCCTGCAGGTTCGGCAGGTAGCGGCGGCGGGTCTTGTTGTTGGCGTGGCTGACGTTGTTACCGCTCAGCACACCCTTGCCCGTCATCTGGCAGCGGCGAGACATTGGTGGTCCTCGAGACAAATTGGCCCGGACGGCGCGCCGCCGGAAGGGTCGGTGTATGGGGAAAGGCGGGGCGCGCGTCAAGGCAAGGCAAGGCAGGCCTTCTTTTTTGAAAAAAAGAAGCAAAAAACTTTTGCGCCCTCGCTGCGGAAGGGCTTCGATGTTCCTGAAGGTCCACGACTGATGCAGCAGCGTCAGAAGCAAAAGTTTTTTGGTTCTTTTTTTCAAAAAAGAACCGCTTCCTTGCTCTGGATGCAACGGCCATGGCCACCCCCAAGCGCCCCTTCATAGAGCGCCTGCTCACGCCGGCCAGCGTCACCGTGCTCGGCGCCGGCACGCCGGACGGCGCGCGCGTGCTGGCCAACCTGCACGCCGGCGGCTTCACCGGCCAGATCGGCGCCGCCGTGCCGGATCTGGCCGTCATCACCAGCGCGGGCGCGC
>CAXUOA010000111.1:6812-8870 GCA_964252625.1 uncultured Acetobacteraceae bacterium | reverse complement strand
TTTGAAAAAAAGAAGCAAAAAACTTTTGCTTCCTGCGCAGGCTCGGATGCCTCGATCAGTCTGGAGGCAGTTGGCTGCTGCAAAGGCAAAGGAGGCAGAAATCCTGGTCCTTTTTTTCCAAAAAGGACTGCTGCTTTCACCGCGTCAGTCGCAAGACCGGTTGGTATTATAACCACTGATTCATCATTAGCTTATTGACGGAGTCTCAGGAACTAAATTAGAACATCCGCAGAGTTGCCGGTTTGTTCACCCGCCCAAGGCAATTTGGGGGCGGAAACACAGCAAGAGGCCCGCCTATGTTGACCCGCAAGCAGCACGAGCTGCTCAGCTTCATCGACAGCCACCTCAAGGAGACCGGCGTCTCGCCGAGTTTCGAGGAGATGAAGGAGGCGCTCTCCCTGCGCTCCAAGTCCGGCATACACCGTCTGATCTCCGCGCTGGAGGAGCGTGGCTTCCTGCGCCGCCACCACCACCGCGCCCGCGCGCTCGAGGTGGTCAAGCTGCCGGAGAACATGGCGCACCAGCCGCTGCCGGCCCGGCGCGAGGGTGCCAAGGCGCCGCCCGCGGCTCCCGGCTTCTCGCCCAACGTCATACGCGGGGATTTCTCCTCGCGGCTGCCGGGTGTGCGTGCGGCGCAGGATGCGGCCGCCATCTCCATGCCGCTGTACGGCCGCATCGCCGCGGGCCAGGCGATCGAGGCGCTGCGCGACGAGGGGGTGCATATCGAGGTGCCGATGGCGATACTGGGCGCCGGCGAGCATTTCGCGCTGGAAGTGGCCGGCGACTCGATGATCGAGGCAGGGATCTTCGACGGCGACACCGTGATCATACGCAAGGGCGACAAGGCCGATAGCGGGCAGATCGTGGTGGCGCTGATCGACGAGAACGAGGTGACGCTGAAGCGCATACGCAAGCGCGGCAACTCCATCGCCCTGGAGCCGGCGAACGCGAAATACGAGCCGCGTCTGCTGCCGGTCGACCAGGTGCGCGTGCAGGGGCGGCTGGTGGCCCTGCTGCGGAAGTACTAGCCTGGCGGGCATGAGCACAGACCCGCATTTCTACGAGCCCGCCTCCGGCCACGGCCTGGCGCATGATCCGTTCAACGCGATCATCGGCCCACGGCCGATCGGCTGGATCTCGTCGCGCGGCCGTGACGGGTCGGTGAACCTTGCCCCCTACAGCTTCTTCAACGCCTTCAACTACCACCCGCCGATCATCGGCTTCGCCAGCGTCGGCGCCAAGGACACGCTGCGCAACGCGCAGGAAACCGGCGTGTTCGCCTGGAACCTGGCCACGCGCGCTCTGGCCGGACAGATGAACGCGAGCTGCGCGCCGGTGCCGTACGGGCAGGACGAGTTCGCCCTGGGCGGCCTGACCCAGGCGCCCTGCCGGCTGATCGCGGCGCCGCGCGTGGCGGAAAGCCCGGTCAGCTTCGAGTGCCGGGTGGCGGACATCGTGCAGCTGAAGGGCTGGCAGGGAGGCCTGGCGCAGTCCTGGCTCGTGCTGGGCGAGGTGGTGGGCGTGCACATCGCCCAGAGCGTGCTCGTGGACGGCGTGTTCGACACGTTCGGTGCCGGCATCATACAGCGCGGCGGCGGCCCCACCGCCTACGCGGAGATCCGGCCGGACAGCCGCTTCGACATGCAGCGCCCTGCCTGATACCGACCCGTCTTGCGGCTGACGCACAGAAAGCAAGCAGTCCTTTGTTGCAAAGAAGGACCAAAAAACTTTTACTTCCCTCGCATCTGCAACAGCCCGCCTCCTGACAGATCGAGGCACCTGAGCCTGCGCAGGAAGCAAAAGTTTTCTGCTTCTTTTTTTTCAAAAAAGAAGGCCTTCCTTGCTTGCCCAAACCTCCGTCTCGAAGCGGGTTGCCTCAAGGCGCGCCAAATCTGCCGCGAGACGCGCAATGCGCCGCCCGTCACCCTTGCCAGCAACCGCCCGATACCCCCATGATGGTGAATGCAGCCGACCATCGATGGCCGTATTGCCGATATCATCGCACCGCTCACCGCGCTCGAAGGGCCGGCGATGCCGATGTTGCACGCCATACAGGAG
>CAXUOA010000111.1:0-6802 GCA_964252625.1 uncultured Acetobacteraceae bacterium | reverse complement strand
ATACAGGAGGCATTCGGCTTCGTGCCCGATGCGGCTGTGCCCATTATGGCCGACACGCTGAACGTCTCGCGTGCCGAGATACACGGTCTGGTCAGCTTCTATCATGATTTCCGCCGCGAACCCGCCGGCCGCACGGTGCTGCGGCTTTGCCGTGCCGAGGCCTGCCAGGCCCGGGGCGCAGAGCGCGTCGCCGCCTATGCCGCCGCCGCCCTGGGCATCACCTGGCACGAGACCACGCCGGACGGCGCCGTGACGCTGGAGCCGGTGTTCTGCCTGGGCCTGTGCGCCGCCGCCCCCTGCGCGATGGTCAACGAGCGCCCGGTCGCGCGCCTGGACAACACCCGCGTGGACGCGATCCTGGAGGCCGCCCGGTGAGAATATTCGTCCCCGGCGACGCGCTGGCCGCCGCCGTCGGCGGGGACGATCTGGCTCGCGCCCTGCGCCTGGCCTGCCCGGACGCCACGATCGTGCGCAACGGCTCGCGCGGCATGGCCTGGCTGGAACCCCTGGTGGAGGTGGAGACGCCGCAGGGCCGCATCGGCTACGGCCCGGTCTATGCCGCCGACGTGCCCGGGCTGCTCGCGGCAGGCTTCCTGTCCGGCGGTGCGCACCCCAGCCGCATCGGCCGGCCGGAGGAGCACCCCTTCCTGGCCCGCCAGACACGCCTCACCTTCGCCCGCTGCGGCGTCACAGACCCGGTCAGCCTCGCCGAATACGAAGCGCTCGGCGGCCTGGCCGGGCTCCGCCGCGCCCTCGGCATGGACGGCCCGGCGATCATCCAGGACCTGGCCGATTCCGGCCTGCGCGGCCGCGGCGGCGCAGGTTTCCCCACCGGCATCAAGTGGCGCACCGTCATGCAGGCGCCCGCCGCGCAGAAATACATCGTCTGCAACGCCGACGAAGGCGACAGCGGCACCTTTGCCGACCGCATGGTCATGGAGGGCGACCCCTTCCTGCTCATCGAGGGCATGGTCATCGCCGGCATCGCGGTCGGCGCCACGCGCGGCTACGTCTATCTGCGCTCCGAATACCCGCACGCCATCGCCATCATGAACCAGGCGGTCACCATCGCCCGCGGCGAGGGCCTGCTGGGCCCCGCCGTCCTGGGCAGCACCCACGCCTTCGAACTGGAAGTCCGCGTCGGCGCCGGCGCCTATGTGTGCGGCGAGGAGACCTCCCTGCTGGACAGCCTGGAAGGCAAGCGCGGCCAGGTGCGCGCCAAACCGCCGCTGCCCGCCATCGCCGGCCTGTTCGGCTGCCCGACCGTGGTCAACAACGTCCTCTCGCTGGCCGCCGTGCCGGACATCCTCCGCCCCGGTGGCGCCGCCGCCTACCAGGCGCTCGGCACCGGCCGCTCGCGCGGCACCATGCCCGTCCAGCTCGCCGGCAACGTCGCCCGCGGCGGCCTGTTCGAAGTCCCGTTCGGCATCACCCTCGGCGAGCTGGTGATGGACGTGGGCGGCGGCACCGCCTCCGGCCGCCCGGTGCGCGCCGTGCAGGTGGGCGGCCCGCTAGGCGCCTATTTCCCGCCCGCTCTGTTCGACACGCCGTTCGACTACGAGGCCTTCACCGCCCGCGACGGCCTGATCGGCCATGGCGGCGTCACCCTGTTCGACGACACGGTCGACATGGCCCGCATGGCGCGCTTCGCCATGGAGTTCTGCGCCACCGAATCCTGCGGCAAGTGCACGCCCTGCCGCATCGGCTCCACCCGTGGCGTGGAAGTGCTGGACCAGATCATCGCCGGCAACAGCGGCAGGCTCGGCCTGCTGGAAGACCTCTGCGACACGATGAAGTTCGGCTCGCTCTGCGCGCTCGGCGGTTTCACGCCCTATCCGGTGATGAGCGCCGTCCGCCACTTCCCGGAAGATTTCAGGCCGCGCCTCTCAATGGCCGCGGAATAGGAGCACGCAGATGGCGCTGATCCACGAAGACGATTTCGGCACGCCCGCCAGCCACGCCGCCAACCAGGTCTCGCTGAAGATCGACGGCTTCGACGTCAGCGTGCCCGAAGGCACCTCGGTGATGCGCGCCGCGGCAGGGATCGGTGTGAAGATCCCCAAGCTCTGCGCCTCGGACACGCTGAACGCCTTCGGCTCCTGCCGCCTCTGCCTCGTCGAGATCGAAGGCCGCGCCGGCACGCCGGCCAGCTGCACCACGCTCGTCTCGCCCGGCATGAGCGTGGTCACCGGCAACGAGCGCCTGCGCCGCCTGCGCCGCGGCGTGATGGAACTCTACATCTCCGACCACCCGCTCGATTGCCTCACCTGCGGCGCCAACGGCGACTGCGAGCTGCAGGACACTGCCGGCGAAGTCGGCCTGCGCGACGTGCGCTACGGCTACGAGGGCGCCAACCACCTCAAGCAGGCCAAGGACCAGTCCAACCCGTATTTCGACTACGACCCGTCCAAATGCATCGTCTGCAGCCGCTGCGTGCGCGCCTGCGAGGAAGTGCAGGGCACCTTCGCCCTGACGGTGGATGGCCGCGGCTTCGATTCTCGGATCGCCGCCAGCCAGAACGAACCCTTCATGACCAGCGAGTGCGTGAGCTGCGGCGCCTGCGTGCAGGCCTGCCCCACCGCCACGCTGATCGAGAAGAAGGTCGTCGAGATCGGCACGCCGGAGCACTCGGTCGTCACCACCTGCGCCTATTGCGGCGTCGGCTGCCAGTTCAAGGCGGAGATGCGCGGCCCCGAGCTGGTGCGCATGGTTCCCTACAAGGACGGCCGCGCCAACCGCGGCCATAGCTGCGTGAAAGGCCGCTTCGCCTGGGGCTACGCCAGCCACCGCGAACGTATCACCAAGCCGATGATACGCGCGGCCATCACCGACCCCTGGCGCGAGGTGAGCTGGGACGAGGCGCTGACCCACGCCGCCTCCGAAATCCACCGCATCCAGAAGCAGTACGGCACCGGCGCCGTCGGCGGCATCACCAGCTCGCGCTGCACCAACGAAGAATCCTATCTGGTGCAGAAGCTGGTGCGCGCCGGCTTCGGCAACAACAACGTCGACACCTGCGCCCGCGTCTGCCACTCGCCCACCGGGTTCGGCCTGTCGCAGACCTTCGGCACGTCGGCCGGCACGCAGGATTTCGACAGCATCGAGCAGACCGACGTGATGCTCGTCATCGGCGCCAACCCCACCGACGGCCACCCGGTGTTCGCCTCGCGCATGAAGAAGCGCCTGCGCGCCGGCGCCAAGCTGATCGTCATCGATCCCCGCCGCATCGACATGGTGCGCAGTCCGCACATCGAAGCCGCCATGCACCTTCCCTTGCAACCCGGCACGAACGTCGCCGTGGTCACCGCACTCGCCCACGTCATCGTCGCCGAAGGCCTGGTCAACGAAGAGTTCGTCCGCGAGCGCTGCGACATGGCCGAGTTCCAGGGCTGGGCGGAGTTCGTCCTGGAGCCGCAGAACAGCCCCGAAGCCGTCGAGAAGCTCTCCGGCGTCCCGGCCGACCTCATACGCCGGGCCGCCCGCCTCTACGCCAGGCCGGGCAATTCCGCGATCTTCTACGGCCTGGGCGTCACCGAACACAGCCAGGGCACCACCACGGTCATGGCGATCGCCAACCTCGCCATGGCCACTGGCAACATCGGCCGTCCTGGCGTCGGCGTGAACCCGCTGCGCGGCCAGAACAACGTGCAGGGCGCCTGCGACATGGGCAGCTTCCCGCACGAACTGCCCGGCTACCGCCACGTCGCCGGCGCCACCGCCCGCGACATCTTCGCCAGCGAGTGGGGCGTCCCGCTCGACCCCGAGCCGGGCCTGCGCATCAACAACATGCTGGACGCCGCCGTCGACGGCACCTTCAAGGCGATCTACATCCAGGGCGAGGACATCGCCCAGTCCGATCCCGATTCCCGCCACGTCATCGCCGGCCTGTCCGCCATGGAATGCGTCATCGTGCAGGACCTGTTCCTGAACGAGACGGCGAACTACGCCCACGTCTTCCTGCCGGGCACCACCTTCCTGGAAAAGGACGGCACCTTCACCAACGCCGAGCGCCGCATCAACCGCGTGCGCCGCGTGATCGCCCCCCTGCCGGGCCTGGCCGACTGGGAAGTCACCCTGCGCCTGGCCGGCGCGCTCGGCGTCAACATCGGCACCTACACCCACCCGTCCGAGATCATGGACGAGGTGGCCCGCACCACGCCCACCTTCTCCGGCGTCTCCTACAAGCGGCTGGACGAGCTCGGCTCCATCCAGTGGCCGTGCAGCGACCTCATGCCGGAAGGCACCCCGGTGATGCATGTCAGCGGCTTCGTGCGCGGCCTCGGCCGCTTCATGATCACCGAATACATCCCCACCGAGGAACGCTCCGGCCCGCGTTTCCCGCTGCTGCTCACCACCGGCCGCATCCTTAGCCAGTACAACGTGGGCGCGCAGACCCGCCGCACGGAAAACAGCCGCTGGCACGAGGAAGACCTGCTGGAAATCCACCCGCACGACGCCGAACTGCGCGGCGTGCGCGACGGCGACTGGGTTCGCCTGGCCAGCCGCGCCGGCGAGACCACATTGCGCGCCCAAATCACCGACCGCGTGGCGCCGGGCGTGGTCTACACTACGTTCCACCACCCGATGACGCAGGCCAACGTCATCACCACGGACCACTCGGACTGGGCGACCAACTGCCCTGAATACAAGGTGACTGCGGTGCAGGTCAGCCCGTCGAACGGGCCTAGCGCCTGGCAGGTGGAGTATCGGCAGCATAGCGAGCAGGCGCGGCGGGTGGCGGCGGAGTAAGTAAAGCAAGCAGTCCTTTTTTGGAAAAAAGGACCAAAAAACTTTTGCTCCCTGTCGGCGTGTGTTGAAACAGCCGCCGACAGGGACCAAAAGTTTTTTGCTTCTTTTTTTCAAAAAAGAAGGCCTTTCTTACCCCCCGTAAGCCCGCGCCATCCCTGCAATCTCGTCCAGCTTGCCGCGAAATGCCGACCAGTCATCCGCCTCGGCGATAGGCGCCCACAGCCGCTCCACGTCCTCGACCAGCATCGTGCACGGCGTGCGGCGCGTGAAATACGGATCGGACAGGCGCGCCGGGTCGGCCTGCGCATACGCGATCAGCCGCCCGTGGAACGCCTCGAACGCCGCACCCGCATACATTGCGCCGGCCGGGCCGTCCTGGGCACGCGCCGTGCTGGCAGCCCCGCCGAACCAGTCGAAGAACGCCTGTTCGAACCCGGCCTGGCTTTCCGCCAGCAACGCCCAGAACGCTTCGGACAGGGAAGTGTCTTCCTCGTCCGAACGGGGCTGCAATCCCAGCCGCCGCAACACGCCCTGCGCCAGCGCCGCCCGGAACGCCGGAACATAGGTGGACAGCGCCCCCTCCAGCGCCGCCTGCGGCGCCAGGGCCAGCAGGCATTCCGCCAAGCGCACCAGGTTCCACAACAGCGTGTCCGGCTGCCGCCCGTACGCGTAGAGCCCGGAATGGTCGAAATAGGCCGCCGTGAACGCCGGATCGTAGGTCGGCAGGAACCGCCACGGCCCGTAGTCGAAGCTCTCGCCGGTGATGTTGATGTTGTCCGTGTTCAGCACGCCGTGCACGAAGCCGGCCACCATCCATTGCGCGCCCAGGCGCGCCACCCGCAGGCACACCGCCTGCAGGAAAGCCACCGCCTGCTCCGCCGGGTCGTCCCGCTGCGCCTCGGGGATCGCCACGGCCACGCTGTGTGCCACCAGGCGGCGCAGCGACTCCCCATCCTGCTCGAACGCGAAGCGCTGGAACGTGCCGATGCGTATGTGCGTGTGGTTCAGCCGCACGAGCACAGCGCTGCGCGTGGGAGACGGCTCGTCGCCGCGCACCAGGTCTTCGCCCGTCTCGACCAGGCTGAAGGATTTCGACGTGTAGACGCCCAGCGCCTCCAGCATGGACGTTGCCAGCACCTCGCGCACGCCGCCCTTCAGCGTCAGCCGTCCGTCCGCGCTGCGCGACCACGGCGTGGTCCCGCTGCCCTTGGTCCCCAGATCCAGCAGCCGGCCGTCCTGCAGGTCATGGAGCTGGGCGAACAGGAAACCCCGTCCGTCGCCGAGATCGGGGTTGTACGAGCGGAACTGATGGCCGTGATAGCGCAGCGCCAGCGGCTGCGGAAAGCTTCCCGGCAGCGGCTGGAACCGTGCGAAATGCTCCAGCCATTCCGTGTCGCTCAGGCCGCCCAGGCCTACGCGTTCCGCCGCGGCCTGGTTGCGGTAGCGCAATGTGTGACTTGGGAAGTGCGCGGGTGCGACGACGTCGTAGAACGCCTGGCCTAGGTCGGCGTGCCGGGTCGAGGGACGGTAGGGTATGTCCACGGATGGTCTTCCTGTTGGACGAAGGAAAGAAAGGCCTTCTTTTTTGGAAAAAAGAAGCAAAAAACTTTTGCGCCGCTGTCGCCGGCCTATGCGGGCATCCTGCTCACTTCCTGCGGGGCCTTGAGCGACGGGCAAGGCTGGGTCGGGCAAACGTGATCAAGCCTACAGCAGCCCGCCGCGCAAATCCTCGGCCAGCCGGCCCGCATCCAGGCGCCAGTCCGGCACGCTGCCCCCCGCTTCGGGCGGATCGTCCAGCAGCCGCCGCAACGTGCCGGCAACCGCTGCCGCATCGACGCCGCACAGCAACGCCGCCGGCTGGCCGTCCAGCTGTTCGGCCAGGCCGCCCACGCGCGTGGCGACGATCCACCGTCCGGCGGCAAGCGCCGCGGCCGCGACACCGCTCTGGCTCGCCTCCCGGTGCGTCAGCACGACCGCGTCCGACCAGGCGATCAGGGTGCCCACCTCATCCTCCGGCACCCAGCGGTTCTCCACGCTCACGCCCGGCAAGCCC
>CAXUOA010000110.1:2360-8897 GCA_964252625.1 uncultured Acetobacteraceae bacterium | reverse complement strand
GCCACAGACGCCGCGCGCGCACGCGCGGCGGCCGCACTCGCCGGCGCGCGGGGCAGGCTGGCCGGCAAGCGCATCTTCTTCTTCCCCGACAGCCAGCTCGAACTTCCCCTCGCCCGGTTCGCCGCCCGCGAACTCGGCATGGAACTGGTCGAGGTGGGCACGCCGTACCTGCACCGTGAGCACCTGTCGTCGGAACTCGCCCTGCTGCCGGAGGGCACCTGCCTGAGCGAGGGCCAGGACGTGGACCGGCAACTCGACCGCTGCCGCGCCGCCCGGCCCGACATTGCCGTGTGCGGCCTGGGACTTGCCAACCCGCTGGAGGCCGAAGGCATCACCACGAAATGGTCGATCGAACTGCTGTTCACGCCCATACAGGGCTACAACCAGGCCGGTGACCTGGCGGAATTGTTCGCGCGCCCGCTGCTGCGCCGCGGCAAGCTCGCGGTCTAGGCCGATGCAGCTCACCCTGTGGACGTATGAAGGGCCGCCGCATGTGGGGGCGATGCGCGTGGCGGCCGCCATGACGGGGGTGCACTACGTCCTGCACGCGCCGCAGGGCGACACGTACGCGGACCTCCTGTTCACCATGATCGAGCGCCGCCCGGCGCGTCCGCCGGTGACCTACACCACGTTCCAGGCGCGCGACCTGGGCGGCGACACCGCGGAGCTGTTCAAGACGGCGGCCCGCGATGCCTATGCGCGTTTCAGGCCACAGGCGCTGCTCGTTGGCGCCTCCTGCACCGCGGAACTGATACAGGACGATCCGGGCGGACTGGCGCGCGCGCTGGCCCTGCCGGTGCCGGTCGTGGCCGTGGACCTGCCGGCCTACCAGAAAAAGGAGAACTGGGGCGCGGCGGAGACCTTCTACCAGCTGGTGCGTGCGTTCGCGGTACCGCGGGCCGGGACGCCACGCGCGCGGCCCAGCTGCAACATCCTCGGTCCGTGCGCGCTCGGCTTCCGCCACCGTGACGACCTGCGCGAGATCACCGGTCTGCTGGGCCAACTCGGTATCGACGTGAACGTGACGGCACCGTCGGGCGCCGCTCCCGCCGACCTCGCGCGCCTCGCGGACGCCGACTTCAACGTCGTGCTCTATCCCGAGATCGCGATGCAGGCGGCATCCTGGCTGCAGCGGAACTTTCAGCAGCCCTGCACGAAGACCGTGCCGATCGGCGTAGGCGCCACGCTGGATTTCATCGCGTAAGTAGCGGCGCTCGCGGGCGTCGATGTCCCGGCCGCGCTTTCCGGCAGCGCCTGCAACCTCGGCTGGTATTCCCGCTCCGTCGACTCGACGTATCTGACGAACAAGCGCGTCTTCATCTTCGGCGACGCCACGCACGTCGTGGCCGCCGCCCGCATCGCCAGCGAGGAGATGGGCTTCGACGTCGCTGGCCTGGGCACCTACAGCCGCGAGTTCGCCCGCGAAGTTCGCGAGGCCGCCGCGCGCCACGGCGTGCAGGCGCTGATCACCGACGACTACCTCGACGTGGAGGCGGCGGTGACTGCGTTGCGGCCTGACCTCGTGCTCGGCACGCAGATGGAGCGCAACATCGCCAAGCGGCTCGGCATCCCCTGCGCCGTCATATCCGCGCCGGTGCACGTGCAGGATTTCCCGGCCCGCTACGCGCCGCAGATGGGCTACGAGGGTGCCAACGTGCTGTTCGACACCTGGGTGCATCCGTTGATGATGGGCCTGGAGGAGCACCTGATCACGATGTTCCGGGAGGATTTCGAGTTCTCCGGCGACGCGGCGCCCTCCCATCTCGGCGGCGGGCCGGCCAGGCTGCCGGACGCCATCCTGGAGGCAGCAAGCCCGAAGCAAGCCGGTGGCGGGCTGTGGTCCGCCGAAGCGATGGCCGAGCTCGGTAAGATACCGTTCTTCGTCCGCGGCAAGGCACGCCGCAACACGGAGAGTTTCGCGCTCGACCGCGGCCTGTCCACGATCACGCTCGATACGCTGTACGACGCCAAGGCGCATCATGCACGCTGAGCACCCCGCGTTGCGCGTGGTCGTCGTCACCATGGACAGCCATCTGTCCGCGGCCGCCGCACGCGCCGAGGCACTGCTGCGCGACGAAGTGCCGGGGCTGACACTGGCCGTGCACGCGGCGGACGAGTGGGGCGGCGACCAGGACAGGCTGGCCGCCTGCCAGGCCGCCATCGGGCAGGCCGACATCGTCATCGCCACCATGCTCTTCCTGGAAGACCACGTGCGCGCCGTGCAGCCCGCGCTGCTCGCCCGCCGCGAGGCCTGCGACGCCATGCTGTGCTGCATGTCCGCCGGCGAGATCACCCGGCTGACGAAGCTCGGCCGCTTCGACATGTCGCAGGAACCGGCAGGCGCGGTGGCGATGCTGAAACGGCTGCGCGGCAAGCCCGTGGGCAAGGCTGGCGCAGGACCTGCCAGCGGCCAGGCACAGATGCGTATGCTGAAGCGCCTGCCCAGGCTGATGCGCTACATTCCCGGCACCGCGCAGGATGTGCGGGCGTATTTCCTGGCGCTGCAATACTGGCTGGCGGGATCGGAAGAAAACCTCGTCAACATGCTGCGCATGTTGATCGGGCGCTACGGGCACACGCCGGCCCCGGCCTTGGGCAAGGCCGAGGCACCCGCCGAATACCCCGATGTGGGGCTGTACCACCCGCGCGCGCCCGGCCGTATCGTCACGCGCCTGGATCAGCTGCCGGCCTGGGGCGCACGCGGCACGGTGGGCGTGCTGCTGCTCCGGTCCTACCTGCTGTCCGGCAACGCGGCGCATTATGACGGCGTGATCGCCGCACTGGAACAACGCGGCCTGCGCGTGATCCCCGCCTTCGCGAGCGGCCTGGACCAGCGGCCCGCCATCGAGGGCTACTTCCTGCGTGACGGGGTGGTGCAGGTCGATGCCGTCGTCTCGCTGACCGGTTTCTCGCTCGTCGGCGGCCCCGCCTACAACGACCGCGATGCCGCCGAGGCGCAGCTCGCGCTGCTCGACGTGCCCTACATCACCGCGCACCCGGTCGAGTTCCAGACGCTGCAGGCCTGGCAGGACGATGCGCGCGGCCTGCTGCCGGTGGAGACCACGATCATGGTGGCGATCCCGGAACTGGACGGCGGCATAGTGCCCATGACCTATGGCGGGCGCTGCGGGCGGGCGCAGACCGCGGCACCGTGCGAGGGCTGCGACGGCACGCAATGCGCACGCCAGATGGTCTCCCACCGGGAGCGCGCGTCCACACTCGCGGCACGCGTGGAAAAGCTCGTCCGGCTACGCCGCGCCGCCAGGGCGGACCGCAAGATCGCCGCCGTGCTGTTCAACTTCCCGCCCAACGCCGGCGCCACCGGCACGGCCGCGTACCTCTCCGTCTTCGCGTCCCTGCACAACACGCTACAGGGCCTCAAGGCAGCCGGCTACACGGTGGAAGTCCCGCCATCGGTGGACGCGCTGCGCGCCGCAATCCTGCAGGGCAACGCCGCACTGCACGGCACGGACGCGAACGTGGCCGCCCGCATTTCCACCGACGAGCACGTGCGTGCGCAGGAGTGGCTGGGCGACATCGAAGGCGTGTGGGGCCCCGCACCCGGCCGCCAGCAGAGCAACGGCACGTCGATCTTCGTGCTCGGCGCGCAGTTCGGCCACGTGTTCGTGGGCATACAGCCCGCCTTCGGCTACGAGGGCGATCCCATGCGGCTGCTGTTCGAGCGCGGCTTTGCCCCCACCCACGCCTTTGCCGCCTTCTACCGCTGGATCAGCCAGGATTTCGGCGCCCATGCGGTGCTGCATTTCGGCACCCACGGCGCGCTGGAGTTCATGCCGGGCAAACAGGCCGGCCTGTCGGCCGAATGCTGGCCGGACCGCCTGATCGGAGATCTGCCGAACTTCAACCTCTACGCCAGCAACAACCCGTCCGAAGGGATGATCGCCAAGCGCCGCGCGAACGCCACGCTCATCAGCTACCTGACCCCGCCCACCGCCGCCGCCGGGCTGTATCGCGGCCTGATCGACCTGAAAGCCTCGCTGGACCGCTGGCGCGCGCTGGAGCCGGAGTCGGATGCCGGCCAGCGCACGATGCTGGCGGCCCTCATCCAGGCGCAGGCGGCCACGCTGGATCTGGCCCACGCCGAACCGCAATGGACGCAGGACGCATCCGGGCATATCGGCCGCCTCGGCGCCGCCCTGCTGGAACTCGAATACACGCTGATCCCGCACGGCCTGCACGTCATCGGCCAGCCGCCCGACGCGGAAGAACGCGCCGGCATGCTGGACGCCGCCAACATCGCCGCGGGCGAAGAGCGTGACCGCCTCGACGCACTGCTCGCCGCCGACCACGAGATACCCGCCATCATCCACGCGCTGGACGGCGGCTACGTCCGCCCCGCACCAGGCGGCGACCTGCTGCGCAACACCGCCGTGCTGCCCACCGGCCGCAACCTGCACGGCTTCGATCCGTTCCGCCTGCCCAGCGTGTTCGCCTGCCAGGACGGCGCCCGCCAGGCGGACCGCCTGCTCGCGCGCCACGCGGAAGCCGGCACGCCGTATCCGGAGACCATCGCCATGGTCCTCTGGGGCACCGACAACCTGAAATCCGAGGGCGGCCCGATCGCCCAGGCGCTCTGGCTGATGGGTGCCGCCCCGCGCTTCGACGGTTACGGCCGCCTGGCCGGCGCGCGGCTCCTTCCGCTGGCGGAACTCGGCCGGCCCAGGATCGACGTGATCCTGACGCTGTCAGGCATCTTCCGCGACCTGCTGCCGCTGCAGACCAAGCTTCTTGCAGAAGCGGCGCTGCTTGCCGCAAACGCGGACGAACCGGTCACGCAGAACCACATACGCCGCCACGCCCTGTCCTACCTCGCCGCCTATGGCGGCACGATGGAGCAGGCGGCGCTGCGCGTGTTCGGCAACGCGGACGGTGCCTACGGCGCAAACGTCAACCAGATGGTCGGCGCCGGCGTGTGGAACGACGAGGACGAGCTCGCCGACGCCTATGTCAGCCGCAAGGGGTTTGCCTACGGCGTGGACGGCCGCCCGGAAAGGCAGACCGCCGTGCTCGGCCACGTGCTCGCCAGCGTGGACGTCACCTACCAGAACCTCGACAGCATCGAGCTCGGCGTCACCACCGTCGACCATTACTTCGACACGCTGGGCGGCATCACCCGCGCGGTGCGCCGCGCCCGCGGCGGCATCGCGGCCGCCGTCTATATCGGCGACCAGACACGCGGCGACGGCATTGTCCGCACGCTCGGTGAGCAGGTCAGCCTGGAGACACGCACACGCGCGCTGAACCCCAAATGGTACGAGGCGCTGCTGAAGCACGGCTACGAAGGCGTGCGCGAGATCGACGCGCACGTGACGAACACGCTCGGCTGGTCGGCCACCACGGGCGAGGTTTCGCCCTGGGTGTACCAGAAACTCGCGGAGACCTACGTGCTGGACGAGACGATGCGCGAGCGCCTTGCCGCGCTGAACCCGAAAGCCTCGCTGAAGATCGCCAACCGGCTGATCGAGGCGAGCGAGCGCCGGTATTGGTCGCCGGACCAGGCGACGCTGGATGCGCTGCGTGGCGCCGGCGAGGACCTGGAAGACCGCCTGGAAGGCGTGGGCAAGGAGATGGCGGCATGAGCGAGACACTTCAGCGTCCGAACAACCTGCTGCGCCCCGCTCCGAAGAACGGGCGCGGCGACGGCGAAGGCAGCGTGCAGGTCCAGCTCGACCCGAACCTGAAGATCGGCACCGCCAAGGTGTTCGCCGTCTACGGCAAGGGCGGCATCGGCAAGAGCACCACGTCGTCCAACCTTTCCGTCGCCTTCAGCAAGCTCGGCAAGCGGGTGCTGCAGATCGGCTGCGACCCGAAGCACGACTCTACCTTCACGCTCACCAAGCACCTGCAGCCCACCGTGATCGACGTGCTGGAGACGGTGAACTTCCACAGCGAAGAACTCCGCGTCGAGGATTTCGTCTTCCAGGGCTATAACGGCGTGATGTGCGTGGAAGCCGGCGGACCGCCCGCCGGCACCGGCTGCGGCGGCTACGTCGTCGGCCAGACCGTGAAACTCCTGAAGGAACACCACCTGCTCGAAGAGACCGACGTGGTGATCTTCGACGTGCTGGGCGACGTCGTCTGCGGCGGGTTCGCCGCTCCCCTGCAGCACGCGGACCGCGCACTGATCGTCGCCGCCAATGATTTCGACAGCATCTTCGCGATGAACCGCATAGTCGCCGCCATCGCCGCCAAGGCGCGCAACTACAACGTCCGCCTCGGCGGCGTCATCTGCAACCGCTCGGCCGCCACCGACCAGGTGGACCGCTACAACGCCGCCACCGGCCTCTCCACGCTCGCGCACTTCCCCGACCTGGACGTGATCCGCCGCTCCCGCCTGAAGAAATCCACCCTGTTCGAAATGGAAAGCTCACCGGAACTCGAAGCCGTCAAACTCGAATACCTGCGCCTCGCCGCCGCCCTCTGGGCCGGCACGGAGCCGCTGGAAGGCACGCCGCTGAAAGACCGCGAGATCTTCGACCTGCTGGGCTACGAATGATGGCCACCGCCACCTACCTC
>CAXUOA010000110.1:316-2350 GCA_964252625.1 uncultured Acetobacteraceae bacterium | reverse complement strand
CTCGCCGAGATCGCCCACGAGCAAGCCCTGGAGGCCACCTACCTCGCCCGCCGCGGCCAACTCGAACAGTATTTCGACCGCACCGCCGCGGACGCCTGGGCCCGCCTCACCTCCGACGCGCCGGTCAGCGGCATACGCGCCACGGTGCGCGCCGGCCGCGACGAGATGCGCAACACCCTGCTCTCCTGGCTGCCGCAGACCCTGCAAGGTGCGCGTCTGCTGGACGCCGGCTGCGGCACCGGCGCGCTGTCCGTCGAAGCCGCACGCCGCGGTGCGATCGTCACCGCCATCGACCTCTCCCCCACCCTCATCAACCTGGCCCGCGAACGCACCCCGCGTGACCTCGCGATCGATTTCCGGGTCGGCGACATGACGAGCCCGGCACTCGGACATTTCGATTTCATCGTCGCCATGGACTCGCTCATCCACTATTGCGCGCCGGACATGGCCGCCGCCGTCGCAGCCCTCGCCGCACGCGCCGAGCAATCCGTGCTCTTCACCTTCGCGCCACGCACGAAGCTGCTCACGCTGATGCACACCGCCGGGCGCCTGTTCCCACGCGCAGACCGTGCGCCGGCGATCGAGCCGGTCTCGCCGCGCGACATCACGCGCCGTCTGAGCACACTCCGCCTGAGGCGGGAGCACCGGGTTTCCAGCGGGTTCTACATGAGCCATGCGCTGGAGGTCGCCCGGCGGTGAAGCAGGCAAGCAAGAACCAAAAAACTTTTACTACCCCGCATTTGCAGCAGTCGAGTGTTTCCGGAAACACCCGCGCCTCGGCAGCGTCGGGGAAGCAAAAGTTTTTTGGTTCTTTTTTTCAAAAAAGAACTGCTTCCTTGCCTTCCCTAAATCGAAAACTCGCAACCAAATGGAGCAAGGTAGGCACCGGCTTCCTCCCCTTCGCTGACGCCGCCACCGCCGACATGCCGCTCTCCCGACTGCTCCGCCTGTCGCTGTTCCAGGTCACCGTCGGCATGGCCGCCGTCCTGCTTATCGGCACGCTGAACCGCGTCATGATCGTAGAACTCGGCGTGCCCACCTGGCTCGTCGCCATCATGGTTTCGCTGCCGCTGATCTTCGCGCCGTTCCGCGCCGTGGTCGGCTTCCGGTCGGACAACCACCGCTCCGTGCTCGGCTGGAAGCGCGTGCCGTATCTCTGGCTCGGCACCATGCTGCAATTCGGCGGCTTCGCCATCATGCCGTTCGCGCTCATCATCCTGTCGGGCGACAGCAACGGGCCGATCGTCATCGGCCAGGCCGCGGCGTCGCTGGCGTTCCTGCTGGTTGGTGCCGGACTCCACACGGTGCAGACGGTCGGGCTGGCGCTGGCCACCGATCTCTCGCCGCAGGAGAAGCACCCGAAAGTTGTGGCCCTGCTGTGCATGATGCTGCTTCTCGGCATGGTGGTCAGCGCCGTGCTGTTCGGCGCCGCACTCGCCCGTTTCTCGGAAATCCGGCTGATCCAGTGCATGCAGGGTGCGGCCGTCATCACCGTCGTGCTGAATGCCATCGCGCTGTGGAAGCAGGAGCCGCGGCGCCCGTCCGAGACCCGCCCGGACCGTGCGCGCCCGAGTTTCGCGCAGTCCTGGGCCGAGTTCGACCGCGCCGGCGACGCGCGCCGCCGCCTGGTGGCGCTGGGTCTCGGCACCGTGGCTTTCAGCATGCAGGACGTGCTTCTGGAGCCGTATGGCGGCCAGGTTCTGCATCTGTCGGTGGGCGCCACCACCGCGTTCACCGCGCTGCTGGCGGTGGGCGGCCTGGTGGGCTTCGGCCTGGCCGCCACGCTGCTCGGGCGCGGCATGGACACCTACCGCCTGGCCTGCTCGGGAACGGTCGCCGGCCTGTTCGCCTTCCTCGCACTCATCTTCGCCGCCCCCCTGCAGTCCACGGCACTGTTCGCCACCGGCGTGGTCACCATCGGCTTCGGCGCGGGCCTGTTCGCGCATTGCACGCTCACCGCCGCCATGGCCATGGCGGGCGCGGGCCGAGACGGCCGCGCAGGGCGAGCACGGAGACGCCGTCCCTGATCAGGCC
>CAXUOA010000110.1:0-306 GCA_964252625.1 uncultured Acetobacteraceae bacterium | reverse complement strand
TCGGCCTCGCTCTCGGCATCTGGGGCGCGGTGCAGGCCTCCGCCGCCGGCATTGCGGTCGCCAGCGGCGGCCTGATCAGGGACGGCGTCTCCGTGCTCGCCCTGCGCGGCCGTCTCGGCCCGGCGCTGGTGGACACGGCCACCGGCTACGGCGTCGTCTACGCGATCGAGATCGTCCTGCTCTTCGCAACCCTCGGCGCCGCGGGGCCGCTGGTGCGCCGCCCGGCGGTCCCGCGTCGCCTGGCCGCCCGGCCGCTCGCCAACCTCGTCTGAACCCACCTGCAGCCCGAGGACACCGCCATGACAC
>CAXUOA010000109.1:0-8972 GCA_964252625.1 uncultured Acetobacteraceae bacterium | reverse complement strand
CAGCGGCGCCTCGGTCAGCTCGGACATGGAGCCGGGCGGCAGCACCGCCTCGCAGAGCGGCACGGGCATCGGCGCCGGCGGCATCGGCGGCGGCATCCCGCAGTAGCCGCCACGTCGGGCACGGCGCCCGCACCCGCAGGCGGGGCAGGGCGCGGCCTCGCGGCGCGCGACCGCCCGACGCCGTCCCGCCGCCGCGACCGCCCATTGGTTCTGGCGCGACTCCGTGCACGTGGAGGATGCTGCCGGGCTGATTGGAGCGTCGCGATGAGCACGAGCATGCAAGGGCCCGGGGCAGGGCAGACCGTCCGGCTCAGGGCGCGGGTGATGGACACGGCGTTCGACCCGCAGTGCCGGGTGATCGAGGTCGAGCAGGCCGGCGGCGGCGCCGCCCGCTGCTTCGCCTCCGTGCGCCAGGTCGACGCCGACAGCGTCGACATCGGCTGGCCGGTCGGCAACCGTGCCGACGGGGCCATCCTGGTCGAGCTGCCCCAGGAGACCGAGGCCGGGTTGTGGCAGGTCTGGGTGCGCCCGGACCAGCTCCTCGTCACCGAGCGGGCGACCGCCGAGACCTGAGGGGGAGCCGCCGCGGGCGCTGCCCGCCGGCCGCACCGCGTCTCCTGCGGCGTGCTCCACGCACCTCCGGCGCCGCGACGGCCCTTCCGGAGCCGACATCGTCTTGGTAATGGAACTTCCATTCCGGGATGCCGATGCCGCATCCTGGCGTGGAGCAACTGTCGCCAGTGTATCCTGGTGCGGTCGCCTTGCAGAGGTCCAGCGGATGCATCTCAGGTTCGGGCACGGCGAGACGGGCTTCCGCTGCCTGGGGCAGGGCTGGAGCGGCGTCGAAGGCGGCAGCGTATGGGCTGTCGGTCGGCGCAGCACCCTGGTCATGCCGACGATGGCCTGGTGCCCGACCGGCTATGTGCTGTGCCTCTATGCCACGCCGCATGCGGTCGCCGGGCGCACCCAGACCGTCCGGCTGCTGTTCGACGGCGTCTCGCTCGGCGAGCACGAGGTGGTCGGGCACACGCCCGTCACCGTGTCCGTGCCGGCCGAGCTCGCCGGCCGCAGGGGCAGGAAGGAGCTGGTGATCGAGGCCGGATACGGCGTCAGCCCTGCCTCGATGGGCGTGAGCGAGGACCGGCGGGAACTGTCGTTCTGCCTCGACCGCGTGTGGATGACCGCCAACCTGCAGGCCCCCGACCTGATCGAGCCGCCGGTTCCGGGCCTCGACGACCGGACCATGATGATGGGCTTCGACAGCCTCGGCGACGACTGCGAGTTCGGCCTCGTCCAGCGCGCCCACAAGGCCGAGCCCATCAGCCTGCTGCGGTTCGGCGGCATGGTGCTGCACCGCCTGCACGAGGCGCTGGACTGCGAGTTCGACGGCGTCGACGACCCCGCCAACCTGTCGATCAGGGCGGAGGAGCCGGGCGAGTACATGATCTCGAACGACCGCTACCACTACATGTACCACACCTTCGTGCATTCCTGGGAGATGTCGCGCGAGGACCTCATCCGCCAGGAGGTCATGCGGCTCCGCTTCGGGCGCCGGAAGCTGGTCGAGGATCTGGAGGACGGCAGCAAGATCTTCGTCGTCAAGACGAGCGCCGGTCCCGGCCTGCGGCGCGACGACGTGGCGTCGCTGGCCGAGCTGGTCGCGCGCTACGGCGGGGCGACCCTGCTCTGGGTCCGTCCGGCGGATGACGACGCGGCGGTGGGCTGCGTGCGCTGGATCGGCCCCAACCTCGTCGAGGCACGCATCGACCAGTTGTGTCTGCCGGGCCACGCCAACTGGTTCTCGCCGCACTGGCTGCCGCTGTGCCGCAGGGTCCATCGCACCGTGCACCAGCATCGCCAGCAGGCGAGCCTGCGCAAGGCCGCCGAGTGAGCGGCGACCAGGGCCGCGAACCCCGCCCCTGACCTCTGTCAGGGCCGGGGCACGGCCCTGGGCGTCAGCCGGGTGGCAGCCTCCCCTCCATGCCCAGGCATGGGGCGAGGACTACCTCGCCAGGATGCGGCGCAGCACGGTCTGGACGCTCGCCGCGATCGCGAGGTCGCCGGCATCGTTCGGGTGCGGCGCCCTCGGGAACGATGAGAACTCCGGCCGGATGGCGGCGGGCGAGCCGTTGTCGCTCACCGCGGCATCGAAATCCACGTAGTCCCACCCCGAGCCGCGGATCTGGGCGTTGAACTGCCTGCGCACCGCGTCGCTGTCGAGCGACTCCGCATACGGCATGGCGGTCGCGGCCACCGGCTGGATGCCGCGCGACGCGCACCAGGTGCCGAGCGTGATCAGGCCGCCCAGGCTCGCCGAGTAGGCGGCCTGCGACCCGCGCGGCAGGTCGTTCGGACTTTCGCCCTTAATGATCGCGACGTTGGGCGGGGCTGCCACGATCATCTGCTGCAGGTTGGCCTGGAAGCTGCTCGACGACATGCCCTGGTAGGCCAGCTTGCACACCGTGACCGGCAGCGAGGGCGTCGAGATCGCGCAGGCCGCCATGTGGAACGGGTCGTTCTGCACCGTGGCGGTGCCGTAGCCCTGGTAGAGGCTGTCGCCCCCGACCATCACGGACAGCCCGGGCACGGAGGTGTGGAAGATCACGCCCGTGGGCGCCAGGCACTGCCCCGGGTTGCCGGCCACCAGCCCGGGGCTGCTCGCGCAGTCGCCCGTGACCAAGCCGGCGCGCACGATGCGCCCGTTGGACGCGGCGTCGAACGCGCCGCCCCCCATCGGGGACAGGCCGAGCACGTCGCCCGCGACCGCGCACGACATCGGGTCCGCGGAGAACGAGCGGGTCAGCAGCAGCGGCAAGGCGCCGTCGGTGCGCGGCAGGGAGAACATCGGCATCACGTCGCTCACCAGCAGCCCGGCCACGCGGTCGTTCTGCGGGATGAAGCCCGTGCTGCCCTGCACCGCGGCCGGGATCGTGCCGGACCGCGCGCCCGCGAAGGTGACCGGCTGCCACAGGCTGGGGTCCTGCGCGCCCGACGGGTTGATCGGGTTCGTCGCGTCGTCGAGCGCCACGGTGGGAGCCGCGGCGGCGCTGCCGACCACCCTCGGAACGGTGTCGAAGTTCGTCCAGAACAGCTGCACCGCCTGGAACGGCGTCTCGGCCGTCATCGCCGCGGTCAGGGTGGCACCGCCGCCGATGGTGCCGGCCGCCCCCCAGAACGGCATCCGCGTCTGCAGGAAACCGAGCCCGGCGCCGGCGGACAGGGCCCACGACGGCCGCGGCAGCATCGGCAGCGCCAGGGCGGCACCACCCAGGCGCAGAAGGCTGCGACGGGCGAGGGTCAGGCCGGACACCTTGAGTACCATAGTCTGTTCGCTTCCGCATCGTTACATGCGGCAACTATCGCGTTCCTGTGATCGCGTCCAGACCCGTGAGCGGCTGCCTCCTGCCCGATAGCCCTAGGCCGGGCCGTTCAGCCTGGGCGAGTTGACACGCCGGCCTGCAACGATCGACATGCAGGCCGCCGGGAGGCTCCAGGCATCAGGTCAGAGCTGGGGAATTCCCGGGAGGCCAGGTGGAAGGCAAGGCTCTGCCCGGCGATCAAGGATGTCGTGCCGACTGCGTCACGAAAGAAGGTGCGGCTTTCCATCTGCGACGAAGATGAAGGGCAGCGCAGCCCTGCGGCCACGGCAAGACAACAGGTACTCGCGTCTTCTGGCGAACGACAAAGCACCGATTGTCACGCATCTGACATTGATTCGGTTTCATCCAGAAAGACAGGATTCTTCTTTTTCTGGAGAAAAAGAAGCAAAAAGACTTTATCCGAAAGCTTCTTGTCACGCGGGCAACAACAAAGCCCAGCAGCGAGAGCTCTTTGGTTCTTTCTTTCAAGAAAGAACGAACTCCCTGCGCGATGTGGTATGCAAGGAAGGTACCGGCGGATCAACGGCAGTCGCCATACCCGGATGATCCTGGATCGACATCCGACCAAGCACGCAATCAAACCGAGCCAGGGCAGCCTGGCATCCTGAAGAGGCACGCTTGGCGGAGGGGATGAGATTCGAACTCACGGTACGGGTTGACCCCGTACAACGGTTTAGCAAACCGCCGCCTTCAGCCACTCGGCCACCCCTCCGCCGGGATGCAACACGACGTTTGCCGGATCGTCTTAGGGGCTCATGCCCGGCTGGTCAATGAAGCGGGAGAAAGGAAGGCAAGACCTTCTTTCTTGAAAAAAAGAAGCAAAAAACTTTTGTCCCGGCGCCTGCATCAAAGCGAGCTCCGGTTCTGCCAGAACGCAGGCTGGTAGAACCTGGCGAGGCCGCGGTGCAGACGTCGGAGCAGAAGTTTTTTGCTTCTTTTTTCAAAAAAGAAGACCTTGCCTTCCCTACCCCGCCAGCCGCCCCCGCAAAGCCTCGTTCACCAGCGCCGGGTTGCCCTTTCCCGCCATCGCCTTCATCACCTGGCCCACGAAGAACCCGAACAACTTATCCTTGCCACCGCGATACTCCGCCAGCTTGTCGGGGTTGGCCGCCAGCACCGCCTCCACCGCGGCATCGATCGCCCCGGTATCGGTCACCTGCCGCAGCCCGCTTCTCTCCACGATGTCGCCGGGCGCCGCCCCGGTCTCCACCATCGCCTCGAACACCTCCTTGGCGATGCGCCCGTTGATCGTGGCGTCCGCCAGCAGGTCCAGCAGAGCGCCCAGGTTTTCCGCCGAGACCGGACTGCTCTCGATCGTCCGCCCGGTGCGGTTCAGGGCTGCAAAGAAATCGCCGGTGATCCAGTTCGCCGCCAGCCGCGCGTCCCGCCCACGCGCCACCGTCTCGAAGAAATCGGCGGTCGCCTGCTCGGCCACCAGCACGCCCGCATCATAGGCGGGCAGCGTGTAGTCGGCCACGAACCGCGCCCGCTTGGCGTCCGGCAATTCCGGCAACCCGGCCCGCAGCCCGTCGACCCAACCCTGCTCAAGCACCAGCGGCAGCAGATCGGGGTCGGGAAAATACCGGTAGTCGTGCGCATCTTCCTTGCTGCGCATGCTCCGCGTCGCCTGTCGTGCCGGGTCGAACAGCCGCGTCTCCTGCACTACCACGCCGCCGCTCTCCCACACCTCCACCTGCCGGCGGGCCTCCGCCTCGATCGCCAGCATGACGAAACGTATGGAGTTGACGTTTTTCACCTCGCAGCGCGTGCGGAACGCCTCGCCGGCATGGCGCACGGACACGTTGACGTCCGCACGCATGCTCCCCTCGTCCATGTTGCCGTCGCAGGTGCCCAAATACCGCAGCACCGTGCGCAACTTGCGCAGATACGCGCCGGCCTCTTCCGGCGTGCGTATGTCGGGCTCGCTGACGATCTCCATCAGCGCCACGCCGCAGCGGTTCAGGTCGATGAAGGACCGCGCCGGGTCCTGGTCGTGCAGGGATTTCCCCGCATCCTGCTCCAGATGCAGCCGCGTCACCCCGATCTCGCGCGTGCTGCCATCGGCCAGCTCGATCTCTATTGCGCCGCGTCCCACGATCGGATGCTCGAACTGGCTGATCTGATACCCGCTCGGCAGATCCGCATAGAAATAATTCTTCCGGTCGAACCGGCTGGTCAGGTTGATCTGCGCGTTCAGCCCCAGCCCGGTGCGCACCGCCTGCGCCACGCATTCCGCGTTCAGCACGGGCAGCATCCCGGGAAACGCCGCGTCCACGAAGCTCACCTGCGTGTTCGGCGCGCCGCCGAAATCCGTCGCCGCCCCGGAAAACAGCTTGGACCGGCTGATCACCTGCGCATGCACCTCCAGCCCGCAGACGATCTCCCAAGTGCCGGTGGAACCCTCGACCGTGTAGCTCACAGCGCCGCTCCCGCCCGTATCGCAGGCATCGCCGAAAAACCTGCCGCATCCTCGATCACCTGGGACACGGCGAACACCGTCTCCTCGTCGTAAGGCCGCCCGATCACCTGCAGCCCCAGCGGCAATCCCTGCCCGTCCAGCCCCGCCGGCACGCTCATCGCCGGCACGCCCGCCATGCTCGCCGGCACGGTGAACACGTCGTTCAGGTACATCGCGACCGGATCACCCATCTTCTCGCCCTGCGCAAACGCAGCCGAAGGCGCGGTCGGCGTCAGCAACGCATCCACCTGCCCGAACGCATCGGTGAAATCGCGCAGGATCAGCGCCCGCACCTTCTGCGCCCGCAGGTAATACGCGTCGTAATACCCGGCCGAGAGCACATACGTCCCGATCATGATACGCCGCTGCACCTCGGCGCCGAACCCCGCCGCCCGCGTCCGCTCGTACAGCTCCGTCAGGTCGTGCCCGTCCGCGCGCAACCCGAACCGCACCCCGTCATAGCGCGCCAGGTTGGAGGACGCCTCCGCGGGCGCCACTATATAATATGTGGCCAACCCGTATTTCGTGTGCGGCAGAGACACGTCCACGATCTCCGCCCCCGCATCACGCAGCCACTGCAATCCCGTCTGCCAAAGCCGCTCCACTTCCGCCGGCATCCCGTCGGCGCGATACTCACGCGGCACCCCGATGCGCAAACCCGAAACCCCGCGCCGGCACGCAGCGGCAAAATCCGGCACCGCCAGATCCACGCTCGTGCTGTCCTTCGCATCGAACCCCGCCATGCTGCCCAGCAGCAACGCGCAATCCGCCACCGTGCGCGCAAACGGCCCAGGCTGGTCCAACGAACTCGCAAACGCCACCACGCCCCAGCGGCTGCACCGTCCATAGGTCGGCTTTATACCCGCCAACCCGCAGAACGCCGCAGGTTGCCGGATGGAACCGCCCGTATCCGTGCCCGTAGCACCCATCGCCATGCGCGACGCCACCGCCGCGGCCGACCCGCCGGAAGACCCGCCAGGCACCAGCACAGCCGTCGCATCGCCACCGCGCTTCCAGGGATTCTCCACCGGCCCAAAAGCCGACGTCATGTTCGAAGACCCCATGGCGAACTCATCCAGATTCGTCTTGCCCAGGAACACCGCGCCGTCCCGCAGCAAATTCGCCGTCACCGAACTCTCATAGGGCGGCACGAAATCCGCCAGGATGCGGCTACCCGCCGTCGTGCGCACGCCCGCGGTGCAAAACAGGTCCTTGATGGCCAGCGGTATCCCGGCCAACACGCCCGCTTTCCCAACCGCAAGCGCCGCATCCGCCGCATCCGCCTGCTGCAATGCCCGGTCGGGCGTCAGCGTGATAAACGCGTTCAGCCGCCCGTTCAGCGCCTCAGCCGCACCCAGGTGCGCCTGCGTCAGCGCGCGCGCGGTGAAATCATGCCGCCGCAGCGCCGCCGCGGCTTCGGCGATCGTCAGGTCGGTCAGCATGTCGGGCTCCACCACAAAGAAAGAAAGCAAGGCCTTCTTTTTTGAAAAAAAGAAGCAAAAAACTTTTGTCCCTGCGCCCGCACCACGGCGCGCTCCGGTCCTGCCAATGCCCATGCTGGCAGAACCAGACGAGGCCGCGGTGCAGGCGTCGGGACAAAAGTTTTTTGCTTCTTTTTTGCAAAAAAGAAGACCTTCCTTACCCCCCTCACTCCACCACCTTCGGCACCGTAAAGAACGCCCCAACCCGATCCGGCGCGTTCGCCAGAACCGCCTCCGCCACCTGCCCGTCCGTCACCGCATCCGCCCGCAACCGCAACAGGATCTGCGCGCCACCCGTCAGCGGCGCCACGCCCTCCACATCCACCTCGGACAGCGTCTCGATCCACCCCAATATGTTGTTCAGCTCCCCCTGCAGCCGGCCGACGTCGCCGTCCTCCACGCGGATGCGGGCCAATTTGGCAATACGGCGGACGGTCGCGGGATCGAGCGACATGGGAACGGCCTCTGGTCTGTGCGCAAGCGGCGGATCATAAACGCCGCCATGCCCGTCATCAACATGGCCGAGCTGCGCGCCACCCTGCGCCCCGGCCAGCGGCTGATCGGCCTGGACCCAGGCGCCCGCATTATCGGCGTGGCCCTCTCGGACGTCAGCTTGCTGCTGGCCAGCCCGCACGCTGCCCTGCGCCGCACCAAGCTCGCCGCCAACGCCGCCGAGATTGCCGCCATCGCCCGCAAGCAGGACGTCGCCGGCCTGGTCGTCGGCCTGCCCCTTTCCATGGACGGCACGCTCGGCCCCGCCGCCCAGGCCGCCCGCGACTGGACCCGCGCTTTGTCCGACGCCACCGTCCTGCCCGCCGCCCTGTGGGACGAGCGCCTGTCCAGCGCCGCCGTGAACCGCTTCCTGATCACCGAAGCCGACATGACCCGCAAACGCCGCGCCGCCGTGGTGGACCAGATGGCGGCGGCCTACATGCTACAGGCGGCGCTGGACGCGTCGAGAAGCAAGGAAGGCCTTCTTTTTTGAAAAAAAGAAGCAAAAAACTTTTGCTACTGGCGCCGGCAGAGCCACCCGCGTTAGCTCACCCAAAGCGCGTGCCAGCGGCACCGGCGCAAAACTAAACCCAACAAAGAGTTACAAACAACACCCCAGCTGGTTGTAGAACTCGGCCGGTAAGTCGGCTGGCGTGCGTTTGAGAGCACCGGAGCGCAGTGGCCTGTAGGCCATGAGCACCGGAGCGTCGTGCGAGTAGCACGCTGCCGCATGACAAACGCGCGTCAGACGGCCGCCAAAACGAGTTCTACAACCAGCTCGCGGTCACTCGTCGCGATGCACGCGCTCCATCCGCTCATGGCGCTCCTGCGCCTCCAGCGACATCGTGGCGATCGGCCGCGCCTCCAGCCGACGCAGCCCGATCGGCTCGCCCGTCTCGTCGCAGTACCCGTACTGCCCTCCCTCTATCCGCTGCAGCGCCTGGTCGATCTTGGAGACCAGCTTGCGCGCCCGGTCGCGCGTGCGAAGCTCCAGCGCCCGGTCCGTCTCCACGCTGGCACGGTCGGTGATGTCGGCCTCCAGTATCCCGCCCTCGCCCAGGCTGGCCAGCGTGTCGTCCGCGTCGCGCAGCAGGTCTGCCCGCCAGCGCAGCAGCTTCTGGCGGAAATACTCCGCCTGCAGCGGGTTCATGAACTCTTCAG
>CAXUOA010000108.1:0-9000 GCA_964252625.1 uncultured Acetobacteraceae bacterium | reverse complement strand
GAGCAACGCCAGTCGATCGGCCAGGACAAGCTGTTCAGCGCCGCCGTCAATGAGCTGGCGACCGGCAAGGCGCTGCAGATCATGGCCCGCAAGCAGGGCCTGGACCGCGACCCGACGGTCGCCCACCAGATGCAGACGGCAGCCGACGAAGTGCTGCAGCGTGCGCTCCTGGTGAAGTCCGTGCTGCCGATGGTGAGCGAGGAGGCCATCAAGGCCCAATATGACAAGCAGTACGCCGGCAAGCCGGGCGAGCCGGAAGTCCACGCCCGCCACATCCTGGTCGACAGCGAGGCCAAGGCGAAGGATGTCATCAAGCAATTGCAGGCCGGCGCCAAGTTCGAGGATCTGGCCAAGAGATACAGCGATCCGAAGGACCCGGCGAGCGCGCAGGGCGGCGACCTCGGCACTTTCAAGCGCGCGGACATGCTGCCGGAGTTCTCCGATGCCGCGTTCAAGCTGAAGAAGGGCGAGTACACCACTACCCCGGTGCACACCCGCTACGGCTGGCACGTGATCCAGGTGATCGACACCAGCGTATCCACGCCGCCGGCTTATGACACGGTGCATGACGAGATACGCCAGCAGCTGCTGCGTCAGGATGCCCAGACGCTCGCCGCCAAGGCGCGGGACGGCGTGAAGATCGTGTCCTACGGTCCGGACGGCAAGCCGGCCAAGCCGGGCGCCGCGCCCGCCGCGGCGGCCACCCCGGCACCGGCCAAGAAGTAGCCACATGGCGGCCGCGCCCGCCGTCTCGCCGCTGGCGCTGCCGTGGCCCGAGCGGCCGCCGGTGGCTGGCGTGCGGCTCGGCGCGGCGGCGGCCGGCATACGCTACCAGGGCCGCACGGACCTGTTCCTGGCGGAGTTGGCACCCGGCACGACGGTGGCCGGCGTGTTCACCCAAAACAAATGCCCCGGCGCGCCCATCGACTGGTGCCGCGCGGCCCTGGCGGGCGGCACGGCGCGCGCCCTGGTGGTCAACGCCGGCAACGCCAACGTCTTCACCGGCCAGGCCGGACGGGACGCCACGCAGGCCACGGCCGATGCCGCGGCCGCCCTGATCGGCTGCCAGCCCGCCGAAGTGTTCCTCGCATCCACCGGCGTGATCGGCCAGACACTTCCCTACGAGCGAATCACCGCCGCCCTGCCCGCCTTGCACGCGGCCCTGCGCGCGGACGCCCTGGCGGATGCGGCACGCGGCATGATGACGACGGACACCTTCCCCAAGGCCGCCACGCGGGTCGCCGACATAGGCGGGGTGCCCGTGCGCATCACCGGCATCGCCAAGGGCAGCGGCATGATCGCGCCCGACATGGCGACGATGCTGTGCTTCGTGTTCACCGACGCCACCTTGCCCGCCGGCACGCTGCAGACGCTGCTCGGCCAGGCGGTGAAATCCACCTTCAATTGCATCACCGTGGACGCGGACACCTCGACCAGCGATACCGTACTGCTGTTCGCCACCGGTCAGGCCGGCAACCCGCCTGAACCCTCGCCCGGTTTCGCACAGGCGCTGGAAGACGTGCTGCGTGACCTGGCGATCATGGTCGTACGCGACGGCGAAGGTGCGGCCAAGCTCATACGCATCGACGTGGGCGGCGCCGCCGACCACGCCAGCGCCCGGCGCGTGGCCCTGGCGGTCGCCAACTCGCCGCTGGTCAAGACCGCCATCGCCGGCGAGGACGCCAACTGGGGCCGCATCGTCATGGCGGTGGGCCGCGCCGGTGAACCGGCCGACCGCGACCGTCTCAGCATTGCCGTGGGCGGCGTGTGGATGGCCCGCAACGGCACCGTGGTGCCGGGCTACGACGAAGCACCCGTAGTGGCCCACATGCACGGCCAGGAGATCGGCATCCAGATCGACCTCGGCCTGGGCACCGGCACCGGCCACGCCTGGACCTGCGACCTCACGCACGGCTACATCGACATCAATGGCCGTTACAGAAGCTAGCCCGGCCGGGCCGCAAGCCGACGCGATCGAGACGCTGACGACCGAGCGGCTGACCCTGCGTCCGCCGCTTCCGCAGGACGCGCCGGCCATCCACCGCCTGGTCAACACCTGGCCGGTGGTTCGCATGCTCTCCCGCCTGCCCTACCCCTACCCGCGCGCGCTGACGGACGAGTGGATCGCCTCCACCATAACGCAACGTCTGGACGGCCGTGCCTACCACCTGGTCATCACCGGCCACGAGGACGGCGCCGAGATGGTGATAGGCTGCGTCGGCCTGCGGCTGGACGTGGCCCCGCGCACCGGCAGCCTGGGCTACTGGGTGGGGCAGCGCTTCTGGGGCCATGGCGTGGCCCAGGAAGCCGCGGGCCGTGTGGTCCGCTGGGCCCTGGCCAACCTGCCGATCGACCGCGTGGTGGCGCAGGTCTCGCTGGACAACCCCGCGTCGGCCGCCGTGCTGCGCCGCCTCGGCTTTCGCGAGACCGGCCGCGCCACGCAGCATTTCCTGGCGCGCGACGCCGAGGAGGACGTGGCCGTGTTCGAGGCGGCGCGCGACGACGTCTTCGGCTCGCCCGAATCCGAGGCCACGGAAGCCGCCGACGGCCGCAAGCTGCTCCTGGTGGCCGCCTGCGCGCTGGTGGATACGGACAGTCGCGTGCTGCTCGCGCGCCGGCCGGAGGGCAAGAAGATGGCCGGCCTGTGGGAGTTCCCGGGCGGCAAGCTGAACCCCGGCGAGACGCCGGAGGCGGCGCTGATACGCGAACTGCGCGAGGAGCTGGGCATCGACGTCACCGCCGCCTGCCTGGCGCCGTTCGCCTTCGCCAGCCACGCCTACGAGCGCTTCCATCTGCTGATGCCGCTCTATCTGTGCCGGCGTTGGCAGGGGTTCGTGCAGCCGCTGGAGGGACAGACGCTGGCCTGGGTGAAACCCGGCAAGCTTGCGGACTACGAGATGCCGGCGGCGGACAAGCCGCTGGTGCCGCTGCTGCGGGATTTTCTGTAAGCAGGGAAGCAGTTCTTTTTTGAAAAAAAGAACCAAAAAGCTTTTGCTCCTCCCGCATCTGAAACAGCCGGTTGCTTCCTGTGGCAGCGAGGCGGTCCGGCAACGAAAGGAGCAAAAGTTTTTTGCTTCTTTTTTTTCAAAAAAGAAGGCCTTTCTTTCTCCATGACTCCAAACCCCACCGCCTGCGTCCTCGTCATCGGCAACGAAGTGCTCTCCGGCCGCACCCAGGACACCAACGTGAACTTCCTTGCCAGGCGCCTGGGTGAACTCGGCATCCCGCTGCGCGAAGTGCGCATCATCCCCGACGTGGCGGAAACCATCGTCGCCACCGTCAACGAGGTGCGTGCGCGCTACGACCACGTGTTCACCACCGGCGGCATCGGCCCCACGCATGACGACATAACCAGCGAGTGCATCGCCGCCGCCTTCGGCGTGCCGTGGGAGCCCGAGCCCACGGTGTGGGCGCGCATGCAGGCGCACTACCCGCAAGGCGGCTTCAACGCGGCGCGCCAGCGCATGGCGACGATGCCGCGCGGCGCCGTCATCATCGACAACGGCCATATCGCGCCCGGCTACTCCATCGGCAACGTGCACGTCATGGCGGGCGTGCCGGCGATCATGCGCCTGATGTTCGACTGCCTGGCGCCCAGCCTGGCCGGCGGCGCGCCGGTCCTGAGCCGCAGCCTGCATGCGACAGGCGTGCGCGAGGGCGACATCGCCGAGGGCCTGACCGCCATACAGGCGCGCTATCCCGCGCTGGACATCGGCAGCTACCCGTATTTCCGTGACAACGCCTCGGGCGTGGCGATCGTGGCGAAGGGCGTCGATGCGGCAGCGGCCGAAGCGGCGATCGCGGAGGTCGACGCGCTGTTCCGGACTTTGGGAAGCAATCCTGTCGCGGGAGAGCCGAAGACCTGAAAGACAGCAGGCAGTCCTTTTTTGAAAAATGGACCCAAAAAGCTTTACTTCACTCGCATCGGCACCAGCCAACTGCCTTCGGATTAATCGAAGCATGCGAACCTGCACAGGAAGCAAAAGTTTTTTGCTTCTTTTTTTCAAAAAAGAAGGCCTTTCCTGCTTCCGCGGGTGTCAGTCGCGACCCGCCTGCCGATCGTGATCGCCCGCGACACGCTGATGCTCGGCCGCTCCAGACACCACCAGACGCACCAGCCGACAGGAAACGCCAGCGCCGCGCCGGCCACCGCGCCCGGCCTGCCGAAAGCCTCCGTCATGGCGTGCAGGACGAGCCAGTGCGAGAGGTAGAGGCTGTAGGAGATGCGTCCCAGCCACTGCGGCACCTCCGATTCCAGCAGCGGACTGCGCAGATTCGTGCGTGACAGGCCCGCGCCGGCCACGAAACAAACCAGGTACGAGACAAAGGCGCGTGCCGCAAGGTTTGCCGGCGGCCAGAATATCGCCGCAGCAAGGCAGCCCGCCATGCAGGCGAGCGTCCGGATCGCGCCGCCGCGTCCTGACCAGGCGATCAGCGGCATTGCCAGCGCGGCCCAGGCCTCGATGAACAGGGACCACATCGGCGGGCAGAGTTCGTGGGCGTCGTAGCGCGGGTAGGGAATCCAGACGAATTCCGGCAGAGCGGGCGCGCGCATCGCAAGCAGGCCGGCGGCCGCCAGGCAGACGGCGAACACAGGCCACAGGCGGACGAAGCGGCGCACGAGGAACTGGCCGAACCGGCCGTCCCAGGCGCGGGTGAGGACCAGGCCAGAGAGGAGGAAGAAGACGGCAACGGCGATGTCGGCCGCGATACCCAGAGCCGCGCTGCCCAGTTCGCTCAGCGCATGGTCTGCCACCACCACGGCAGCCAGGACGCCACGCAGGCCGTCCAGCGCCGGCAGCCTTGCGGATTGCGGTGTCTTGCCGCTCAGACCAGCCCCTCGCGCCCCATGGCCAGGAATTTCTCCCGCCGTTTCGCCCGCAGGGCGGCCGGCTCCAGGGCCGTAAGCGTGGCCAGCATCTCGCCGATCGCCACGCCCGCGGCCTCGATCGCCGCCGCCGGGTCGCGGTGGGCGCCGCCGAGTGGCTCCAGGATCACCTCGTCGATCAGCTTGAGGGATTTCAGGTCGGTTGCCGTGATCTTCAGCGCCTCCGCCGCGGTCGCCGCCTGGGCCGCGTCCCGCCACAGGATGCTGGCGCAGCCTTCCGGCGAGATCACCGAGTATATCGCGTGTTCCAGCATCAGCACGCGGTCGCCTGTCGCCAGCGCGATCGCCCCGCCCGAGCCGCCCTCGCCGATGATGGTGGCCACGATCGGCACCGGCGCGTCCAGGCACGCCTCGATGGAGCGCGCGATCGCCTCCGCCTGGCCGCGCGCCTCGGCCTCGATGCCGGGAAACGCACCGGACGTGTCCACGAAGGTGAGCAGCGGCAGGGAGAACCGCCCGGCCATCTCGATCAGCCGACGCGCCTTGCGGTAGCCCTCCGGCCTGGCGGAGCCGAAATTATGCTTGACGCGTGATTCGGTCTCGGTCCCCTTCTCGGTTCCCAGCACCATCACCGGCCGGCCCTGGAAGCGGCCGAGCCCGCCCACGATCGCCGCGTCCTCGCCGAACGCCCGGTCGCCCGCCAGCGGGGCGAAATCGGTGATGAGCTGGGCGATGTAGGACAGCGCGCGCGGGCGGTCCTCGTGGCGGGCGACCTGCGTCTTCTGCCACGGCGTCAGCTTGGCGTAGGTGGCGCGCAGCTGACGGTCGGCCTTGTCCGTCAGGCGGGCCACCTCGTCGGCGATGTTCATGCCGTCCGGCTCGGACAGGCGCCGCAGTTCCTCGATCTTGCTTTCCAGCTCGGCGATCGGTTTCTCGAAATCCAGGAAGTGCCTCATGATCGCGCCGGTCTAAACACAGGGCCGTCGAAACCGCCAGTGGCACCACGCGGTGCCGAAATGACCCACCGTGAAATAAAAGCTTTTCGGTTCCTTTTTCCAAAAGGGAACCGCTTCCTTGCGCGCCGTCGCTATCGTAGACCGCAACGAATGAATTCTGACGCACCCTGGCTGACCGCCGACCGTGCCAGGACCTGGTGCGCCCTGCTGGGCGCCGCGATGCTGGTCTTCCTGCTCTGGGTCGGCTGGCTCACGCTGGCCCATGCGGCAGCCAAACCCGTCGCACTGGATTTCGCCGCTTTCTGGGCCGCGGCGAAGCTCGCGGTCAGCGGCCACGCCGCCGCCGCCTACGACAACGTGGCCATCGAGGCCACCGAGCGTGCCAGCACCGTAATGCCGCCCGGCTACCTCGCCTTCTACTATCCACCGCCCTTCCTGCTGCTCGTCTCGCCGCTCGGCTGGCTGGGCTACAGCGCGGCGCTGGCGGTCTTCCTGGCCGCCGAGACGGCTCTGGTGATCGCTCTGCTGCGCCGCGTGCTGCCGCAGAACTGGTCCTGGCTGCCGCTGCTGGCGTTTCCCGGCTTCTTCATGAACGGCTTGTCCGGGCAGAACGCCGCCCTGTCGGCAAGCTGTTTCGCCGCCGGCGCAATCTGGCTGGAGACGCGGCCGGTGCTGGCGGGCGCCGCTCTGGGCGGGCTGGCCTGCAAGCCGCAACTGGCGGTCTGCGTGCCGCTGGCGCTGCTGCTGGCGCGGCGCTGGCGGGCGCTGGCGTCGTGCGGCGCCGCCGCGCTCGGCCTAGCCGCCCTGTCCTGGGCGGTGCTCGGCGCCGGCGTGTGGCGCGGCTTTCTCGGCAACGCCGGCAACGCCAGGGCGGACATTGAGACGATCGCCATCAAGTGGCCGAAAATGCAGAGCCTGTTCGGCGCCATTCGGCTGGCCGGCGGCGACAACGGCACGGCCTATGCGGCACAGAGCGTGCTCTCGGCGGCGGCGGCGGCCATCCTGGCCTGGGTGGCCTGGCGCCGACCCGGCGCCAGGCTGGAAATGGCGGCTCTCACCGCGGCAGCGCTCCTGTTCACCCCCTTCCTGTACGATTACGACCTTGCCCTTCTGGCCGTCCCCCTCGCCTGTCTCGCCGCCCTGGCGCAGACCACGGGATGGCTGGCCTGGGAGAAGCTGCTGCTGGCGGCCCTCTTCCTGCTTCCGCTGGTGGCCCGCGCAGGCGGCCTGCTGGCAGGCGTGGCGATCGGGCCGCCGCTGGTGGCCGCATTGCTGTTGCTTGCCGCCCGCCGCACCTGGCGCCTGCGCCGCGCCGTCGTGCTCGCAGCCGCATGATCCGGGCCGGCCAGCTGGCGGAAGCCCTGCGCGGTGCCGCGTGGCTGACCGAGGACCGTGCCCGCGCCTATGGCAGGCTGATCGGCGCGGCCGTGCTCATCCTCGGCGTCGCCGCGCAGGTGAAGATCTTCCTGCCTGCCCTCGCAGATTCCCACTGGCGCCCGCTCGCTTCGGATTTCGACCCGTTCTGGTCGGGCGCCCGTCTCGCCCTCCAGGGCCACCCCGCGCTGGCCTACAACCTGCCGGCCCTGCGCATAGTCGAGAACACCGGGGCGCAGTCCTCGGGCCTGTTCTACTACCTATACCCGCCGGTCTGGCTGCTGCTCTGCCTGCCGCTGGCAGCACTGCCCTACCCCCTGGCACTGGCCGCTTTCCTGCTCGCCGGCTACGCCGCCTGCTGCTGCTGCCTGCGCGCCCTTCTGCCGCGGTCCTGGCCGACGCTGCCGGTCATGGCGCTGCCGGTGCTCATCCTCAACGCAACGATCGGCCAGAACGGCTTCGTGACCGGCACCTGCTTCGCCGCTGCCATGCTGCTGCTGGACCGCCGCCCGGCGCTCGCCGGCGCCTGCCTCGGCGTGTTCGCCTTCAAGCCCCAGCTCGCGGTTGGCATCCCGCTCCTGCTCCTGCTCGGCCGGCGCTGGGCAGCCCTGCTCTCCTGCGGCGCCGTCGCGCTCTGCCTCGTGCTGGCGTCCTGGGCCGTGCTCGGCACCGCGGCCTGGCAGGGCTTCTTCGCGGCCACCCCGTTCATCGGCGCCATCCTGCATGACCCGGGGATCTGGCCCAAGCTCGTCAGCGTCTTCACCGCCATCCGGCTGGCAGGCGGCGGCATCGGACTGGCGCTCGGCGTGCAAGCCGCCTGCGCGGCGGTTGCCTTGGGCTGCGTCGCCTATGCCGGCCTGTGCCGGCCCGGCGGCGGCGGCGAAATTGCTACCCTGGCCGCCGCTTCCCTGCTCTGCACGCCCTATGTGATGGATTACGACCTGGTCTGCCTGAGCGTGCCCATGGCCTGGCTGGCCGGGCGCGGCACGCGGACGGGCTGGCTCGCGTGGGAGAAGACCGTCCTCGCCGCCTGCTACCTGGTCCCCGCCCTGGCCCGTAGCGCCAACCTGGCCGCAGGCGTGTCCCTGGCCCCTCCCGTCATGCTGGCACTCCTGGCCGTGGTCACGGCGCGGGTCCGCCACGACTGCCACATCGCGGGCACCCGCCACGCCAGGGCCGGCGTGCCCCTGCTCGCGGCAGGCCGGGCATCCTGATTGTCGCCGCCTTGCGTGACGCCGCCTGGCTCGGCCCGGCACGCGCGCGGGCCTATCTGGCCCTGGTTGCGCTGTCGATGCTGGTGCTGGCCGGCGCAGGCATCGGCCGGGTGGCCGCATCGGCCTGGTCCGACACGCAAGGCCGCCCCGTCATCAGTGACTTCGATGCGTTCTGGGCCGCCGCCCGCCTGAGCGCTTCCGGCCGGCGTCCAGTACCTCCCTTACGTCTACCCGCCCGTCTTCACCCTCTTCATCCTGCCGCTCGGGTTGCTGGGCTACCTGCCGGCGCTCGCGCTGTTCGCCGCGGGCGGTGCCGCCGCCTGCGCCCGGAGCCTGCGCGCCATCCTGCCGCGCTCCTATCCCACGCTCGCGATACTCGCGTTTCCCGGGCTGGTCACGAACGCCATCATCGGCCAGAACGGCTTCCTCAGCACCATCGCCTTCTCCGGCGCCATGCTGCTGCTCGACCGCGCGCCGCTTCTGGGGGGCGCCTGCCTGGGCGCACTCGTCTACAAGCCGCAACTCACCCTCGGCATACCGGTGGCCCTCGTCTGCGCCCGCCGCTGGCGCGCTCTGGCCGCCTTCGCCGGCACGGCCATGGGGCTGGTCCTGCTGTCCTGGGCCGCCT
>CAXUOA010000107.1:5851-9004 GCA_964252625.1 uncultured Acetobacteraceae bacterium | reverse complement strand
GTCCGGCTGGGCGTGAGAGTCCGCGGATGGGGGAACGGCGTGATCCGGGGCGAGCGGGCCGGGAGTTGTCGCGGCTTCGGAAGCGGCGCGGGATTTGCGGAGGCCTAGCCAGGACAACATCGGGGCACCATCAGGAACAAGCGGACGCCCCAGTGTAGCAGGCCGGGTGCGGTCAGACATCCTCAGTGTTCGTTTCAAACCCGCTCTGGTGAGTCAGCTGGCGGTGATTTTTGAGCACCGGAGCGCAACAAATCGCCGTCTGATGGCCGCCAGAGCGAGTTTTAGTCGGACACTCAGGCCAGACGGTCCAGCGCGCGGTAATACCACGAGCCGGCGATGGTGAGGGGAACGCGCAGGGCACGGCCGCCCGGGAACGGCAAGTAGGGGAGGTCGGCAAAGGCGTTGAAACGGGCGGGGTGGCCGAGCGTGGCCTCGGCCAGGAGGCGGCCGAGCAGGTGGGTGGTGGTGACGCCGTGGCCGGAATCGCCGTGGCTGAACAGGGTGGTCGGCGTAAGGCGACCCACATGGGGGATGCGGGGAAGGGTGAGGGCGAAATTGCCGCTCCAGGTGTAGGCGGTCTGCACGTCCGCCAGGCTGGGGAAGGTCTTCAGCATCAGCGGGCGGAGCTTGGCCTCGATGCTGGCGGGGTCCCGGCCGCCGTAGACGGTGCCGCCGCCGTAGAGCAGGCGGTGGTCCGGGGTGCGGCGGTAGTAGTCCAGGAAGTAGTTGCTGTCTTCGATGCAGTAATTGGCGGGTAGCAGGGCGGCCAGGCGGTCCGGGTCCAGCGGGGCGGTGGCCAGGATCTGGCTGCTGACGGGCATGATCTTGTTGCCGATGTCCGTATGCAGCAGCGGGGACAGGTAGGCGTTGCCGCAGACCAGGATGTGGGTGGCGTGCACCACGCCGGTGGCGGTCCGCACGGTATTGGGGGTGATCGCGGTGGCGGGGGAGTGTTCGTGGATGGTGCCGCCCAGGGATTCCAGGGCGGCCGCTTCGCCCAGGACCAGGTTGAGCGGGTGGATGTGGCCGCCCAGGGGGTCGATCAGGGCGCCGGCGTAGCGGGTGGTTGCCACGTATCTGGCCAGGCCGGGCCTGTCGGTGATCTCCAGCGTGTTGTGGCCGTGTTTTTGCCAGACCGTGCGGCTGTGTTCCAGCTGGCGGAGCTGGCGGGTGGTGAAGGCGGCTATGACGCCGCCCGGGGTGAGTGCGCAGTCGATCCGGTATTTGGCGACGCGGTCCCGGATGATCTGGCCGCCTTCGAGGGCCATGCTGCCCAGCTGTTCGGCGGCGGGTTCGCCGTAGCGGCGGGCGATGACGTCGAGTTCGCGGCTGTAGCCGTTCACGATCTGGCCGCCGTTCCGGCCCGAGGCGCCCCAGCCTACCTGGGCGGCTTCCAGCACCGTGACCCGGACGCCGTGTTCGGCGAGGTGCAGGCCGGCGGAGATGCCGGTGAAGCCCGCGCCGATGATGCAGACGTCCGTGTGCGCATCGCCCCGGAGCGAGGGCCGGGGTGGGGACGGGTTTGCGGTGGCGGCGTAGTAGCTGGGGGCGTGCGGCGTGGTCATGCCGGTGTGGTAGCATGTTCCCCGGCGCCAGGCGGGGGGAATGGCCCGGCAGGTCTGGCGGGTGGTGCAAAAACGTTGAATTGTCTTGTATGTACTCCTTAGTGTCCGCCTCAAAACGCGCCCTGGTGAGCGAGCCAGCGGTGATTTTACGGCACCGGAGCGCAGTGGCCTGCTGTGGCCGTGAGCACCGGAGCGCAATCGTCGTCGGATGGCCGCCAGAGCGCGTTTCGGATCGGACACCTGGGATGACTGCCCGGAGCAGGAGCCGGCGGCGTCACGCGGGAGCGTGCTGCGCACGACGCCCCTGGCTTCTTCACAGCGCAACGCCCGCGGCCATTGGTGTAGGAAGCCTCGTGTTCGTCCGCAGAAAAGAAAGCCGTCCCTCACCGTGAAAGACCCCGTCCGCCCGGATCCCGACGCACTCGTGGCCGCCGCCGCCCGCGAGCATCGCGGCTGCCTGAAGATCTTCCTGGGCGCCGCGCCAGGCGTGGGAAAGACCTGGGAGATGCTGGCCTCCGCCCAGCGCGCCCGCGCCCAGGGCCGCGACGTGGCGATAGGCGTGGTGGAGACCCATGGCAGGGCAGGGACCGAGCGGCAGGTCGCCGACCTGCCGCTGCTGCCACGCAGCACCATCGCCTATCGCGGCCAGATGCTGGAGGAGTTCGACGTGGACGCGGCCCTTGCCCGCCGCCCCTCGCTGCTGCTGGTCGACGAGCTGGCGCACACCAACGCGCCGGGCAGCCGCCACAACAAGAGGTGGGAGGACGTGGCCGAGCTGCTGGAGGCCGGCATCGACGTCTGGGCCACGCTGAACGTGCAGCACCTGGAAAGCCTCAACGACGACATCGCGCGCATCACCGGCGTGCGGGTGACGGAGACCCTGCCGGACCGCGTGATGGAGATGGCCGACGAGATCGAGTTCGTCGACCTCTCGCCGGCCGAACTGCGCGCGCGCCTGCGCGACGGCCAGATCTACCGGCCGGACGTGGCCGCCCGCGCGCTGGACAGCTTCTTCCGCGAGGGCAACCTGGCCGCCTTGCGCGAGATCGGCCTGCGCCGCGCCGCGCAATACGTGGACGGCGACGTGCGCTCCTACATGCGCGCCCACGGCGTGGAAGGCATCTGGCCGGCCGGCGACCGCGTGCTGGCCCTGGTTGGCGCCGATTCCGGCGCGGAGGCGGTGGTGCGGCAGGCCAAGCGCCTGGCCGACGCCCTGCACGCCCCCTGGCTGGCGCTGCATTTCGAAGCGCCGGACGGGCTGGACGCGACCAGGCCGGCGCTGGACATGGCGGCGAGCCTGGGCGCCGAAGTGGAGATACGCGCCGGCGGTAGACTGGTGGAGACCACGCTCGAGGTGGCGCGCTCGCGCAACGTGACGCATCTCGTCATCGGCCGCGGCGCCCCGCGCTGGCAGCGGCTGCTGACCGGACGGACGCTGGCGGGCACGCTGGTCCGTCAGGGCCCCGAGTTCTCCCTGCACGTGGTGCCCGTGGGCGGGCCGCCGCGGGTGCGGCGGCGGGGGAGCGCCGGGGCGGGGGGGTGGGTGGCCGGGGTCGCCCGCCCCGCCCGCGGCGGCGCCGGGATAGGG
>CAXUOA010000107.1:0-5841 GCA_964252625.1 uncultured Acetobacteraceae bacterium | reverse complement strand
GCCCTGGAGCACGAGGCGCTGGGGATGATCTTCCTCGCCGCCGTGGTGGCGACGGCCACCGTGTGGGGGTTGCCGGTGGCGCTCTACACCGCGGCGATCAGCTTCCTGTCCTGGAATTTCTTCTTCATCCCGCCGGTCAACCACTTCGCCATCGCGCAGCCGCGCGACGTGGTGGCGCTGCTCGTGTTCCTGGGCGTGGCGTCGTCCACCGGCCTGCTGGCCAGCCGGTTGCGCCTGGAGGCGAGAGCCGCGCAAGGCCGCATCGACAGCCTGCGCCGCATTTCCGGCTATACGCGGCGGCTGAGCGCGCCGGCAAGCGAGCCCGCTTTGCTGGCCGAGATCGCCAGGCTGGCCGGCGAGATCGCCGCACCGGCGCTGGTGCTGATCGCCGAGGGCGAGGACCTCAACATACGCGGCGCCGAGCCAGCGAGCCTGGACACCATGGACGACGGGAGCTGGGCCGCGGCGCGCTGGAGCTTCTCCCGCCAGGAGCAGGCGGGAAGCGGCACCGCCACCCTGCCCGGCGCCGCCTGGCGGTTCCTGCCGCTGCGTACCGCGCGCGAGGCGATGGGCGTGATGGGGGTCCGGCCAGGCGCAGGCCGAGACGCAGAAGCTGCGCACCGCGCTGCTCAACAGCCTGGGCCACGATCTGCGCACGCCGCTGACCGGCATACGCGGCGCCGCCGGCTCGCTGCGCACGTCCTGGGACACGCTGGCGCCGGCCGACCGGGCCGACCTGCTGGCCAGCATCGAGCAGGACATCGTCCGCATGACCCGCTTCCTGGCCAACATCACCGAGATGACGCGCGTGGAGACAGGCGAGATCGGGCCGCGCCTGGAGCCGGTGGCCGTGGCCGACGCGATCGAGGGCGCCGCGGCGCGCGTGCCCGGCCTGGGGCCGGTGGAGCTGGACGCGCCGCACACCCTGCCCCTGTTGAGCGCGGACCCGGCGCTGCTGGAGCAGGTCCTGGTCAACATCCTGGAGAACGCGGCGAAATACGCGGCCGCCGGCAGCCGGATACGGGTGGCCGGGCGGGCGGAAGGCACGCTGGTGGGCATCGCCATCACCGATGGCGGGCCGGGCATTCCGGCGGCAGACCTGCCGCATGTGTTCGACAGCTTCTACCGCGCGCGCCGGGAGGACCGCACGGTCCCCGGCACCGGCCTGGGGCTCGCGATCGCGCGGGGGTTGACGGAGGCGATGGGTGGCACGATCGAAGCGCTCAGCCCCGCCGCCCCGGCCGCGCAGCCCGGTCCGGGGACCACGATCCTGCTGCGTCTGAGAACCGTTCCATGAACCTCCCTGCTGCCGCCCCGGCGCCGCTGCGCGACCGCGCGGTGATCCTGCTGGTCGACGACGAGCCGCAGATACACCGCTTCCTGCGCCCTACGCTGGAGGCGGCCGGCTACGAGGTGGCGCGTGCCGACACCGGCGCCGAAGCCATGCGCGAGGCCGCCAGGCGAAAGCCGGCGCTCATCCTGCTCGACCTCGGCCTGCCGGACATGGACGGCCAGGACGTGCTGGTCCAGCTATGCGCCTCCGCCGCCACGCCGGTGATCGTGCTCTCCGCCCGGGACCGCGCGGCCGAAAAGATACGCGCACTGGATTCCGGCGCCGGCGACTATGTGGAAAAGCCGTTCGACACGGGCGAATTGCTGGCGCGCATACGCGTGGCGCTGCGCCAGGAGCGTGGCGCAGGCGAGGAGCCGGAAATCTTCCAGGTGCCGCCGCTGGAGGTGGACCTGGTGCACCGGCGCGTCCGGGTGTCCGGCGCGGCGGTGCAGCTGACTCCGCGGGAATACGATCTGCTGGCGCTGCTGGTGCGAAACGTGGACCGGGTGATCACGCACCGCCAGCTCCTGACGGCCGTCTGGGGCCCGGCACACACGGCGGACGTGCAGTACCTGCGCGTCTATATCGGCCATCTGCGCCAGAAACTGGGCGCCCAGGCGGGCGCGCTGGTGAGCACCGAGCCTGGCGTTGGCTACCGGCTGACCAAGCCGGACGGGGGTTAACCCATTGTATGCACAATCACCAATAAACCATTGTAGTGTCGTAAACACAGCCTGTGTGTGAAACGTATCACATACGCTCACGGAAAAGTTAGGTTAAACATGCTTACCAACCCTGGTGGCGAGCATCATAATGCCTTCGACTCAATCAGCACTGGCCGGAACCGTCGTCTCGTTCGCGCTGCATGCGGCGCGCGCCCCGTTGTCCCTGCACGGGTCCTGCCTCACCCCGCAGGACAGGATGCAGGTCGGCTTCTGGCAGGATCGCGCGAGGAATGCCGGCTACGACCGTATGGTCATCCACGACCGTGACGCGGGCGACGCCTCCGAAGTCGGCAACTTCCTCAGCGTCTATCTGCATGGGCAGCCGTGGTCGCGTTGGGGCTTCGCCCGGTCCGGCGCCTGCATCCAGGCCTGGTGCTGCCTGACAGGTGCCGATGTCGGCGAGTTCACCAGCCTCAACGAGGCCCTGACGTCCGTGTTGCGCGGCGCCGGCGACGTGTCCTTGCGCGAGCCGGACGGCGCCGCCGCCTCCAACCTGATCCACCTCTCGTTTCCCAAGCGTGTCGGCAGCGCCGCCTAGCAGTGTGGGCCCGACCTCCCGATCCGGGCGGCTCCTGAAGGCAGCTTCAGCCTGTCTGGCGCTGGCGGCCTGCACGCAGGCTGGGCCGGCCCGACCGGCCATTGCCGGCTACAGCGACGCCCGTCACGCTGCCCTCACCCGCGATGCGGGCGCCTACGAGGCGACGCTCGACAGCGACCTGGCCGCGCGGAAGTATCCGGTGATCGTACCCACGCTGGAGGCGGTGTTTTCCGGCAAGGATGACGCGGTGCGCCAGCGCACGGTGAACTGGCTTCTGCTCCGGCAGGAAGACGGCACCACGGACTCGGTGTTCATCGGCCAGTTGTATGCGGTCGGGCTTCTCGTGGAGGCTGTCCACAGCCAGGGCGCGGTGCGCGCGCAATGGGCCAAGGATGCCTTGACCGCGTTCTACCGCACGACCTTCATCATGCTGAGCGAGACCGGCCAGTGCGCAGATCCCGTGGCGGCGGATGCCCGGCTCGGCATGGCCGGCTACGACATGCAGCCGTTCAAGGCGCTTCTCGCGCGCAGCGCGCAGCCGGAAAAGGAGGCCGCCGCACGCGACGCCTTCGTGCTTGCCTGGCTGACCTTTCCCAGTCGCAACCCCGACCCGTGGCTGTGCTCGAAACCGGGCGGCGCGCCCGCCTACCGGCCTTACGCGGCCTGGATCGGCTCGCGGCTGCCGGCGTTGCAATCTGCGGAGAAAGGCGTGTTCTTGCTGACGCCGCCCCCGCCGGTTCCGCCAGCCCGCAAAAATCCGAACGTCGTCCCGCTGTATGGCGAGTAGAAAGCAAGCAGTCGTTTTCCAGAAGAACAACCAGGACTGTTCGCCCTTGTCGGCGGTTGTTGCGCCGCTTACCCGTCAGGAACCAGGTTTTCTGCTTCCCCCCCTTATCAAAAAGCGGCCTTGCCTGCCTAGGCCGCCGCCAGCACCACCCGCCTGAACCGGTCCCGCCGCTTGCACATGAACATCCAGGCCCCGCGCGCCGCCAGACCGGACACACGCCCGCGCGGCGGCAGCCCGATCGCCTTCAGGATCATGCCCACCGCACGCTCCAGATGCTTGTAGCGATACATCGTCATCGCGCGAGACATGTAGCCGGCGATCGCCGTCTCGTGGAGGTAGGTGGCGTCCGGCGGCGAGTTGCCGCAATAGAAGGCGTAGGCGAGTTCGTCGTCCTCGCTCTCGCCGATACGGCTGACCGCGATGCGCATGCGCTGCAGCAATCCGATACGTTCGCGTTTCAGATAACGCTTCATGTGGTCGTAGAACAGCTTGAAGTGGCGGAACTCGTCGGCCGCGATCAGCCGGCAGATGTCCTGCAGCACCGGCTCTTCCGCCGCATCGCCCAGGGCGGAATAGTAGCTGGACGTACCGCTCTCCACCATGCAGCGCGCGATCAGTTCGCCCGTGCGCGAGCCGCGTATGGAGGCGTCCGTGTCGAGCAGCGGCAGGTGGTAGCCTTCCTTGTAGCGCGTGAAGGCGGTCTCGAAATCCCAGCCGGGGTCGGCCAGCATGGCCCAGCGGCCGAGCGTGTCGCCGTGCTGCACTTCCTCAACGGACCAGCGGTCGGCCGCTCCGCAGAAAGCCGGATCCTCGGCGAAGACGCGGTTCAGGTACGTGCCGTAGTCGATGCCGTTCCGCTCGACCAGGGCTGCCGCCTTCACGAGCGCCACGATCTGCGGGTCGAGCTTGGTGGGATCGAACCGATCCCACGGGACCTCCTCGATCCGCCAGTGTTTCATCGTGGCACCATCTTTATCATCCCGTACGGTCGAACCTGCACACGGCAGCGCCGGTGTACAGACCGCCAGACCACGTCTCCAGCGATGCGACGTGTCCCGGCGACCGGTAAATGCGTTAAAAGCGGCTTCAACCTGCCATCGGTTTCAGGACGGTGAAAGCCTGCACGTGTCGTCTGTGGCTCGAAGGCCACAGATGACACGGCGACTTGGTGGTAACGCCGCCAGCCGACGTCCGGATGCAGGCTCAGCCGGCCTGGGCGTATTGCACGGCCGCGCGGGTCGATTGCAGCCGGTCCAGCACGGCATCGCGCGCGTTGATGTCGGCCTTGTCGACCTCGGTCCAGGCCGACTCCGCGTCCGCCAGGCCGCGGCGGGCAGCATCGGCCGAAAGCTCGGCGACAGGTGTGGCGTCGTCGGCCAGGATGGTGCAGCGGTCCGGGGTGATCTCGGCGAACCCGCCACCCACGAAGAGGCGGTCGGTGACCTTGCCGCCTTCGTGCAGGGCGATAACCCCGCCGCGAAGCAGCACGATCATCGGCGCGTGGTTTTCCATTGCCGCCAGGTCGCCCTCGTAGCCGGGCATGACGACCATGTCGACGGCGCGGCTCAACACCAGGCGGGCGGGGCTGACGATCTCTAGCTGGACTGGCATTTTTGGACCTTAAAGGAAGGAAGGCCTTCTCTTCTGAAAAAAAGAAGCAAAAGACTTTTGACTCCGCTGTCGCGGGGGTTTCCTGAGACTCCCGTGACAGCGGAGCAAAAGCTTTTTGGTTCTTTTTCTCGAAAAAGAACCGCTTTCTTGCTTACGCTGACACCTTCATCTTCTCGGCCTTCTCGCGGGCCTCCTCGATCGTCCCCACCATCAGGAAGGCCGCCTCAGGCAGGTCGTCATGCTTGCCTTCGACGATTTCCTTGAACGACCGCACCGTGTCCGCGATGGCGACGAACTTGCCTTCGAGACCGGTGAACACGGTCGCCACATGGAACGGCTGGCTCATGAAGCGCTCGATCTTGCGGGCGCGCGCCACCGTGAGCTTGTCCTCTTCGGACAGTTCGTCCATGCCCAGGATGGCGATGATGTCCTGCAGGCTCTTGTAGGTCTGCAGGATGCGCTGCACGTCACGCGCCACCTGGTAGTGCTCCTCGCCCACAATCCGTGGGTCCAGCGAACGGCTCGTGGAGTCGAGCGGATCGACCGCCGGGTAGATGCCCTTCTCGGATATGGCACGGTTCAGCACCGTGGTCGCGTCCAGATGCGCGAAGGACGTGGCGGGCGCCGGGTCTGTCAGGTCGTCGGCGGGCACGTAGATCGCCTGCACCGAGGTGATGGAGCCCTTCTTGGTGGAGGTGATGCGCTCCTGCAGCGCGCCCATGTCGGTGGCCAGCGTCGGCTGGTAGCCCACGGCGGACGGGATGCGGCCCAGAAGCGCGGACACTTCGGCGCCGGCCTGGGTGAAGCGGAAGATGTTGTCGACGAAGAACAGCACGTCCTGGCCTTC
>CAXUOA010000106.1:5227-9006 GCA_964252625.1 uncultured Acetobacteraceae bacterium | reverse complement strand
CTTTTACTTCCCGTCGCATCTGCAGCAGCCGGGTGCCTCCTGACAGATCGAGGCGTCTGAGCCGGCGCAGGAAGTAAAAGTTTTTTGCTTCTTTTTTCAAAAAAGAAGGCCTTCCTTGCTGTCGCAAGTATCAACCGCAGGGCGGATTGGTATGACACGAGCCGGCGGCGTGGATGACGTTGTTGCCATTTTCCACGCGCTAGCCTCCTGGCTGATCGTTATCGACCCATCACAAAGGTTTCAGACATGAGCTTGCCCGAAGGCGCACCCGCCCCCGATTTCGAGCTGCCGGCCAGCCACGGCCGCACGGTCAGTGCCGCGGCCCTGAAAGGCCGTCCCTACGTGCTGTACTTCTATCCGAAAGCCGACACGTCCGGCTGCACCAGGCAGGCCTGCGCGTTCCAGGAAGCGCTGCCGCAACTGGACAGGCTCGGGCTGGAGGTGATCGGCGTCTCGCGCGACCTGGTCAGGACTCTCGACAAGTTCGCCGCGAAATACGGCCTGGCGTTTCCGCTGGCCTCGGACGAAGCCGGTGCGCTGACGGATGCGTACGGCGTGTGGGTGGAGAAATCCCTGTACGGCAGGAAATACATGGGCATCGAACGTTCGACGTTCCTGGTGGGAGAGGACGGGCACATCAGGCGTGCCTGGCCGAAGGTGAAAATTGAGGGCCATGCGGCCGAGGTTCTTGCGGCGATGCAGGCTTGAGCGGGGCTAGGCCATGAACACCACACTTGCCGCCGTGGCCTGCACGGCCGCGATCTCCACCGCCGCGGCCGCCCCGGTGCAGCACGAATTCACCGTGCACGATTTCACGACCGAGAGCGGCGCTGTGCTGCCGGAAGCCCACATCACTTATGGCACCTACGGCACGCTGAACGCCGCCGGCGACAACGCGGTGCTTCTGCCGTCTCACTACATGGCGGACATGACCGGCTATGACTGGCTGATCGGCCCGGGCCACGCGCTCGATCCCACGAAACTTTTCCTGGTCACCAGCGAGCTGTTCGGCAACGGCCGGTCCTCCTCGCCCAGCAACACCCCGGCGCCGTTCCACGGGCCGCATTTTCCCGTCACCACCATACGCGACAACGTGGCCATCGTGCACCGCCTGCTCACCGAGCAGCTCCACATCAGCCACCTGCGCGCGGTGATCGGTTTTTCCATGGGCGCGCAACAGGCGTTGCAGTGGGCGGTCAGCTACCCGGACTTCATGGACCGCATCGTGGCCACCTCGGGCACCGCGCGCACCTACGGCCACGGCATCGTCCGGCTGGACGGGCAGATCGCCACGCTGACGCTCGATCCTGCGTTCCACGGCGGCGACTACACCGCACAACCCAACGCCGGCATCGAAGCCACCGCCCTCGTCTGGCTCGGCTGGCTGTATTCCCAGGAGTGGTGGCGGCGCGAATTGTGGCGCGCCGACGTTCCGCAAGGCGCCACGCTGCAGCAGGCGGTCGACAAGTACAAGACGGAGTTCTTCAAAGGCGCCGACGCCAACAACCTGATCCTGCAGATGCGCACCTGGCGCGCGCATGACGTGGGCGGCACGAAGCCGTTCGGCGGCGACACCGAGGCGGCGCTGCGCTCGATCAAGGCGCCCGTGCTGTACATGCCGTCCGCCACCGACCTGTATTTCCCGGTCGAGGATGCGGCCTACGAGGCGAAATTCATTCCGCATTGCACGTTGCTGCCGATCCCCTCGCTTTGGGGGCATCCGGCGGGGGCGGGGGCTGGTCCGGAGGATGCGATATTTCTCAACACGCACATCGCAGCGTTTCTGGGTCAGGATTAGGGCAGTTGGTAGCATTGAACTTACCATGACGACCGGCGTTGCCGGCCTTGTATTCGCTCGCACTCCGGCAGTGCCAGCAGTGTTCTTGTGTGAAGGAGGCGCCCATGCGTTGCATATCGATTGCCTTTGCCCTGTCGATGGTAGGCTCAGCGTCTTTTGCCGCTCAGCCGGTGGTTACGGAGAACCTGACCGGCATCATCGGCGGATCGAAAACCGTCGATACGGAGGGATATTTCAGCACAGCGGGCGCCGATCTTGCCGGCATGAGAATCGCAATTTATTTGCAGTATGTGCCCAAGCTGCTTGGCGCCAGCGAAGAATGCCGAACGCATGATTGCACCTACAATACTTCTGACAACTTACCGGACACGCCAGGTTCATTGGTCGTTACGATCACCATCAATGGGCACCGGATGGTCTATTCACCAAGTCAGGAAGCGGCGGTTTTCTTCAATACGAAGGCGCCCTACCAGCTGACCGTCGACTCGGACGCCTACAGCGGTTTTGGGATAGGGTTGCCAGGATTGCAACTCGCCACCGAATTCGGCAATGCGCCAATTTTCGGACAGCCATTGTCGCCTGGTAATAGCCCGGTAATGAAAATCTCTTCCAGCAACTACATGTTTTTCTACACAGCCAGTTCGCAGAACCCGGTGGAAGAACTCACCTACAAGCCTGCTGGTGGTAGCAAGTAGAGTAGCCAGATAACGGCGATCCAGCAGCCTCGAACGCCGCCGGGAAGAGTTTTGTCATTTTTTCAGGAAAAGAAGCTTTTCCTGCCTTCCTTCCGCTTCAACACAAAAACCAGACCCAAAATCGTCATCACCGTAAGCCCCCCAAGCAGACGCAGCAGCTTCATCACCGCCAGCGTGTAACGCCCGGTGGTGGAGTCGAAGTGGAAACACAGCAGCAGGATCGGCAGCGCCGCCCGCGCGATGCCGCCGTCTCCGGCGCGCAGCACCGCGGCGCGCATGTCACCGGCGGTGTAGCCCACGCCCAGCAGATACGAACTGATCTTGCCCGTGCGGGTCAGCACCACGATCCCGGCCGGGTGCATGAACTGCTTGAAGCGCGCGTCCCAGCTTGCGTGGAAGCCCATCGCCTGTTCCAGCGCGGCGATGCCGGCAGGTGCCGCGGTCAGGTAGTGCACACCGGCAGACCAGGCCGGTGGCAGCTGGGCCAGGTCCGCCCGCTTCGCCGGGGCGGCGTCGGCGGGGGTCTCCGCGGGGTCGATGGACACGGCAATGACGGAGACGTCCTGCCCGGGCGACAGGCCGCCGGCCTGCAGGGCGGCGAACAGGTCCGCACGGGTGACGCCGCAGAGCGACGGGCAGTGGAAGTAGCCGAGATCGAGGATGGCGGGCGTGGCGCCAAGCGCACTGACCAGGGGTGCCGGGCGGCCGGCTTCGTCGCGCAGCACGGTGGCCACTGGCACCTGCGCGCCAGGATGCTGCTGCCAGGCGAAGCCGTCCGCGGCCGCATCGGCGCGGGCCGCTCCGGGCAGCAGCAAAGCAAGCAGAAGGGCCAGGATGCGCATGACGATGTGAACGTGGCGCGCGCGCCGCCGGTGGCAACCGCCAAGCGTCACGTCACGTTCGCCGGTGTGGGACACGGGAGCCGGCACATGGCGGACAAGACGGACGAAAACTACGAAAAGGCGCGCGACCTGGCGGAGGCGGCGCTGGACAAATACGCCCATGGTGCGCCCAAGGAAGGCGACACGCTGGCCGAACGCGCGGTGAAGATCGACCGCCACGCGGTCGAAGAGCTGGTCGAGGAGATGGACGAGGACGCGGCGGCAGCAGGGAAGGACAAGTGATGGACGGCAAGGAACGTGATCCGGGTGACGCCGTGCCGCCGGGCGTGGCGGTGCAGATGCCAGAGAAGTTGAGCGAGGAAGACAAGAAGGTGCAGGAGAAGCTGGAGCATCTGGGGGACGGGAAGACGCCGGGATAGGAAGTCAAGGAAGGCCTTCTTTTTT
>CAXUOA010000106.1:0-5127 GCA_964252625.1 uncultured Acetobacteraceae bacterium | reverse complement strand
AAAAAAGAAGGCCTTGCTTACCCTTTAGCTAACGCCCGTTCCACGAACTGCTCCAGCCAGTGGATCGTATAATCGCCAGCCTGGAACTCCGGCTGCTCGATGATCCGCTGGTGCAAAGGCAGTGTCGTCTTGATCCCCAGCACAGCGAACTCGTCCAGCGCCCGCCGCAACCGCGCGATCGCCTCCGGCCGTGTCGGTGCATGAACGATAAGCTTGGCCACCAGGCTGTCGTAATACGGCGGCACCATGTAGCCGGCATAGAGTGCGCTATCCACCCGCACGCCCAGGCCGCCAGGGGCGTGGAACGCCAGCACCCGGCCAGGCGTGGGCGAAAAGGTCTCCGGGTCCTCGGCGTTCACCCGGCACTCGATAGCGTGGCCGGAGAACGTCACGTCGGCCTGCGTGTAGCCGAGCGCCTGTCCGGCGGCGATGCGTATCTGCTCGCGCACCAGGTCCACGTTGCAGACCATCTCGGTGACCGGATGTTCCACCTGCAGGCGGGTGTTCATCTCGATGAAGGCGAACTGGCCGTCCTGGTAGAGAAACTCCAACGTGCCGGCGTTGCGGTAGCCCAGCCTGGCGAGCGCCGCCGTGGCGGTAGCGCCGATGGCGTCGCGTTCGGCGGGCGTCAGCACCGGCGAGCCTGCCTCTTCCAGCAGCTTCTGGTGGCGCCGCTGCAGCGAGCAGTCGCGCTCGCCGAAATGCACCACGTGGCCGTGGCTGTCGGCCATCACCTGCAGCTCGATGTGGCGCGGCCGGTCGAGGTATTTTTCCAGGTATACCTCGTCGTTGCCGAACGCGGCGCGGGCTTCGGTGCGCGCCACGCGCCAGGCTTCCTCGAGCTCGTCCTCCGTGTGCGCCACCTTCATGCCGCGCCCGCCGCCGCCCGCCGTGGCCTTGATCAGCACCGGGTAGCCCACCTGCGCGGCTACGGCGCGGGCGGCTTCCAGGTCGGGCAGCGCGCCGGCCGAGCCGGGCACCAGCGGCACGCCCAGGCTGGCCATGGCGGTGCGCGCGGTGATCTTGTCGCCCATCATGCGTATGTGGTCGCTGGACGGGCCGATGAACGTCAGCCCGTGCGCCTCCACCATCTCGGCGAACGCCGCGTTCTCCGACAGGAACCCGTAGCCGGGATGGATGGCGTCGGCGCCGGTCACGCTGGCCGCCGTCAGGATGGCAGCCATGTTGAGGTAGCTGTCGCGCGCGGCGGGCGGGCCGATGCACACGCTCTCGTCGGCCAGGCGGACATGCATCGCCTCGGAATCCGCCGTCGAGTGCACGGCCACGGTGCGTATGCCGAGCTCGCGGCAGGCGCGCTGCACGCGCAGCGCGATCTCTCCGCGGTTGGCGATCAGGATCTTGTCGAAAAGGGGGCCGGGCATCCCTACTCGATCACCATCAGCACTTCGTCGTATTCCACCGGCACGCCGGCACTGACGAAGACGCGGCTGATGGTGCCGGCGCGCGGCGCCTTTATCTGGTTGAACGTCTTCATCGCCTCGATCAGCAGCAGCGTCTGGCCGGCGGCTACGCTCTGGCCCGGGGTGATGAAATTCGCCGCCCCCGGCTCGGGTGCCAGGTAGGCCACGCCCACCATCGGGCTCTTAACCGCGCCCGGGTGCTTGGCGAAGTCGCTTTCCTCCGCGGCGGCGGCCGGCGCAGGCGGCGGCGCCGTGTCTGCGGGCACCGCGGCCTGCATCACCGCGGGCGCCCGCTTGACGCGTATGCGGCTGTCACCCTCGGCAATCTCTATCTCGGTCAGCCCGGTGTCGAGCAGGATGGCGGCCAGCGCGCGTATCGCGTCGGCATCGACAGGAAGCGTGCTCATTGGTCCTCATCCAGCAGCATCTCGGCCAGCGCGGTCAGCGCCAGGCCGTAGCCGCGTATGCCCAGGCCGCAGATCACCCCCTGGGCCACGCGCGAGATCAGCGAGGTCCGGCGGAATTCCTCGCGCGCATGGATGTTGGTCAGGTGTACCTCGACGGTGGGAAGTTCGGCGGCCAGCAGCGCGTCCATCAGCGCCACGGACGTGTGGCTGTAGCCGCCCGGGTTGATGACGATGCCGCGCGCCCTGGTGCGGCACTCCTGGACCCAGGTTATCAGTTCGCCCTCGTGATTGGTCTGGCGGAAATCGATGGAAAGGTCCAGCGCCTCGGCCGTCTCGGCACACAGCGCCTCCAGGTCGTCCAGCGTGGCGGCGCCGTATAGCGTCGGCTCGCGGGTGCCGAGCAGGTTGAGGTTAGGGCCGTTAAAGACGGCGATGAGGGGGAGGGGCATTTGCGCCAGGGGTTAGCACGCAGCACGCTGGCGGGAGAAGGCGAGCGCCTCTTTTTTGCACAAAAGTTGCAAAAAGTTTCGGTTTACACTGGTGGCAGCAGCCGGGGTGGCGGCCTCGGCGATCCACGGCCGGGGACGTCAAAGTGGCGGATTCAGGTCTCGGAGCGGACACACGGTGGCCGACACGCCAAGCGTATTCACGGCCCGCTCTGCTTCTGCAAGCGCCCTCTTGCGGAAGCGGCGCGCACGGCCGAGCAGGCGAGGGAGCAAAAATTTTTTGGTTCTTTTTTTCAAAAAAGAACGGCTTCCTTGCCTTCCTACCCGGCGCTAGGTTCACCGGCGGAACAATCGAAAGCATCCCATACATGCAGCGTAGCCTTCTCCTCGGTGCCGGCGCGGTCATCCTGATCGCCGGCGGGGCGCTCGCCCTGCGCGCTGTCAGCCACCACCAGGTCACCGGTGCGGCCGAGCAGAAGGTGGACCACGAGCTGGCCGAGCTGCTCTCCGGCGCCAGCATCACCCACGGCCCCATCGTGGAGGACGGGCTGACCGGCACGGCCACGGTGCACGACCTGGCGGTGACGCGGCCCGGCGGCGAGAGCTGGACGGCGGCCACGATGGTCCTGTCCGGCGTGCACGCGGCCGCGCTGCGCGACGTGTTCGATCCGGCGAACTACCCGAGCGGCCACCCGGCCTGGACGGACCGGCGCCGGCTGCTGGGCGACGTGACACTGACGAACGTGCGGGTGAGTGTGACCGGCGACCAGCCCGGCGTGCTGACGATCGGCAAGGCCGAGCTGCACGGGCTGCGCGGCCGCCCGTTCGCACAGCCCCCCACGGCGCAGAACCGCGCCCAGCCGGGCTTCGCCACGGACGCGGCGCTCGCCTTCGCCTATGACAGCGAGCGGATCACCGGCCTGGCGGCCTCTCTGCAGGGGCCGAACCCGTTCAGGCTGACGATCGCTTCCGGCAGCGCCAGCGGCTACGATTCCGGCAAGCTGGCGGCGCTGGACGTGAACGCCCTGGTGTTCGACCGCAGCGTCGGGGGGAAGCACGGGCCGGTCCACATGGCCATCGGCGCGATCGGCCTGAAGGGCGCCGACGCCACGGGCCTGCTCGCGGCCGTGCAGGCGGGTGCCACGTCTGCCGCCCTGGGCAAGTTCAGCTACGGCACGGTGGACGCCTCGGCCATGGCCCTGCAGGTGAGCCCGGGTCCTGCCCTGTCGGTCCATGACATCCACCTCGAACAAGGGCGGCAGGGCGGTGCCGGCGCACCGGAGAGCCGTGGGGTGCTGACCGGGATGACGATGGGACTGGGCGACATGGCGGTCTCGCCCTCCGCCGCGGCGAGTATCGCCGCGTTCGGCATGAACGCGATCACGATGGACATCACCGCCGCACGGACCGGCCAAGCGGACGGCTCGACCGGCTTCCGCGACGACATCACCCTGCACGACCTCGGCACGATGCACGTGAACGGCAGCTTTTCCGGCTACGTGCAGCCCACCGGGCCGCAGCCCTCGCCGGCTGCCGCCATCGCCAGCCTGATGGGGGTGACGCTCCAGCAGGCGACGGTCGTGTGGGACGACAACAGCCTGACCAGCCGCATCTTCAAGGTCGTGGCCGCGCAGTCCAACACCACCCCGGCGCTGGTACGCGCGCAGCTGGCGATCCCGATCGTGGCGCTGAGCGTGATGCTGCCGGGGCAGCCGGACGCCGCCGACCAGCTGACGCATTTTCTCGACAACCCGCATCAGCTGACCGTCACGCTGAACCCGCCGGAGAAGATGACCCTGGGCCAGGTGGTCCAGGCACCGGCCACCCAGCGGGCACAGCTGCTCGGGCTGCACGTCAGCAGCCAATAGGGCAAGCTCTCCCGGACGCCGGCTCTCGGGGCAGCCCGGCCGGTGCGGATGCCGGACACGAAAGTTTTGCCGCTTTTTTGAAAAAAGCACGGCTTGCCTGCGTCCGCGCGCGTTTGACACGCCAAACCGCCGCCCCTTATCTGCGTGAACAAAACGCCACCTTGAAGAAGAGACAAAGATGAAGCTGCTCGTCCCCGTGAAGCGGGTCGTCGACTATAACGTGAAGGTGCGGGTGAAGTCCGACCAGAGCGGCGTGGAACTCACCGGCGTGAAGATGGCGATGAACCCGTTCGACGAGATCGCCATCGAGGAGGCGGTCCGACTGAAGGAGAAGGGCGTCGCCACGGAGATCGTGGCAATCTCCATCGGCGTCGCCGCCTGCCAGGAAACATTGCGCACCGCGCTGGCGATGGGTGCCGACCGCGGCATCCTGGTGGAGACGGATGCCTCACCGGAGCCGCTGGCGGTGGCCAAGATGCTGCGCGCAATCGCCGACCGCGAGCAGCCGCGGCTGATCATCGTGGGCAAGCAGGCGATCGACGACGACATGAACGCCACCGGCCAGATGCTCGCCGCCCTGCTCGGCTGGCCACAGGGCACGTTCGCCAGCAAGGTGACGATTGAGGGGGATACCGCGACGGTGACGCGCGAAGTGGATGGCGGGCTGGAGACGGTGGCGCTGCGCCTGCCGGCGATCGTGACCGCGGATCTGCGGCTGAACGAGCCGCGCTACGCCTCGCTGCCGAACATCATGAAGGCGCGCAAGAAGCCGATCGAGACGATGAAGCCGGCCGATCTGGGCGTGGACCCGGCGCCGCGCCTGACCACGCTGAAGGTGGTGGAGCCGGCGAAACGGGTGGCTGGCAAGAAGGTGGGCTCGGTGAGCGAGCTGGTGGAAAAGCTGCGTGGCGAGGCCAAGGTAATTTAAGCAAGCAAGCAGTTCTTTTTTGAAAAAAAGAACCAAAAAACTTTTGCTCCCTGTCGG
>CAXUOA010000105.1:0-9021 GCA_964252625.1 uncultured Acetobacteraceae bacterium | reverse complement strand
ATGGATGCCATGCGAGCGTCCCCCTCTCGATCCAGCGCGCGAGGCTGTCGATCAGCTTGCCGAGCACCGCGTAGAGCAGGATGCCCAGCACCACGATGTCGGTCTGCATGAACTCGCGCGCGTTCATCGTCATGAACCCGATGCCGGAATTGCCGGCAATGGTCTCCGCCACGATCAGCGTCAGCCACATGATGCCCAGCGCGTAACGCACACCCACCAGAATGCTTGGCAGGGCGCCCGGGAAGATCACCTGCGTGAACAAGGCGGCGCCGCGCAGCCCCTGTACGCGCGCCATCTCCAGCAGGCCCGCATCGATCGTGCGTATGCCGTGATACGTGTTGTAGTAGATCGGAAAGAACACGCCGACGGCCACAAGGAAGACTTTGGCACCCTCGCCTATGCCGAACCAGACGATGACGAGCGGGATGAGCGCCAGATGCGGCACCATGCGCAGCATCTGCAGCGTGCCGTCGAAAAGATCCTCCGCCAGCCGGCTGATGCCCGCAGCCAGGCCGAAGGCGAAACCGAGCGCGCCGCCGATCAGGAAACCGGTGGCCGCGCGCAGGGTGGAGACGGCCACGTCCTGAAGCAATTCGCCTGACCGCAGCATGGTCCAACCGGCCAGGAACACGGCGTGAAGCGCGGGCAGCTTGCGCGCGGGTACTGCGCCTGCGGTGGTGATGATTTCCCAGACTATCAGCAGGAGTAGAGGAACTACCCAGGGCGTAAGGAAGGAAGCAGTTCTTTTTTGAAAAAAAGAACCAAAAAACTTTTGACTCCGCTGTCGCGCGCCTGCTGGCCAAATCCGCGCCAACGGCACGACGGAGTTTTCAGAAAGGAATGCGCTTTCTTTCACGAGGCAGCTGCCAGCACCGGGGCGCGCTCGTTTGCGATGATCTCGCCGAACGGGCCGTTCAGCGCCGCGCCCGGCTGTGCGCCGGCCTTGCCGTGGCTCAGCGGCAGACGCGGGAACAGCAACTCCGCCACGCGGTAGGCTTCCTCCAGATGCGGGTAGCCGGACAGGATGAAGCTGTCCACGCCCAGCGCGCGGTATTCCAGCAGCCGCTCGGCCACGGTGTCGGCGTCCCCCACCAGCGCCGTGCCGGCACCGCCGCGCACCAGGCCCACACCGGCCCATAGATCGGGGCTGATCTCCAGCTTGGTCCTGTTGCCGCCGTGCAGCGCGGCCATGCGCTGCTGGCCCACGCTGTCGTAGCGCGCGAACACCTTTTGCGCGTCGGCGATCACCTTCTCGTCCACGTAACGTATTAGGTCGTTGGCCGCTTCCCACGCCGCGGACCGCGTCTCGCGCACCACGATATGCAGGCGCAGGCCGAAGGTGAAGGCGCGGCCGCGCTTCTCGGCGGCGGCGCGTGCCGTGGCGATCTTGGCCGCCACCTCCGCCGGCGGTTCGCCCCAGGTGAGGTAGACGTCGCAATGCTCTGCCGCGACGTCGATGCCGGCGGGCGAGGAACCGCCGAACCACAAAGGCGGGTAAGGCTGCTGCACCGGCGGAAATGCCAGCCTGGCGTCCTCGACATGGATGTGCCGGCCCTGGAAGGTGACCGCCTCGCCCGCCATGACCCGGCGCCAGACTTCGAGGAACTCCGCGGTGAGCACGTAGCGCTCGTCATGCGAGAGCCACTGGCCGTCGCCTTTCAGCTCCACCGGGTCACCGCCCGTCACCACGTTGATCAGCAGGCGCCCGTCGGTCGCACGGTCCAGTGCGGCGGCCATGCGGGCGCCGACGATCGGCGACATGATCCCGGGCCGCAACGCGATCAGGAAGCGCAGCTGCTTGGTGAACGGCGCCACCGTGGCACCGACAACCCAGCTGTCCTCGCAGGAGCGGCCGGTGGGCAGCAGCATGCCCCAGTAGCCAAGCTGGTCGGCGGCCTGGGTCACCTGGCGCAGGTAGTCGAAGGTCAGGGCACGGCCGCCCGTGGCGCTGGCGAGATAGCGGCCGTCGCCATGCGTAGGCAGAAACCAGAGAAGCTGCATGTCCGAAACCTTCCTGAGGACCCTGTGAGACGCCAGCCGAACCGGCGCGCGACAGCGGAGTCAAAAGTCTTTTGCTTCTTTTCTTCAGAAAAGAAGGCCTTGCCTAACTTCCCTTACCCATCCGCGCATCTTTCAGGTCTATCCGCGCCGGTATGAGGTGCAAACCGGCAAACAGGTCCGCGATGTTCTGTTGCCCCGCGATCACCGTGTCGTCGATCGGCTGCACGCCGAAGGACAGCCGGTCCAGCGCCCGCTCCAGCGCAGCAGGGTCCATGCCCATTGCTGGCGCCAGCAGGCGCGTCACCGCGTCATGATGGGTGGCGGCATAGGCTTCCGTTTCGGCCAGGTCCGCCATGATGGCGTGCAGCACGTCCGGGTTGGCGCCGGCAAAATCACGGGTCGCCAGGAAGAACTGCCGGTTCTCGTCGATCGTCCTGCCGCCTGCCACGCCGTCGGAGATCTGCCTGGTTTTCAGCGCCGTCTCGGCGGCGGCCAGATAGGGATCCCAGATCACCCAGGCGTCCACGCTGCCGTTCTCGAAGGCCGGCCTGGCGTCGGACGGCTTCAGGAACACCGGTTGCACGTCGGAAAGTGCGAGCCCGCCCGACTGCAACACGCGCACTAGCAGGTTGTGAACGTTCGATCCCTTGTTGAGCGCGATGCGCTTGCCGCGCAGGTCGGCCACGCTGCGTATCGGGCTGTCGGCCGGCACGATCACCGCTTCGCCGTGCGGGCTTGCCGGTTCCACCGCCACATAGACGAGCGGCACGCCGGCGGCCTGGGCGAAGATCGGCGGCGTGTCGCCGGCGATGCCGAAATCGATGCTGTCCGCGCCCATCGCCTCCAGCAAGGCAGGGCCACCCAGGAACTCCGTCCAGGTGACGTGCACGTGCAGGGGCGCCAGCCGGCGTTCCAGCGTGCCACGCGCTTTTTCGACGACCAGCGTGCCGTATTTCTGGTAGCCTATTCGGACCGTGCGCTCCTGACCCCACACGCCGGTGGGAAACAGGCACAGGAGAGCCGCCGCCGATAACCACAGAGTTCGCGCGTTGATTACCACGTGGACACCTCAATACCCGCGCCGCCAGGGTGACTGGTTGCTTGCGAAAGTGCAAGATTGATCACGTAATTAGTGATGTTATACGTCTTGGGATCGTATTTTGGCGTTCTGGACATACAATGTGCCCGACAGGGCGTCTGGCCCTCGGTGTCCATTTCAAACCGCGTTCTGGTGGGTCAGCTGGCGGTTATTTTCGAGCACCGAGCGGAGTGGCCTTCTGTGGCCATGAGCACCGGAGCGCAAATCGCCGTCAGGCCGCCAGAGCGCGTTTCAAAACGGACACTCAGACCGTGGCGCGCGCCCGGCGGCGCGGCACGCGCGCCACATCCGCGGTGCCTGCGGATTTTACCAGCCGGTTGAAGCTCGCCAGATAGTCACGCGCCATCGCCGTCTGGTCGCTGACTTCGGGCAGACCGGAGCACAGGGCCTGATACAGCACCTCATCGGCTGCCTCGCCCATGGCACGCGCCAGGTCGGTAGGGTCGCTGGCGCGGAAATGCAGGCCGGCCCGGTGGTTCGCAACCTTCTCGGCCATGCCGCCTATGCCGGTGCAGATGACCGGCCGGCCGGCGGCAAACGCCTCCTGTATGACGACGGGCGAGTTTTCCCACCACGTGCTGGGGGTGATCACGTAGTCGCAGGCCAGCATCAGCTTGCGCACGTCGGCGTTGTCGTATGGCCCGGCGTAGCTGGCGAAGCTGTTGCGTTCGAACATCGTGTTGAAGCGGCTGACAAAGGCGGCTTCCTGGCCGATGATGTTGCCGTGTACGCGTATGCGTATCTTCTGGCCGATGTCCGGCTGCTTGGCGAGCAGGTCCATCGTGTCGAGCAGGATGTCGGCGCCCTTGAACGGGGTGATCTGGCCGAAATATCCGAAGGTCCAGGGCCGGCTGCCGACCAGGCTGGGTCCGGTGGCACCGAACGTGCTGGCCGGACGCGCCCGCTCGTCCTTTCGGCCCGCCGGGCGCAGGCCGTTTTCGATGACCACGAACTTCTCTCGCGGCAGGCCCCATTCGATCATCCTGTCCGCCAGGAAGTGGCTCGGCGAGATGAAGCCGGCGGCCGGCATCAGGGCGGCCTGGATGACCTGCTTGCGCGTGTTGAACTGCTGGCGGCTGTGCTCCGGAAAGCAGGTGGCGCACGCTACGGGAGAGGCGGCCTGGCAAAGCCGTCTGGCAGGACGGGTGACCATCTGGCCATGATGCGCGCAGATGGCGAGGAACTCGTGCAGGGTCACCGCGAACGGAATGTCGGTCTCCGCCTGCAGGGCACGCAGCGTGTTCACGCCGAGCTGGAGAAAGTGGTGGAAGTTCACCAGGCGCACGCTCTGCCGCAGCAGGATGGCTTTGAGCTGCCGCCAGATATCGCCTGCCGAGAGATGGTAGAAATGATCGTACCGGTTCTGGTCGCTGATGATCGCAAACTCGCGGTCTGACCCGAGCAGCAGCCGGCCGCGGTCCGAGGAGGGGCAGACGGCAATGAAGATGGCATCCACGCCGATCATGCGCAGGCCTTCGTACAGCGCGTAGGCGGCGATCTCCGCGCCGCCTTTGCTGACGGACGGATGGGTATGGGACACGATCGCTATGGGCCCGGATGGCGGAGCCGCCATGCTGTCCGGCATCAGACGGCCGCCCGCTGCATCTGCCTGGGCACGCCGGCAGGCGCCGGCCGGGCCTGCGCGGCAGGGCCCGTCGCCGCGTTGAAGCCGCGATGCTGGCCGCTCATGGCATAGACGGTGCTGTTGACGGCTTCCTGGATGCGGGTGGACAGCAGGGTGCGTGTCGCACCGGTCGCGTTGTGATGGACGACATGCGCCGAGCGGGACTGCAACAACCCGTTGTCACGGTAGAAGCCGCCCATGAAGGAGGGAGCGCTCAGCGCCCAGCGGGCGAGATGTCCCGTCGACCAGGCAAAGCAGCGCCCGGTCACCCCGGCTGCCGCCTCGCAGTCCTCGTATTCTTCCGCCTCCATGCCGAAGAAGACGAGGTCCGTGGCACCAGGGGTCAGCGCCTGCCTGGCGCGCGCCCATCCGGACTCCTTGAGGAACACACCCGCGCCGGCGAAGAAGAAGCGGTTGGCACCGACTTCGCGCAGCAACTCGGGCAGCAGGGCGAACGCCTGGGCCGCATCGTCGATCACCAGCAGGCTGCAGGCGATGCTGTGCGCGGCGCCCGGCCCCGCCTGGAACTCGCGGAACAGCCAGAGTGCATCCGACCGGTTCGACTTGGAGGCGGCGACAAAGGCCACGGCCTCGATGCCGCCGGCCGTCCGGCATTGCTGGGCCAGCTCTTCGAACAGCAGGAAAAGGTCACACCGGTCCTCGGGCAGCACGAACACCATCACGCGGCGGCTGCGCTGCACGCTGAGCACGACCGGCGGGTTCATCGCGTTGCGCTCGGCCCTGATTGCCGCCTCGGCGAAACGCGGGAAGAAGACTTCCTCCTGCAAGGCCGGAAAGAATATCAGCGCGTCCTCCACCCCGGCGGAATGGCCCAGCCGGCGAAAGGCAGTGGCGGCTATGCTCCAGTTGGCGGAGCTGCCGCCCTGGAAGATCACTTTCAGCACGGGCTCGGCAAAGTCCTCCGGCTCGGCATCGCCGGCAAACAGGCCCACGAAACCCGCCCTTTGTACCATGCGCTCGCTGTTCGGGAAGGCGCCCAGCAGATCCGGCCGCGGTTTCCAGTAGATGCCCTCGGGATCGGCAGACATGACCGAGGCGCCGACACGTAGCCGCAGCGCCTCGATGCGCTTCATCGGGCTGACCACCCAGCCTTCCACCAGACAGCCCAGCCCCGGCACGAGCAGGATACGGTCGATCGAGCATTCGGTGGCAAACCACTGCGCTGCGGTCCGGGTCGGCAGCCAGTTCTCCAGCGCGGTGAGCATGCGCTGCAGCGCGATGGTCCTGCCCGCGCCGAAACAGCGTTCCCGCACACCCTCATACTCGCCGATCAGCTCGCCCGACATGAGGATGCGCAAAGGTGAGTGGGCGCGCAGATGGAAGCGCCCGCCGATGCCGAAGAACACGTGGATTTCCGAAGAGGCGGAGCTCGGGCGCCAGTTCGAGTAGATCAGCCCGACGATGCCGCAGCTGTCGGAGGGCAAGTCGTCACGCGCGTAGCTCATCAGTGCGACCGCCGCGGCGTATTTGCGCCGCTCGACCACCACGGCACTGAATTCCTGCACGTGCCCACGCTTCATCCAGCCCATGAACCAGACCTGGCCGGACGTATCGACGGCGACGGTCTCGATGTAGCCCTGCAGGTTCTCTGGCAGCGGGCGCAGCGGACTTTCGGCCAGGGCGTCGGCGCCGGCGCGCAGCTCGTCCAGCATGAACTCGAGATCGGCGATCGTGCTGCGCGGCTCCGGCGTGGCGTCGATACGGAGCTGGGCGATGATCTGCCCGATCGTCGGCGGCGACTGCGCGGAACCCGGCAGCTTCAGGCCGCTCTCCGCCACCCGCACCGTAACCGGATCTTCCGGATCCTCCATGAAGCTCGGCAGCGTCACCATGATCTCGGCGTCGAACGCGAAGCCGGCGCGTGCCGGACGTCCCAGCTTGGCCGAGATGTCGGCACGGTCGGCATCGGCGTGGATCTCGGCCACGATTTGCTCGCCGACACAGAGCTGAAGACGAACCGGATCGAGTGGATCGGCATGGTTGACCGCCCAGCCACGCACGCCCTGCCGGCTGTCGATCAGGTCCACGAAGCCGCTGTGGGACGCGTCGTCCCGCTCGCTCAGGTCTGTGCCGACAAGAGTGGATGCCAAACCCGTCTCCGCGTGTGCCGCAGCCCGCGCCCGGCCCACACCGGGGTGCTACCACGGCATTCAGCACGTTCACGCGGCCGATGTGTTACGCAGGCTACGCCGCAGAAAAATTTCTCGCCAGACTTTTTCGCAGTGCACAATCAAAACCACGAGATAGAAATTAGAGCCAGCGTGTCTGAATAGCGTCCAGAAGATTACGAGAAGTTCCATCGCAATGGCATCTCAAGTATTTAGACAGACCTTGCCCTGCTGTAGTGGGTGCGTAAGCATCCTCTTGCAAAGTGCGAATACATCGCGCGGGCGCAAGCCGGTCAGGCAGGCCAGGTCGCGCGGGCAATCGGACGCGAACTCCAGGTAGCACGGCCCGCAGATCATGCGCCGCCGGATCGCCACCGCCTGGCTGCCGAGCGGCGCCCATTCGGTCGCGTCCACCACGCCGGAATGGATGCCGATGGCGGGCAGGCCAAGGGAGGCTGCCAGATGCTGCGGACCGCTGTTGTTGCCCACGAACAGGGCGCAGGCGCGCATGACCGCGGGAAGCTGCGCCAGCTTGACGCGGCCGACAAGCGACTCCACCGCGCCCGGCGTGGCGACGCGCCGGAGGATGTCGTCGGCGATCGCCGCCTCCTCGGGCGCGCCGATCAGCACCACGCCCAGGCCCTCGCCTGCCAGCAGGTCGATCAACGCCGCGTAGTTCGCCACCGGCCACTGGCGGACCACGTTGCCGACGCCCGGATGCACGCAGACGATAGGCCGCGCGAGGAAGGCTGGCGGCAGGCCCGCCAGAGCCGGCACCTCGGACGGCGTCAGGGGTGGCGCGTCGTCGGGTTGGGGTTCCGCGCGGCAGGCATCCTCCGTGGCCGAGACGAGCTGCACCAGGCGCTCGGAGACGTGGGCGCGCTTGGCGACGAGACGGTGGTCGCCCTCCCATTCCAGCGCCACGTCCAGAAAGCCGAAACGGTTGCCGTGATCGTAGCCGGCCAGCAGGGCCGCCCCCGTATAGGGCAGGACAGCGCGCGTCTCCGGCTGCATGCGGAGGTCGATCGCGATGTCGTAGTGCACCGGCGCCAGCCGGGCAGACAGCTCGCGGAATTCGGCCTCGCTTACGCCCTTCTGGCCCTGGCCGGACCGGGCGTGGAAGAAGTCGAACACGACGATCTCGCTGATCGCCGGCTCCTGGCGCGCCAGCTCGGCGGATGCGGCGGGCGCCAGCAGGTCTATGCTGGCGCCGGGAAAGCGCCGCTTGAGGCTGCGTATGGCAGGCAGGGCCGTCAGGAAATCGCCGATGTGGTCCAGCTTGACGGCCAGGATCCGGCGCACCGCATCGGCAGGCGGCCCCCGCCTGCCGACATGCACCAGCACGGCCGGCTCCGGGTCCGCCCCGTAATGGTCGGCATCCAACGCCAGGCGGGGGCTGCGATAGGGATCGCCGGCAAGGAAGCATGCGCGCCAGGCGCTGGCGAAACGTTGCTCGTCATAGCTGTCCTGCAGCGCCGCCCGGCTCGCCAGCTCATGGTGGGTCAGCGTGGCGTGCGGGGTGTAGACCACGCGCAGGCCGGCACGCCAGCTACGCAGGCAGAAATCGAGGTCGTTGTTGACGACGCTGTGGGCCTCCTCGAAGCCGCCGAGCCGGGCGAAGGTGCCCGCGCGCATCATCTGGCACGCGCCGGTCACCGAGATGACCTCGCGCGATACGCTGGCCAGGCCGAACGGGCCAAAGCTGGCGGCGGGTGCGAAACGGAACGCGTGGCGTGCATGGCTGTCGGCCAGGTACTGGCCACCGTGCTGCACCGTGCCGTCCGGGTAGAGCAGCCGCGCGCCGACCACGCCCACTTCCGGCCGCTGCGCGTGCTCCAGCATCGCCTCCAGCCAGTCCGGCTGCCGGGTCTCGACGTCGTCGTTGAGGAACAGCAGGTACTCGCCCGTGGCCGCACGGGCGCCCAAATTGTTGAAACGCGACCAGTTGAACGCGCCGGGCATGTCGATGACCACGTCGGCCTGCCGGCGCAGCCAGGCGCGCAGCCGCGTCTCGCGGACCGGCGTGTTGTCCAGGACGATGATCTCCACCTCCCGCCCGTCCGGCCGCGCAGGGGCGCTGGTGGCGCGCAACGTCTTGATGGCGGTGCGCACCAGGCCGCCGGCGCCGCAGGTGGGCATGATGACGGAGATCCGGCCCGCAACCGTCC
>CAXUOA010000104.1:0-9042 GCA_964252625.1 uncultured Acetobacteraceae bacterium | reverse complement strand
TGCAGGCGACAGGAGCAAAAGTTTTTTGCTTCTTTTTTTCAAAAAAGAAGGCCTTGCCTTCACGCTGCATAGATCACAATCCCGCTGACCAGCCCGGCGACGATGCAATAATACCCGAACGGATCCATCGCCCAGCGGCTGTTGTTCCGGAAATACCGCATCAGAAATGCAGTGCTTGCCAGCGCCACCAGACCCGCAACGACCGCCGCCACGGTGGCGATCTGGAACGTGCCGGCCGGCACGTTGGCGTGCAGCAGCTTGGGCACCTCCAGGGCGGTGGCGCCGAGGATGACGGGCAGGGCGATAAGGAAGGAGAAATGCGCCGAGGCCGCGTGGTCTATGCCGCGTATCAGGCCGCCGGTGATGGTGGCGCCGGAGCGCGACAGGCCCGGGAGCAGGGCCAGGCACTGCCACAGGCCGATGACGAACGCGTCCACGGCGGTGAGGGTGGCGAGCGGACGGGCGGGCGCGCCACTGACGGCGTGGCGGCGAAGGTGTTCGCCGGCGATCAGCAGCATGCCGTTGGCGGCGAGAAAGTAGCAGGCGGTGATCGGCGCCTCGAACAGGCGGCGGACCTGGTGTTCCAGCAGGCCGCCGGCGATCACCGCGGGGATGGTGGCGATGACCAGAAGCAGGAAGATGTGGCGGCTTTCGCGGCCGCGGTCCGGGCCGGAGAGGCCGAGCACGCCGGTGCCGAGCGCCCACCAGTCACGCCAGAAATAGCCGAGCAGGGCGGCCGCGGTGCCGACATGCAACAGGACGAGGAACGGCAGGAAGACAGGGGCGTGCTGGTCGAAATGCCAGCCGAGCAGGGCCGGCACGATGACGGCGTGGCCGAGGGAGCTTACGGGGAACAACTCGGTGGCCCCCTGCAGGACGGCGATGATCAAGGCGTGCAGGTAGGTCATGCGGCGGTTCCGGCTGTGGGCCGGGCGGCGTGCTTGCCCGGTGGTTCATACGTACACCAAGGCGGGTTTTGGAAGGAAGGAAGGCCTTCTTTTTTGCAAAAAGAAGCAAAAAACTTTTACTCCCCCGACGCTTCGGCGCCCGGTTATCCCCCGCGGCGGCCGGCTGGTGCAAATGCGGGGGAGTAAAAGTTTTTTGGTCCTTTTTTTCAAAAAAGGACTGCTTGCTTCCTTGCCTTATCCGATCGTGCCGTCACGCCGGGGGAAGTCCGTGTAGCCGTGCGCGCGCCCACCGTACCAAGTCTCCTTGGCCGCTTCGGGCGCGAGCGGCGCGCCTTCGCGGAAGCGTTCCACCAGGTCCGGGTTGGCGATGAAGGGGCGGCCGAAGCAGATGAGGTCGGCGGAGTCCGTGCGGCGGGCGTGCTCGGCCAGGTCCAGGGTGAAGTTGTTGTTGGCCATGTACAGGCCGCGGAACAGGCGCTTCAGCGCGCGGAAATCGAAGCCAGGGATCGAGTCGCGCGGGCCTTGAGTCTCGCCCTCGATGACGTGGATGTAGGCCAGGCCGGCACGGTCCATCTGGGAGACGGCGTAGCCGAAGGTGGCTTGCGGGTCGGCGTCCGAGATGTCGTTGGCGGCGCTGGTGGGACCGAGACGGACGCCGACGCTGTCCGCCGGCCAGACTTTCAGGACGGCTTCGGTGACTTCGGTGAGCAGGCGGGCGCGGTTCTCCAGCGAGCCGCCGTATTCGTCGGAGCGGTGGTTAGTGCCGGTGCGCAGGAATTGGTCAATCAGGTAGCCATTGGCGGCGTGGATCTCCACGCCATCGAACCCGGCCTGCCTGGCGCAGTCCGCGGCGTGGGCGTAGTCGGCGATGATGCCGGGGATCTCGTTGGTGCGCAGCGCGCGTGGGATGACAAAGGCCTGCGGGCCGGAATCGGTGAAGGCGGTGCCCTTGGTGGCGCGTAGGGGCGAGGGTGCCACGGGAAGCGCCTGATCCGTCTGCAGGTCCGGGTGACTGATGCGGCCGACATGCCAGAGCTGGCAGAAAATGCGGCCGCCCTTTTCGTGCACGGCTTCGGTGACCAGGCGCCAGCCGGCGATCTGGGCCTGGGTGAAGATGCCGGGCGTAAGGGCGTAGCCGCGGCCCTGGCGGGAGATGTTGGTGGCCTCGCTGACGATGAGGCCGGCGCTGGCGCGCTGGGCGTAGTAGGTGGCGTTCAGCTCGCCTTGCACGCCGCCGGCCTGGGCGCGGCTGCGGGTGAGCGGGGCCATGACTATGCGGTTGGGGAGCGTTAGCGGGCCGAGTTTTACCGGGGTAAAGAGGTCGGTGGCGGTGTTGGTGTCCATTCAATGAAATCCTAAGAAAGCAAGACCTGCTTTTTTGAAGAAAAGAAGCAAAAAACTTTTGTCTCTCCGCTGCTGCAGGTGCCTCGCACTTTCCGGAAAGTGCTGGCTGGTGCAGATGCGGGGGAAGTAAAAGTTTTTTGCTTTTTTTTTAAAAAAGAAGGCCTTGCCTTGCCTTCAATCGTTCAACGGATAAGACGCCATAAGCCGGAGCTGGTTTTGCCAGTCCTGGAACATCGGCCACAATCCGCTGGATTTAGCCCCACGCCTGCGCATTTCCGCGGCTATCGCCCACGCGGCGCCATAATGACGCAACTGCACGGAATAGATCTCGCGCAAGGTCGTGTCGGGGTCCCAGATATGCGTGGCTTCGGAACCGACGCCGTTTATCTCGATGATCTTGAAGCCGGTGCCTTCGCGTAGCGCGTGCATGCTGCGGTAACGCACATCGATGCGGCCGAAGTGGAAATCCGGCATGGCGCGGGCGATCTGGTCGATACGCGTGGCCAACGCGGGCGTGATGTCCGCGGCGCCGTTGCGGAAGATCGAGCCGCGGCAATGGTTTCCGGCGAACACCAGGCGCACGCGCTCGCCGCGTCCGGGAGTGCTGTCGAGCTGCGTAGCGAGCCTCGCGAGATAGAGGTGTTGCAGCTTGCCGTGCCGCGGGTCGGTCTGGATGAGGCGGCGCAGAGTGGATTTGCCGTCGCCGGTGACGGTGGGAGCGTGCTTGAGGGTGAGCGAGCTGACGTGGCCAACGTGATCCTGCGGGCGGCGGATGTAGAAGATGCCGGCTTCGCCCTCGTAGGGGATGAGATGCTGCAGGACGAGCTTTACGCGGCGCGGGAAGGCGGCCAGCGCTGCGGCGAGCGACGCTTCGTCCTCGACGAGGCGGACGCCGGCGCCGTTCAGGCCGATATCCGGTTTGAGGACGACGGGCAGTTCCAGGCCGGCTGCGGCCAGCGCGGCGGTGGCGCGCGTGAGGTCGTCCTGTCCGGTGACGATGGTGGTGTAGGGCGCGATGGTGTCGCGGGCCTCGCCTGTGACGAGGTCCAGGATGGCGGTCTTGCTCTCGCCGCACAGGCCGCCGGTGGTGACGGCCGGGTTGGCGGCGGTGGGCAGGCTGAGGTCACGATGCCAGGCGCCGAGCGCGATCCACTGGGCGATCACCGGGAAATAGGTGAGCCACTGGGGCAGGAACTCGAACGGCGAGACTTCACGCCGGCGCGGCATCGGGTCGGCGAGCGCTGCTTCCAGCGCGTCTGGGTCAATACCCGAGGCGAGCGCGTCCAAGTTGCTATCCCTTTGCTTGCGTGCGGACCGCGAGGCGGCCGGCCAGAACGATGAACACGATAAAGGCTGCAAAGCCGGCCCAGCGCCACTCGCCGAGGTGCTCGACGAGGAGCTTGCCCACCCGCAGCGACACGGCAAACAACGCGGAAGTCCATATCAGGGTGGCGCCGACGGCGGCGGCGACGAACTTTCGGAAGTTTGCGCCCAGAAAGCCGCAGGCCGTGTAGGTGGGCAGGCGGACGCCCGGCAGGAAGCGGCTGATGAAGACGACCTTGAAGACGTGGCGTTCCAGCCAGACGCGGCTTTGCTGCTGCCGCTGTGCCGGGATCAGGCGGGCGGCCCAGGGCACGCTCGCCGCGAGGCGGCCCAGGCCGTAGAGGCCGATGTCACCGAGGACGATGCCGATATACAGCGAGGCGAGGGCGACCGGTATGGAAACGGCGCCGCTCTGCACGGCCAGGGCTGCGGCGGCGGTGGCTGCGTCTTCCAGGATGAAGGTGCCGATGACGATGGCCGCACCCTGGAGCAGCACGCTGTGTCCGGCCACTGCGAGCAGATGCGCGACGGAGAGATCCATGGCCTATGCCGCTGTCGCGTGCTGGCCGCAGAGGCCGCTGGCGGGGGATCTGCTGGAAGGCGTTTTTGCGTCGCCGGTCACGCGGTGAAACGCTCGATCAGCGTAGCCTGCGCTGCCGCGTCCAGCCCGATCGCCTGCTCCAGATAGGCGTCCAGCGAGCCGTATTGGCTGCGCAGAGCGTCGAAGGCGGTGGTCAGCAATGTCTCATGGGCGCTGAAGAGCACATCCTTCACGGCCGGCGGCAGGTCGAAATTGCCGGTGATCTCGCGGCGCCACAGGGTGTTGGTGGCAAGGTAGTCCTCCAGCACGTGGTCCCAGGCGACGCCGAGGGCGCTGAGAAGCAGGGCGGAGCCGAAGCCGGTGCGGTCCTTGCCGGCGGAACAGTGCAGCAGGAGCGGCGTGCCACCCGGCGCCAGCAGGGCGGCGAACAAGGCGCGATACTGGCGGAAGCTCTGCAGGGCGTAGGCGCGGTAGGCCTCCCGCAGCAGATCCTGCATGTCCTCGGGAGTGGTGTGGCCGCTATCCTGGCCCGTCCGGAGGATGTCACGGAGGTTGGCGCCGACGGCGGGTTCGATCGGCAGAGACAGCCTGGCTGTGCCGGCGAGGGTGACCGGGTTATGCGCGGCTTCCCGGACGCCGCGCAGGTCGCATACCGTACGCAGGCCCAGGCCGGCGATCACCGCTTCGTCTTCGGCGGAAAGGTGGCTCAGCGCGGGCGCGCGGAAGATCAGGCCCGTGCGGACGTGGCGGCCGCCCTGCGTGGGCCAGCCACCAAGGTCACGCAGGTTGGAAGCCGATTGCAGCGGGATGGAGATGGAGGGCATCGCGGCGGCTTGTTCCAGAAAAGACGGGCGAAGCCAAACCCTGCAGGTGAGGCGGCGGTGTCTTTTTTGGAAAAAGTTGTATCTGGCGGCGGCCTGAGGCTGGCGCGTGACGCCCATGGACGCCACGAGGACTGCCGTTCCTAAAGCCCGGTTTCAGCAATCCTAACAGACGGGAGTCCGGAGCCTCGAGGCCCCAACGGGGTTTGGGGCAGAGCTCCAGCCATACCTTCAATGGCCGCCAGCATCACTTATGCGCGTGCTGCTTGCTGGCCGGCGGCGCCTTCAAAGGCTGCTTCTCCGCCGCTTCCGCCTTTGGGCAAGCATCGTCCTTGCCGACGCCAAACTGGATCGTGGGCAGCAACGCCCCCAGGGGGGTAAGCACGATCCCGAGGCCGACCGCGGCGCCGGCGCGTGCCGCCACCTCGGCGCCCGGGCGTATCGACGGGCTGGTGATGGCGCCCGTGAGGTTGATCGGGCCGGGCAGGGAGCCGATGGAAAAGTGCTTGGAGCGGGTGGTCAGCGACATGTCCATCGTCTGGTCCTTCAGGTCGACGCTGCCTTTGCCGACGACACGGGCCTCATCGGTGTCGAGCAGCATCTCCTTGATGTCCACGGTGCCCTGGTGCATCGGCAGGTCGAGGTCGGCGCACTCGATCTTGGCGCGGTTTGGCACGCCGAGCGCGGAGAGCAGGGCGTTGCCGAATTCGAGGCCGGCGATGTCGACCAGCAGGGCGGAGACGTTGCCGGCGCTGGTGAGCACGAGCTTCAGCTCCCCATTGCCCTGGCCCATCATGCTTGCGAGCGAGTTTCCATTGGTGTCGATGCGCGCCTCGCCGCCGATTATGCCGTTACCCTTGAAGGTGTGGGTGGCCTGCATCAGGCGGGCAAGTTCGATATGCCGGAAGCGTATATCCGCATTGGCGTGGATCAGGTCGTTCGCGTCGGGGGTCAGTTCGATGACGCTGGCGATGTCTCCGTTACCGACGACGAAGTCCAGCGGGTGGAGGGAGATCTTGCCGTCCACGATGTCCATCGTGACGTGGAGCTTGTCGAACGGGGTGAATTTATTCTCGATGTGATCGGCGTTGTATTTCAGGTGGATGTCTGCGGCACGTATCTTGGGCATGTTGATCTTGGTGTCCGGGAACAGCTTCTTGCTGCTCTTGGCGGCGGCCGCCTGCTGCTTCTGTTCGGCGGTCTCGCCGGCGGTCTGGTTCAGCTTGCCGGCCGGGGTGCCGATGAAGCCGCCCAGGTCGGCCAGGTCCACCCGTTTGCTGACCAGGTCCATGGTCACGTCGGGGCGCTTGCCTGGGCGGGGCTCTGCGCTGATGTTGCCGCCCAAATCGGAGGAGCCGACGCGGCCTTCGAAATCGGTGAAGCGTATGCGCGGAGGGGCGTAGTCCAGGTTGCCGGCGATGGAGAAAGGTGGGGTCTGCGGGATCGGGATGCCGGTCAGCGGATAAAGCTGGGACATGTCGGGACCGGAGAAGCTGAGCTTCAGCTTGGCGCCGGCGAAGTTCAGCGGGTTCTGCACCGTGCCGACAAGCGCGGCCTTGGTTGGCCCGTTGGCGACGTGCAGGTCGATCGGGTAGGGGTGCTGGGCGTCGCGCAGGCTGAGAAGTGCGCCGCCGATGAAGTCGGCTGTCACGGGCTGGGCCGCGTAGGTGCCTTTCGCGTTGACGACGATTGCAGCGGGCTGCGCGCCTGAGGCAAGGCGGGTGGCGATGCCGGCGGCAAAGTTCGTCTTGACCTTGGGGTCGACGACGTAGGCGGTGCCGGCGGTGATTTGCAGGTCACCGATTTGCGGCGGCGGGGAGGGTTTGGCGCCTGGCTTGGCCGGCGCGAACTTGAGGGTGAAGTTGTTGCTGCCATCCGGCATGGCGATGGCGCGGATGTCGGGGTGGTCCAGCGCTATGCTGGGCAGCACGATGGTGCGGTGACGGATGTAATCCATCACGCTGGCGACGATGGTGAGGCGGCCGATGCGGGCCAGCGGGTAGGTGCTGACGAAACCGTCCGGGTTGGCGACGACGACGTTGGCGGCGGCGACCGTGGTGTTGCGGCCGAGGCGGACGTGCAAATGCGAGATGGTGACCCGGCGGCCGATGGCGGCGGACGCCTGGTTCTGCACGATCGGGATGAACCAGTCCCAGTTCCACAGCAAGATCAGGGCGATCACGCCAATGACGAGCACGCCGAAGATGGTGGCCAGCACACGCGGGACGGGATGACGCCGGCGGCCGGGGCGGGTGGCGGGTGCGGGCGTGGCAATCTGGTCCATTTGGTTACGAACGCCGGGCGTTGCAGGCGGGTTGCGGTGGCATTCAGGCGCGGGTGAGGCCGGGCGCGAAGGAGGCAGCGTTGGCAGGGTGTTCGCTGACTTCGACACGCTCGACGATGACGCGGCCGGCGGTCTCGCCGGCGAGGAAACCGGCAGCCCAGTGATGGGCGAGAGCGGCAAACGCCTCGCAGCCGACAGCTTCGACCACGCGTAGCTGGGCGAGGCCCGCGGTCTGCAAGGCCGTGAAGGCGTTCAGGTCAGGATCGTCGGAGGCGACCAGCAAGGTGTGGTCGAACATGGTATGCAGCCAAAGGCGCAGGGGTTTGAGGCCGCCGAAATCGATACACCAGCCGCGATCGTCCAGCGTTCGGGCCGCGAAGGTGAAGCGGAACGCCAGCGCGTAGCCGTGCAGGAAGCGGCAGTGCGAATGCCGGGCCTGCCACTGGCGGAAGGCGCAGGACAGTCCTTGCTCGTGACCATACGTTTTGGTCACGCGCCAGATCGGGTTTGCGTCTTCGGTGTTCATGGTCGCGGCGTGGATAGAAGGCGGGGTGGGTGGGGTCAAACGGCCATGACTCACACGCGTGCAGGTTTCCTACCAACCGGGTTCGCATTGCACGGTGTGCATAGCCGATTCAACGCTGGTGTGGCGTTCAACCCTCTATATCACTTCCAATGAACGGCTATTGTGGCGTTCTCTCGCGACGTTGAGGTGGCCATGCTCGATTGCATCACGTTTGACGGTCTGTTCGATGAGCAGGCAGCCGAAGTCCCGGCGCATGTGAGCGAGAGTCTGGCCCTGTTGCGCGACGCGCTGCGGGAGAATGCAGGGCGGGTGGCCGTAGTCTCGTCGTTCGGTGCGGAATCCGCAGTCCTGCTGGCGCTGGTGGCCGAGGTGGATCCGGCGACGCCGGTGGTCTTCGTCGACACACGGCAGCATTTCAGCGAGACGCTGGCGTATCGGGACACGCTGGTGCGCGTGCTCGGGCTGACCGATGTGCGCAGCGTGGGGCCGAGCGACGCCGAGCTGGTGGCCAACGACCCCGGTGCGGAGCTATGGCGGTTCGATCCGGACGCGTGCTGCGCCTTGCGCAAGGTGACGCCGCTGGACCGCGCGCTGGCGCCGTTCGACGCGTGGATCACCGGCCGCAAGCGGCATCAATCGGCGACGCGGGCTGCCCTGCCGGTGCGCGAGACGGTTGCGGGCAAAGTGAAGTTCAATCCGCTGGCGGCCTGGAGTGCGGCCGATATCGAGGCGGAAATGAAGGCACGCGGGCTGCCGCGGCACAGGTTGAGCATGGCTGGGTATCCTTCCATCGGCTGCGCCACGTGCACGCGGTCGGTGGCGGCGGGGGAGGATCCTCGTAGCGGGCGCTGGGCCGGGACGGGGAAGACGGAGTGTGGCATACACCAGGATGCAGGGGCGGGTATTTAAGCGGGTTTTCAACTGACTCAGGACTCGCTCTGGCGGCTATCCGAGGCGACCGACCGCTAAGGTTGGCCCTTCAGGCGAGCGGTCCCCATCCCTGGAAAAGGCCGGCTTTTGCCTCCGCCGTTTGCGCGCTGCAGGGACGTGCACTGCAAATGCCGGCGACAGCGCCAGCAAAAGCTTTTTGCTTCTTTTTCTCGAAAAAGAAGGCCTTCCTTCCTCTTAGGACAACGATCAATCTTAAAACGAGGCGTCCCTGCGTGATCCCGCCTTCCGTTGCATTTCCGAGTACGGGCTGGCGCAACGGCGTGGCGGCCAGCCTCGGACGGGAGCTGGCCGAGGAGACCGCGGTTGCGATCACCTATAACCGGGTGACGCACGCGGTGATGATG
>CAXUOA010000103.1:0-9126 GCA_964252625.1 uncultured Acetobacteraceae bacterium | reverse complement strand
CGATCGACCGTCCGTTCCTGATGCCGATCGAGGACGTGTTCTCCATCTCCGGCCGTGGCACTGTCGTCACCGGCCGCGTCGAGCGTGGTATCGTCAACGTCGGCGACGAGGTTGAGATCGTCGGCATCAAGAACACGGTCAAGACGATCGTCACCGGCGTGGAGATGTTCCGCAAGCTGCTCGATCGCGGAGAGGCCGGCGACAACATCGGCGCCCTGCTGCGCGGCACGAAGCGCGAGGATGTGGAGCGCGGCCAGGTTCTGGCCAAGCCAGGCTCGATCACGCCGCACAAGAAGTTCAAGGCCGAAGCCTACGTGTTGACGAAGGAAGAGGGCGGTCGCCACACGCCGTTCTTCACCAACTACCGTCCGCAGTTCTACTTCCGCACGACGGACGTGACGGGTGTGGTGCAGCTTCCGGAGGGCGTCGAGATGGTGATGCCTGGTGACAACGTGTCGATGGATGTCGAGCTGATCCAGCCGATTGCTATGGACGAGGGCCTGCGGTTCGCCATCCGCGAGGGTGGCCGGACGGTCGGCGCGGGCGTCGTCGCCAAGATCATGGACTAAGAAAGGAAGCAGCCTTTTTCGAGAAAAAGGACCAAAAAGCTTTTGCTCCGCTGTCGCGGACTCACCGGAAAGGTTCCGCGACAGCGGAGCAGAAGTCTTTTGCTTCTTTTCTACAGAAAAGAAGGCCTTGCCTTCCCCTACGAATAGAAGAGTACGATGGACAACCAGAACATACGCATTCGCCTCAAGGCGTACGATCACCGCGTGCTGGACAACAGCACGAAGGAGATCGTCAACACGGCGAAGCGTACGGGTGCCCGGGTGCGCGGCCCCATCCCGTTGCCCACGCATATCGAGCGTTTTACCGTGAACCGCTCGCCGCATGTGGATAAGAAAAGCCGCGAGCAATTCGAGATACGCACGCATCGCCGGCTGCTGGACATCGTGGAGCCCACGCCGCAGACGGTGGACGCGCTGATGAAGCTCGACCTGGCCGCCGGCGTGGATGTCGAGATCAAGATCTGACCGGACGCAGGCACCAAGCTACGACCAAGTAAGAGGCGAAGATGCGCACGGGTTTGATAACACGCAAGCTGGGAATGACCCGGCTGTTCAAGGAAGACGGCAGCCACGTGCCCGTCACCGTCCTGCATCTCGATGAGGTGCAGGTGGTCGATGTGCGCACGCAGGAGCGGGACGGCTACACCGCGATGCAGCTCGGCACATCGATCGCCAAGGTGAAGAACGTCAGCAAGGCCAACCGTGGTCATTACGCCCGTGTGAAGGTGGAGCCACGCCGCAAGCTGGTCGAGTTCCGTTGCGCGCCCGATGCCGTGGTCGAACCCGGCTCCGTTATCACGGCCGCGCATTTCGTGCCCGGCCAGAAGGTCGACGTGACCGGCACCACGAAGGGTAAGGGCTTTGCCGGTGCGATGAAGCGCTGGAACTTCCGCGGGCTCGAGGCATCGCACGGCGTCTCCGTCAGTCATCGTTCGCATGGTTCCACGGGCAACCGCCAAGACCCCGGCAAGACGTTCAAGAACAAGAAGATGGCCGGCCATCTCGGCCAGGAGCGGGTGACCACGCAGAACTTGGTGGTGGCGCATATCGATGCGGCACGCGGGCTGATCATGGTGCAGGGCGCCATACCGGGTGCCAAGGGCGATTTCGTATTGGTGCGCGATGCGGTCAAGCGCGCGCGCCATGCCGACGCGCCGTATCCGGCAGCGCTGGCCGCTACGGCGGCACCGGCCACAGATGCTGTCGCCGGCTGAGGATCAGACGATGAAGATCGACATCAGGACACTCGACAATACCAGCGCCGGCGAAGCCGACCTCCCTGAATCCATCTTCGGCGCCGCGCCGCGTCAGGACATCATGGCGCGCGTGGTGCACTGGCAGCTGGCCCGCCGCCGATCCGGCAACCATAAGGCGAAGGGCATGGGCGAAGTGTCCGGCACCACCAAAAAGCCCTACAAGCAGAAAGGCACCGGCAACGCCCGCCAGGGTAGCCTCCGCTCGCCGCAATTCCGCACCGGTGGTGTGGTGCACGGCCCCGTCGTGCGTGACCACGGCTATGATCTGCCGAAGAAGGTGCGCCGCCTCGGCCTGATCAGCGCACTGTCGCAGAAGCAGGCGGAAGGCAAGCTGATCGTCATCGACGCAGCGACGTCTTCGGTGAAGACGAAGGAGCTGGCGGCCAAGCTGAAGGTTCTCGGCTGGACTAGCACGCTGTTCATCGATCACGCGGTGGAAGCCAATTTCCTGCGCGCCAGCGCCAATATTCACCGCGTGGACGTGCTGCCCACGGTTGGCGCCAACGTCTACGACATCTTGCAGCACGATCTGCTGGTGCTGACCACGGCCGCGATCGAAGGGTTGAGGGAGCGCCTGGCATGACCGTCATTGCGAACGTTCATCGTCGCGCGGAGAACATGTCGCGCGAGGCGATGTACGAGATCATCCGCTCACCGGTGATCACCGAAAAGGCGACGTTGCTGACGGAGCGGAACCAGATGGTGTTCCGCGTCGCCACGGATGCGACAAAGCCTGAAATAAAGAAAGCGATCGAGACGCTGTTCGGCGTCAAGGTGCTCGGCGTGAACACGCTGGTGCAGAAGGGCAAGACAAAGCGCTTCAAAGGCCGCCCCGGCGTGCGATCGGACGTGAAAAAGGCTTACGTGCAGCTGGCGGAAGGTCAATCGATAGACCTGACGACCGGGCTCTCGGCCTGAGGATAGGATAGATGGCACTCAAGCAATTCAAGCCGGTCACGGCGAGCCTGCGCGGGACGGTCCTGATCGACCGTTCAGAGCTGTGGAAGGGCAAGCCCGTCAAGGGCCTGACCGAGGGCAAGAGCAAGTCGGGTGGCCGCAACAACCATGGCCGCACCACCAGCTTTTTCCGCGGCGGCGGGCACAAGCAGAGCTACCGCATCGTGGATTTCAAGCGCCGCAAGTTCGATGTGGCCGCGACCGTGGAGCGCCTGGAATACGACCCGAACCGCACCGCCTTTATAGCGCTGCTCAAATATGCCGATGGCGAGCTGGCCTACATTCTGGCGCCGCAGCGCCTGAAAGCCGGCGATAGCGTGGTGGCTGGCGCGCGGGTGGACATCAAGCCGGGCAATGCGATGCCACTGGGTGCCATCCCGGTGGGCACCATCATCCACAACGTGGAGATGAAGAACGGCGCCGGTGGTAAAATGGCGCGCGCGGCCGGCACGTATGCCCAGCTGGTCGGCAAGGATGCCGGCTACGCCCAGGTCAAACTGCAATCGGGCGAACTGCGTGTCGTGCGGGCCGAGTGCATGGCGACAGTGGGTGCGGTGTCGAACGCCGACAACATGAACCAGAGCTTCGGCAAGGCTGGCCGGGCCCGCTGGATGGGTCGCCGTCCGCATAACCGTGGCGTGGTGATGAACCCGATCGACCATCCGCATGGCGGCGGCGAGGGCCGCACCTCCGGTGGTCGCCACCCTGTCACACCGTGGGGCAAGCCCACCAAGGGCGCCAAGACGCGTATCAACAAGCGCACGGACAAGATGATCATCCGTCGCGCCAGCAAGAACAAGTAAGCGAGGGGCAAGCAAGATGGCACGCGCCGTTTGGAAAGGCCCGTTCGTGGACGGGTACATGCTGGGTAAGGCCGAAAAGGCGCGCGCCTCGGGCCGCAACGAGATCATCAAGATCTGGTCGCGCCGCTCGACGATATTGCCGCAATTCGTCGGCCTGACGTTCGGCGTCTATAATGGCCACAAATTCCTGCCCGTGCAGGTCAACGAGAACATGGTGGGCCACAAGTTCGGTGAGTTCTCGCCGACGCGCACGTTCACCGGCCACTCGGCCGACAAGAAGGCTAAGCGGGGATGAGCAAGCCCAAGGCACCGCGGCCGGTTGCGGAAAATGAGGCGCAATGCGTGCTGAGCAATCTGCGCACGAGCCCCGAGAAGCTGAACCTGGTGGCCGGCCTGATACGCAACCAGCCGGCGTCCAAGGCGGTGGCGACGCTGACGTTCAGCAAGCGCCGCATCGCGCACGCCGTGCGCAAGGCGCTGGAGAGTGCGATCGCTAACGCCGAGAACAACCATCAGCTCGACGTGGACCGTCTGGTCGTCACACGCGCCGAAGTGGGCCGCTCCATCGTGATGCGCCGGTTTCACGCACGTGGCCGTGGCCGCGCAGCGCGTATCGAGAAGTGGTTCAGCCATTTGAAGATCGTGGTGGCCGAGCGTGAGCCGGTGGCCGAGCCGGTCAAAGAGAAGAGGGCGGCCTGATGGGTCACAAAGTCAATCCGATCGGGCTTCGGCTCGGCATCAATCGCACCTGGGACTCACGCTGGTTCGCCGGCGCCGACTACTCCAAGCTGCTGCTCGACGATTTGAAGTTGCGTGCGCATCTCCGCAAGAAGCTTTCCGGGGCGGGTGTGTCGCGCGTGGTGATAGAGCGGCCAGCCAAAAAGCCGCGCGTGACGATCTATGCCGCCCGGCCTGGCGTGGTGATCGGCAAGAAAGGCCAGGATATCGAGGTCTTGCGCAAGGACCTGGCGAAGATGGCCAAGGCCGAGGTGTCGCTGAACATCGTCGAGATACGCAAGCCGGAGATCGATGCCACGCTGGTGGCGGAGAACATCGCCCAGCAGCTGGAACGTCGCGTGGCGTTCCGCCGTGCGATGAAGCGCGCCGTGCAGTCCGCCATGCGTCTCGGCGCCCAGGGTATCCGGATCAATTGCGGCGGCCGTCTCGGCGGCGCGGAAATCGCCCGCGTCGAGTGGTATCGCGAGGGCCGCGTGCCGTTGCACACGCTGCGCGCCGACATCGATTACGGCGTGGCGACGGCCAAGACGACCTACGGCACCTGCGGCGTAAAGGTGTGGATATTCAAAGGCGAGATCCTCGCCAACGACCCGACTGCGCAAGACCGCCGGGCCGCCGAACAGGCGCCGCAGCGGTAAGGATTCAGAGATATGCTATCCCCAAAGCGGACCAAGTTCCGCAAAGCCCATAAAGGCCGCATCCACGGTCTGGCAAAAGGCGGCACCGCACTGAATTTCGGCCAGTTCGGGCTGAAGGCGCTGGAGCCGGAGCGCGTCACCGCCCGCCAGATCGAGGCGGCCCGCCGTGCCATCACGCGCGCCATGAAGCGCGCCGGCCGGGTGTGGATACGCATTTTCCCGGATGTGCCGGTCTCGTTGAAGCCGGCCGAGGTCCGCATGGGCTCCGGCAAGGGTGCGCCGGAGTTCTGGGTGGCGCGCGTGAAGCCGGGTCGCGTGATGTTCGAGATCGACGGTGTGCCGCCCGACGTGGCGCAGGCCGCCCTTACGCTCGGGGCCGCCAAGCTGCCGATCAAAACGAAATTCGTAACCCGTCTGGGCGAGGGCTGATCATGACCAAGCCTGCCGACATACGCGCCAAATCGCCGGACCAGCTGGGCACCATGCTGCTCGATCTGCGCCGCGAGCAGTTCAACCTGCGTTTCCAGCGCGCGACCGGCCAGAACGAGGGCACCGCGCGCGTGCGCGCCGTCCGGCGGGACATCGCGCGCGTCAAGACAATCCTGGCGGAGAAATCTTCCTCCGCCGCCAAAGCCTGAAAGGAGCGCGCCGCTCATGCCGAGGCGAGTACTCACCGGCCGCGTGACCAGCGACAAGATGGACAAGACGATCACCGTCCTGGTCGATCGCCGCATCATGCATCCGCTCTACAAGAAGTTCATTCGCCGCTCGAAGAAATACGCGGCGCATGACGAGGTGAACGCGTGCAAGACGGGCGACCAGGTGCGCATCGTCGAATGCGCGCCGATCTCCAAGCGCAAGACCTGGACGGTTGTCGAGCGGAACGGCGCCGTCGTCGAAGGCGCCTCGGCCGACGCACTGGCCTCGCTGGAGGCGCGCGCACACAGTCACGTCCCGGCGCATGAGCCGGTTCCGGTGCAGGCCCTGGCCGACGCGCCGGCAGACGCGAACGCTTAAGGAGCCGCATAGATGATCCACGCAGAATCCAACCTGGAGGTCGCCGACAATTCCGGCGCTCGCCGGGTCCAGTGCATCAAGGTGATCGGCGGCTCGAAGCGCAAGTTCGCCTCTGTGGGCGACGTCATTGTCGTCTCCGTCAAGGAAGCAATTCCGCGCGGCAAGGTGAAGAAGGGCGACGTCCATCAGGCGGTGATCGTGCGCACCAGCTTCCCGGTACGCCGCGCCGACGGCAGCGCCATACGCTTCGACACCAACGCCGCCGTGCTGATCAACAAGCAGCAGGAGCCGATCGGAACCCGCATCTTCGGACCCGTGGTGCGTGAGCTGCGTGCCAAGAAGTTCATGAAGATCATCTCGCTGGCACCGGAGGTGCTGTGATGGCGGCCCGTATTCGCAAGGGTGATCGCGTGGTGGTCATCACCGGCGCTGACCGCGGCAAGCGCGGCGAGGTGCTTCGCGTGATCCCGAAGGAGGACCGCGCGGTCGTCCAGGGTGTCAACATCGCCAAGAAGCACACCAAGGCCAGCGGCATGGGCCAGCCTGGCGGCATCGTCGAAAAAGAGGCGACCATCCACCTCTCCAACATCATGCTGATCGACCCGGAAACCGACAAGCCGACACGTATCGCGCACCGGGTTCTGGACAACGGCAGCAAGGCACGCGTGGCCCGCGCAAGCGGCCGTGTGATCGAAGGCTGAGCACCATGAGCGAAACCGCAGAAAAGCCAGAAGCCCGCCCGGTGCCGCGCATGCAGGCCCGATACCTGGCCGACGTTCGTCCGGCCATGCAGAAGGAGTTCAACTACACGAACCCGATGCAGGTGCCGCGTTTGGAAAAGATCGTCATCAACATGGGCGTGGGCGAAGCCGCCGGTGACCAGAAGAAGCTGGACGCCGCCGTAGCCGAACTGACGCTCATCGCCGGCCAGCGTCCGGTCAAGACGATCGCCAAAAAGGCGATCGCCGGTTTCAAGATACGCGAGGGCCTGCCGATCGGCACGAAGGTCACACTGCGCCGTGCGAAGATGTACGAGTTCCTGGACCGCCTGGTGACGATCGCCCTGCCCCGCGTGCGTGATTTCCGTGGCATTGCCGGCAAGGGGTTCGACGGCCGCGGCAACTTCGCCATGGGCCTGAAAGAACAGATCATCTTCCCGGAGATCGCCTACGACAAGGTGGATGCGGTGCGCGGGATGGATATCGTCATCGTCACCACGGCCAAGTCGGACGCCGAAGCGCGCGCCTTGCTCAAGGCTTTCGACCTGCCGTTCGTCGCGCAGACCACAACGGCCTGACACTGCTCAATTCAACCATTGGAATACCCCCGGCGCAGGCCGGCAGGTTCCGGAGGACCAAACAGGATGGCTAAGACTTCCGCCGTCAGCCGCAACATCAACCGCGAGAAAGTGGTCAAGCGCGACCGCTCCAAGCGCAGCAAGCTCAAGGCCCAGATGATGGACCGCGACGCGCCTGTCGAGGAGCGTTTCGAGGCGTCGATGAAGCTCGCCCAGCTGCCGCGCAACGGCAGCCGCACGCGCGTCCGCCTGCGCTGCGCGCTGACCGGTCGCTCGCGTTCCAACTACCGCAAGTTCAAGCTTTGCCGCATCGCCCTGCGTGACCTGGCCAGTTCGGGTCAGATCCCGGGCATGGTCAAGGCGAGCTGGTAGGAGGTCCCGGCCCATGTCGATGTCAGATCCACTCGGTGACATGCTCACCCGCATACGCAACGCGCAGGGCAGCCGTCACGCCTCCTGCATCTCGCCCGCCAGCAAGCTGCGCGCCAACGTGCTCGACGTATTGAAGCGCGAAGGCTACATACGCGGCTTCTCCGCCGAGGAGCTTCGCCCCGGCGTGGCCCAGCTGCGCATCGAGCTGAAATACAGCGAGGGCGAGCCGGTCATCAAGGAAATCCATCGCGTGTCCAAGCCGGGCCGCCGCGTCTATTCCAAGATACAGGAACTGCCGCGCGTCTATGCCGGGTTGGGCGTGTCCATACTATCCACGCCGCGTGGCGTGTTGAGCGATGCCGAGGCCCGCGCTGCCAATGTTGGCGGCGAAGTCCTCTGCCGCGTGTTCTGAAGGGACATAGAGAATGTCTCGCGTAGGCAAATATCCGGTCGACGTGCCCTCGGGCGTCACCATCGCGATCGTGGACGGCGTGCTGTCCGCGAAAGGCAAGCTCGGCGAGCTGCGCCTGCCGCTGACCGACCATGTCGAGACCACGGTCGAAGACAACAGGGTTAGCGTCAAGCCGCGCAGCAAGGCGGCGCAGGCGCAGATGATGTGGGGCACCACGCGCGCCAACATCGCCAACATGATCAAGGGTGTGTCGACAGGCTACGCCAAGACCATGGAGATCACCGGCACCGGCTACCGCGCCTCAGTGCAGGGCGCCAACCTGGTGATCAATCTCGGTTTCAGCCACGACGTGGTCTATCCGGTGCCGGCCGGCATCACCATCACCACGCCGCGCCCGACCGCCATCATGGTGACAGGCGTGGACAAGCGTCTCGTGGGCCAAGTGGCCGCCGAGATCCGTGGCTATCGTCCGCCAGAGCCTTACAAGGGCAAGGGCGTGCGCTACGACAATGAGACGATACGCCGCAAGGAAGGTAAAAAGAAGTGAGCGCCCGAGTGGATCTCCGGCAGCGCCGGCGCGAGCGCCTGCGCTTTCAGTTGCGGCAGAAATCGGTCGGGCGCCCGCGTCTGTCGGTGTTCCGGTCCGGCAAGCATATCTACGCCCAAATCATCGACGATACGGCGGGACGCACCCTGGCCGCCGCCTCCACGCTGGATTCCAGCCTGCGCGAGGCGCTGCGCACCGGTGCCGACCGTGAGGCAGCGGGCGCGGTGGGCAAACTGGTGGCTGAGCGTGCGCTCGCCGCGGGCGTCACCGCCGTCGTCTTCGACCGCGGATCCTACATCTACCATGGCCGCGTGAAAGCGCTGGCCGAAGCCGCCCGTGAGGGCGGTTTGTCCTTCTAAGGGGAAGCGAACATGGCACGTGAAGCCAGAGAAGGCGGCGGCGGTGACCGTGGCCGCCGTGGCGAACGGCGCGACGCCCCGCGCGAGCGCGACGGCGACGACCTGATCGACAAGCTGGTCACCATCAACCGCGTGGCCAAGGTGGTGAAGGGCGGACGCCG
>CAXUOA010000102.1:0-9128 GCA_964252625.1 uncultured Acetobacteraceae bacterium | reverse complement strand
CAGCCTGGTAGAGCACTGTGTTCGGGACGCAGGGGCCGGAGGTTCGAATCCTCTCACTCCGACCAGGCATGCAGCCAGATTGCTGCTTCACCACGCCCCGACAGGGACCAAGAGTTTTTTGCTTCTTTTTTGCAAAAAAGAAGGCCTTCCTTGCCTTCTAAGGCTGCGGCTTCACCATCCCTGACGCCGGATAAGGCGGCAGCAGCGCAGGCGGCGCAGGCAGCCCGGCCGGGGTGTTGCCGATCGCCTGCACCATCAGCTGCACCGCGGTCTCCAGCTGCTTGTCGTGGCCGGCCAGCAGGTCGGCAGGCTCGTTCTCGATCTCGATGTCCGGGTCCACGCCGTGGTTTTCCACCGCCCAGGTGCTGTCGGGCAGGTACAGCGCGTCTTCGGGAATGGTGACGTAGCCGCCATCCATCATCTTCCAGTTGCCGCGTATGCCGCGCACGCCGCCCCAGGAGCGGGTGCCGAGCAGCTTGCCCAGGTGGTAACGCTGGAACAGGAAGGGGAAGATGTCGCCGTCCGACGCGGACCAGTGGTTCAGCAGCGTGATCTTCGGACCGGCGATCATCTCGTTCGGTTCGGTGCTGGAGGCGCTCTCCCGGTTCACGCCAAGTGAGACCAGCACGCGACGCAGGCGCTCGAGGGCCATGGGAGCCACGAAGCCGCCGCCGTTCCAGCGGTCGTCCATGATCAGCGCCTGCTTGTCCATCTGGCTATAGAACTGGCGGACGAATTGCTGCAGGCCGAGCTGCTCCATGTCCGACATGTAGACGTAGCCGACGCGGCCGCCGGAGAGGCGGTCCACCAGCGCGCGGTTATGGGTGATCCAGGCCTGTTCGCGCAGGCTGATCTCCTTGCCCACCGGCTTGACGCGTATGTCGCGCGGCGTGCCGGTGGGCGAGTCGGCGATGGTGAGGTCGAGCGGCTCCTTGAGGTCGGAGAGCTGCAGCAGGCTGTCCGGGGTGGCCGGCGCGTGCAGCGCCTGGCCGTCGACCGCCAGCACGTAGTCGCCGGCGTGCACGTTCAGGCCGGGTTCGGCGAGCGGGCTGCGGTAGTCCTCGCGCGTGTTGTCGCCCGGGTAGATGGTGGCGATCCTGTAGCGGCCGGAGGCGGCGTCCAGCGCCCAGTCGACGCCAAGCAGCGCGGGATGCACTTTCGGCGTGGTGTCGCCGTCATCGCCGCCGCCGACATAGGTGTGCGAGTTGCCGATCTCCCCGTTCACCTGGCCGATGATGTAGTTCAGGTCCTCGCGCGAGCCGGCGAGCGGCACGAGCCTGGCGTAGCTGTCGTGCACCGCCTGCCAGTTCTGGCCGTTCATCACCGGCGAGTAGAACAGGTCGCGTTCCAGGCGCCAGGCGTTGTTGAACATCTCCGCCCATTCCGTGCGCGGGTCGACCACCATGCGGAGATGCGAGAAGTCCAGCTTGTGTGTCTCGTCGTGGTCCTTTTCGGCGTCCGGCTTGGCGGCGAGCACGGTGTAGTCTTTTTCGTGCTGTATCAGCACGTGTGCGCCGTCCAGGGCCAGTGCGTAGCTGTCCACGTCCTCGGCGACGACCTCATCGCGGCGCTTGGCGAAGTCGTAGACGTGCAATGCGGATTTCTCGCCCTTGAGGTCGCCTTCGATGAGCGAGACCGGCTGCGTCAGATAGAGTATCTTCTGCCCGGTGGCGTCCATCTGGGCGATGTTCGCGGGTTCGGTGGGGATTTCGACGGCGCGGTCCATGATGTGGTCGAGGTCGACGTGGACCTGCGGGGTGGCGGGTTTTACTGCCGGCTTGTCCTTCGGTTTTGCCGGATCGTCGGTGGCGGCAGCGGCACTTTCGTCCGATTGCGGGGCGAGCGGGGACGGCGTGTTGGCAGCGAGCGGGATGGCATAGATGCCGGTCGATTTCAGTATGGCGAAATCGAACTCGGTGTCCGAGATCACCGTGTTCTCGTGACGGCTGGACTGGAAATAGAGGTACTTGCCGTCCGGCGACCAGACCGGGTTGGCGTCGGTGCTGTCGCCGGCGCCCAGGCGCGTCAGTTTGCCTGACGCCAGCTCGAACAGATAGAGGTCGCGCCGGCGCTGGTGGTCGCGGAACGCCATGCTGAAAGCCAGCCAGCGGCTGTCCGGCGAGAACGCCTGGTCGTGGATTTCGGTGAGCCTGTCCTGTGCAACCTGGCGTGGCGCGCCGCCGGCGGCGGGCACCGTCCACAGGCGGTGCGCGCCGTCCGAGAAGGCCAGGAGCTTGCCGTCCGGCGACCAGACCGGGCCGTAGAGGTAGCCGCTGGTGAAGCTGGTGAGCAGTCTTTCGGGACCGCCCTCGGCGGGGCGGGTGGCGACCTGCTGGTTGCCGTTCGCGTCCGTCGTGTAGGCGATGCTGCGGCCGTCCGGCGAGAAGACGGGGTGGTCCTCATCGGCGTTCTGCGTGCTGGTGAGGTTGCGGGTGGCGCCGTGTTCGGCGGGGACGCTGAAGATGTCGCCGCGGGCGGAGAACATTGCGCGCTTGCCGTTCGGGCTGAGCGCGTAATCCACCTGCTGGGCCATGTCCTTGTCGCGCAGCAGGTCGCGCACGTCCGCCACGTGGGGGCGGGTGCGGGTGTTGTCGTCCGGCAGGCCGACCGTCACGGCGTGCAGCTGCTCGCCCGGCAGGTCCAGCGTGTACAGCTTGCCGCCCTGCTGGAAGGCGATGGCGTTGCTGCCATAAGCGGGAAAGTCGATGTCGTAGTCGGTGAAGTGGGTGACTTCGCGGGTCTGCCTGGTGTCCAGGTCGTAGCACCAGATGTTGGCGCGGCGGGCTGCGTCCTGGTCCGACAGATAGTAGATCTTGCGGCCAACCCACATGGGCGATGTGTTGGTGCCGGACCAGTGGGTGACCTGGGTGAGCTGGCGGCTGCCCAGGTCGTAGGTGAACACCTGCTGGGCGAGGCCGCCGTTGTAGCGCTTCCAGGTGCGGAAGTTCCGCAGGATGCGGTTGTAGGCGATGGAGTGGCCGTCCGGCCCGTAGGTCAGCAGGCCCACCGCGTCGTCTATCGGCAGCTTTACGGAGGCGCCGCCGGTGACGGGCACGGCGTAGGCCTCGTCGATCCAGCTGTTCCACTGGTTGGCCTTGGAGAGATAGACGACGGCGCTGGAGTCCGGCGTCCAGGTGACCACCATGTTGTCCGGCGCGTGGCGGCCGCCGGTGCCGGCCTCCACGGTGGGGTGGTAGGTCAGGCGCCGGGCGGGGCCGCCCGCGGCGGGAATCACCCAGACGTCGGTACCGGCGTTGCCGGCTTCCGTGTAGGCGATCCATTTGCCGTCAGGCGAGACGCGGGGGAACATGTCCTGGCCCGGGGCACTGGTGAGGCGCACGGCCTGGCCGCCGGCACGCGGCACTTCCCAGATGTTGCCGTCCGCCACGAACACCACGCCGGTGGCGGTTGGCTGCGGAAAGCGCGGGATGGCGGCACGGGCGGATACGGCGAGCCCTGACAAGGCGGTGGTGGCGAGCAGGGCTGCGACGGCCAGGCGAAGACGGTTCACTTCAGGAGCCTCGGGGCTGTTTGCGGGCCTGACGTTACCGCAAAACCGGGCCGCGTCGAGACAAAGCTGGCTGGCAGATACTGCTCCCCTAGGGCCCGCCGCGCGCCGGGCGGAGCAGCCGGACGGAGACCACCATCACCAGGATCAGCACCGCCAGCACCATCAGCTCCACCATCGAGGCCCGGAAGATCCTCTCCGCCGCCTCGCTGAGCGAGCCGTCCTTCGTGGTTTCCGAAGATTGCATGGTGATCACCAGGACCCGGCGGATGGTGGCGATCAGGCCCACGACGAGAAACGGCTCGCAGGTGAGCTCACCGGACCGCATGGAAGCGCGCACCGTGTGCAGGATCTCGATGACCATCAGCACGAACAGCAGCCGGTCCATCACCAGCAGGATGGCGTGCGTGCCGGTCCAGTCGGCCAGGCCGGACCAGAGCTGGTCGGCCGCTCCCACCAGTCCGAGCAGGGCCGCGAGCGACAGCAGGGCGCCCAGTGCCATGTAGGCGCCGTGCTCCACCCAGCTGAAAGCTTCCGCGGCCCGCAGCAGCAGCCCGGCTTCCTCTGGCTTGCTCGACTCCATCGTCCGGCCCCGCCGTTTTGCCGGGGAGCATGCGCCGGTCAGCACATTCCGGCAATTTCGCCCGGCGTCCTCGCCCCCGTTGCACCAGCGACACGCAAGGCAGACGGCTTATACCAACCAGTCCTGCGGCTGACGCAAGAAAGCAAGCAGTCCTTTTTTGAAAAAAAGGACCAAAAAACTTTTACTCCCCCGCATCTGCAGCAGCCGGGTGCCTCCTGACAGAGTGAGGCGTTTGAGCCTGCGCAGGAAGCAAAAGTTTTTTGCTTCTTTTTTTCAAAAAAGAAGGCCTTTCTTGCTTGCCCGGGTGTCAATTTCAAAGCGGGTTGGTATCAGCCAGCCTGGCCGCAGGCCACCGCGCTGCGGGCTTGCCCAAGACACAGTATCTTTTTCCCGGAAACAGGCCTTTTTCAGCTTCCTTGCCAGAGAACCCCGCATGCTGCTGCTCTCAGCCATAGCAATACTAGGCATCGCGGTCACCGCAGGCGGCTGGCTGGGTGCGCAGGTGCTCATGCTCGACGAGAAGCAGCCGGTCGGCGTGGGCTGGCGCGGCCTGGCGCACGGCGCCACGGCGCTCGCCGGCTTCGCGCTGCTGGTGCTTGCGCTGCGGTCCGGGGCGCCCACGGCGCGGGCCCTACGCATGGGTGCCGGCCCGTTCGGCATCTTCTCCGGCGCCCTGATCGCCGGTGCCGCGCTGGCCGGGCTGACGATGCTGCTGCTGCAGATACGCCGGCGGCCCATCCCGCCGGGGCTGATCGCGGGGCACGGCCTGCTGGGCATCACCGGCTACACGCTGCTGGTGACCTATCTCACCATGCTCTACTGAACAGAGCGTGGCCGGCCTCCCCACCTTCGCCACGCCGCACAGCTTCATGGGGCTGACGCGCAGGCCGGACGCCGCGCATTTCCACATCGCCGGCATCCCGCTCGACATCGGCACCACGAACCGCAGCGGCGCCCGCTTCGGCCCGCATGCGATACGGCACGCCAGCCGCATGCTGGTCGACGGCGCGCATCCCGGAACGTGGCGCGATCCGGTGAGCCTGCCGGTGGCCGACATCGGGGATTTCCGCATCGCGCTGGGCGACCTGCAGGCGAGCCTGGCGCTGATCCAGCGCCAGGCCGCCGCCAGCGAGCACCTGATCGTGCTGGGCGGCGAACACGCCATCACCCTGCCGCTGCTCCGCGCGTTGGCTGAGAAACGTGGCCGGCCCTCGGCGCTGGTGCAGTTCGACGCGCATGTGGACACCTGGCCGGACAGCTTCGGCCAGGCGTTCGGACACGGCTCGCCGTTCTACCACGCCATACGCGAGGGGATCGTCGACCCCAGGCGCATGATCCAGCTGGGCATACGCTCGCCGGTGCAGCGCGCGGTGTGGGACTGGACGCTCGCCCAGGGTGTCAGCATCCTGACCGCGCAGGACGTGCACGAGATGGGCGCCGCAGCCGTGGCCGCGCGCATCGCGGACGTGGTGGGCGGCGCCCCCGCCTATCTCAGCTTCGACATCGACGCGCTGGACCCCGCCTTCGCGCCCGGCACGGGCACGCCGGAGATGGGCGGCCTGGCCTCCTGGCAGGTGCAGGCCGTTCTGCGCCGCCTGGGCGGCATCGCCTGGGCCGGCATGGACGTCGTGGAAGTGGCGCCTGCTTACGACAGCGCGGAGATCACCGCGCTGGCGGCGGCGACGATCGTCTGGGAGTACCTGGCGCTGGCCGGTGAGGCGGCCGACAAAGGCGTTCGTCCTTGAACGAAAGGGACAAGGACGAGACCGGCACCCCTGGGGTGACCGGGCCGGCTCTGCAGGACCCCGTGGCACTCTGCCGGGCGCTGTTGCGCCACGCCTCCGTCACGCCCGCGGATGCCGGCGCCCAGGCCACGCTGGCCGCTCACCTGCACGCGCTCGGCTTCACCGTCACGCACCTGCCGTTCGGCCGGACACCCAATGTGTTCGCCCGCCGGGGCACCGCCGGCCCGCATTTCTGTTTCGCCGGGCATACCGACGTGGTGCCGCCCGGGGATGGCTGGCGCCACCCGCCTTTCGCCGCGGACATCGCGGACGGCCGGCTCTACGGCCGCGGCGCCGCGGACATGAAAGGCGCCATTGCCGCCTTCGTCGCCGCCACCGCCAGGCACCTCGCCGCCGGTCCGCCACGCGGCTCCATCAGCCTCCTCATCACCGGGGACGAGGAAGGCCCCGCCACCGACGGCACGGTGCGCGTGCTCGAATGGATGGCGGCCGAGGGCCAGATACCGGATGTCTGCCTGGTCGGCGAACCGACCAATCCCACGGCACTCGGCGAGACGGTCAAGATCGGCCGGCGCGGCAGCCTGAACGCCACCATCATTGCGCGCGGCACCCAGGGCCACGTTGCGTACCCACAACGTGCGGCCAACCCCATCCACCCGCTCGTGGCAGCCCTGGCCGAGCTGACCGCCGCCACGCTGGACCGGGGAACCGCGGCCTTCGAGCCCTCCTCGCTGCAGCTCACCTCGGTCGACGTCGGCAATGCGGCCACAAACGTCATCCCTGCCCAGGCCAGCGCGCGCCTCAACATCCGCTTCAACGACGCCCACACCGGCGCCGGCCTGGCCGCGTGGCTCGAGAACACCGTCCTGCGCCACTGCCCCGGGGCCACGGTGGCCACCACCATCAGCGGCGAGGCGTTCCTGACCACCGGCCCGCTCGGCGACCGGCTCGCCGGCATCATCGAGCGCACGACCGGCCGCCGGCCGGCGCTCGACACCGGCGGCGGCACCTCGGACGCCCGCTTCATCGCCCGCTACTGTCCGGTGGCCGAGTTCGGCCTTGTCGGCGCGACGATGCACAAGACCGACGAGCATGTAACGTTGGCGGATCTGCGGGCGCTGACGGATGTGTATGCGGCTGTGCTCGGGGATTTCTTGCGGTGATACGGCCTGTACGGAATGCCACACGCGTCTTGCGCAGCACGCCTGGCCGTAGCACTTCCTCTATCCCTCAGCTTTCAGCACGTCGATGAAGGCCCGCAGCCCGGCCGGTACATGGCGGTGGCCGGAGTAGTAGAGAAAAAGGCCCGGGATGCGTGGGCACCAGTCGTCCAGCACGGACACGAGCGCGCCGCTGTCCAGATGCGGCTGTGCCGTGCAATCCGGCACATAGGCGATGCCGAGGCCGGCGATGGCTGCCTCGGCCATCAGCTCCACATGGTCCAGCGTCAGCGCCCCGGGAACATCCACCGAAACCTCCTGGCCGTGCCTGGCAAACTCCCAGCGGTAAGGTTTGCCGCTCGGCAGGCGCACGCGGATGCAGGCATGGTCCCTGAGGTCGTCGGGCGTCAGCGGCGGCGGGTGGGCGACGAGGTAGGCCGGGGAGGCGGCGGCGACGAAGCGCACCTCTGCACCGAAGCGCACTGCCACCATGTCCTTCGGCACCGCCTCGCCGAGCCTGACGCCCGCGTCGAAGCCCTGCGCCACGATGTCGACCAGCCTGCCATCCGTTACCAGATCGAGCGACATGCCGGGGAAGCGCCGTAGGAACACCGGCACGGCCCTGCCCAGCAGCAGGCGCGCGGCGGCCTCGTTGGCGTTGATACGCAGGAGGCCGGCCGGTTCGCCGCGCGTTCCTTGAGCCTCTGCCACTGCACGGTCGAGATCGTGCAGCACCGGCCGGAGCCGCTCAAGCAGACGCACGCCGACCTCGGTCGGCGACACGCTGCGCGTCGTCCGATGCAGCAGGCGCACGCCCATCCGCGCCTCGAGCGAGCGCATCATGTGGCTCAGCGTGGATGGCGACAGACCGGCTTCATCGGCAGCCTTGCGGAAGCTGCGATGGGCCACGATGGCGGCGAAGGCTGCGAGGTCTGCCAGAGACGGGCGCTCATTCATGGGTGATCTTCACTGCCTCATGCAACATTGTGCAGATGATAGCAGGAGCGCACGGTCCCAGGTTCAGGTGCAGACGGGCCACCGGCCCTGTAGGAGCACGCCCTGTGAGCAAAACCTGGTTCATCACCGGCACCTCGTCCGGCTTCGGGCGGATGATGACAGAGACCCTGCTCGCGCGCGGGGACCGCGTGGCCGCAACCCTGCGCAAGGTCGATGTCCTTGACGACCTCAAGGCGCAGCACGGCGAGCGGCTGTGGGTGACGCGTCTTGACGTGACGGACGCCACCGCCGTGCGGCGCGTCGTGGGCCAGGCTTTCCAGGATTTGGGCCGCATCGATGTCGTGGTGAACAACGCGGCGTATGGCCTGGTCGGCGCTGCCGAGGAGCTGACCGACGATCAGGTCCGGCTACAGGTCGACACCAACCTCATCGGCTCGATCCAGGTCATCCGCGCGGCTCTGCCGCACCTGCGTGCGCAGGGTGGCGGACATGTGCTGCAGGTGTCCTCCGAAGGTGGCCAGATCGCCTACCCCGCTTTCAGCCTCTACCACGCGACGAAATGGGGGATCGAGGGCTTCGTCGAAGCGGTCGCGCAGGAGGTGTCGCCGTTCGGCATCACGTTCACGCTCGCCGAGCCTGGCCCCACCCGGACCGACTTCGGCGCGAAGATCGTCAGCGCACCGGCCCTGGCAGCTTACGACGGCACGCCCGCCGGCGAGGTGCGGCGCATGGTGGCCGGCCGTGCCTTCCCGTCCAGTGCACCCGAGGGGATCGTCCATGCCATGATCGCCTCGGCCGACCAGGATCCGCCGCCACGCCGTCTGGTGATGGGCAATGGGGCATACTCCCGAGTCCGCGCCGCGCTAGTCGACCGGCTTTGCGCACTGGATGCCCAGCAAGACATCGCGCTCGCCGTCGACGGCACAGACTGAGCGTGGTCCCGGTCCAGTCGTCACGCCCTGCATACAGGCCTATTGGGATAGGACCGATGCCCACGCCCGGCAGCCGCCAGCTTGTGGCCCTGTGCCTGGGAGCGACGTCTGCACCGGGCGGACCGCTATGATGGCGGCCATCAAATCCAATCTGATCGCGGCCAGCACGGTGGACTGCGCTGCCTTTGGCTAGTGTCCCGAGTCTGAAGTTCGCCCTTGTACCGGCTCGATGGTGGGTGCGAC
>CAXUOA010000101.1:0-9167 GCA_964252625.1 uncultured Acetobacteraceae bacterium | reverse complement strand
TGCCTTGCGCCTGGCGCTGCAGACGCGCGAGCAGCACATCCGCCGTGAAAAGGCGACCAGCAACATCTGCACCGCGCAGGTGCTGCTGGCGGTGATCGCTGGCTTCTACGCCGTGTGGCACGGTCCGGCCGGCCTGCAGCGCATCGCACGCCGGGTGAACCTGCAGGCCCGCCTGCTGGCGGACGCGGCCACGCGCGCCGGCCACGCGCTGCGCCATGCGGATTTCTTCGACACCATCACGCTTGAGACCGGTGGCGGCACGGATGCGCTGGTCGCCCGCGCGCTCGAGGCCGGCTTCAACATCCGCCGCCTCGACGGGGGTGCGGTGTCCATCGCGTTGGACGAGACGGTGACGCGCGAGGAGCTGCACCGGCTGTGCGCGCTGTTCGGCCAGACTGCCGACGCGGCGCCTGCCTCGATCCCGCTCAGCCTGCTGCGCAACTCGCCCATCCTCACCCACCCGGTGTTCACCGCGCACCACGCCGAGCACGCGATGCTGCGCTACCTCAAGCAGCTGGAAGACCGCGACGTCGCGCTGAACCGCGGCATGATCCCGCTCGGCTCCTGCACGATGAAACTGAACGCCACCGCGGAGATGCTGCCGATCACCTGGCCGGGCTTCGCCGGCATCCACCCTTTCGCGCCGGCCGCGCAGACGCGCGGCTACGCCCGGCTGATCGCGGACCTCTCCGTCTGGCTGGCGCGCGCCACCGGCTTTCACAGCGTCAGCCTGCAGCCGAACGCCGGCAGCCAGGGCGAGTACGCCGGCCTGCTTGCCATACGCGCCTACCATGCGTCGCGTGGCGAGGATTCCCGCCGCATCTGCCTGATCCCCAGCAGCGCGCACGGCACAAACCCGGCGAGTGCCGCGATGGCCGGGCTGCGCATCGTGGTGGTGGGCTGCGACCGCGACGGCAACATCGACGTGTCCGACCTGCGCGCAAAAGCGGAGAAGCACGCGAGCGCGCTGGCCGCGCTGATGATCACCTACCCGAGCACGCATGGGGTGTTCGAAGAGCGGATCACCGAGATCTGCGGCATCGTCCACGCGAGCGGCGGCCAGATGTATATGGACGGCGCGAACATGAACGCGCAGCTCGGCCTGACCAGCCCCGGCCAGATCGGCGCGGACGTCTGCCACCTGAACCTGCACAAGACGTTCTGCATCCCGCACGGCGGCGGCGGGCCCGGCATCGGCCCGATCGGGGTGGCCGCGCATTTGGCACCTTTCCTGCCCAGCCACCCGTTCCGCGAAGATGCAGGTCCGGCCACGGGGATCGGCCCGGTGTCCGCCGCCCCCTTCGGCAGTGCCGCCATCCTGCCCATCAGCTACGCCTACATACGGCTCATGGGCGAGGCCGGCCTGAAGCGCGCGACCGAGATCGCCATTCTGAGCGCCAACTACATCGCCGCCCGCCTGGCGCCGCACTACCCCATCCTCTACCGCGGCGCGCAGGGAACCGTGGCCCACGAGTGCATACTCGATTGCCGCGGTTTTGCCGCGGGCGCGGGAGTACAGGTCGAGGACATAGCGAAGCGCTTGCAGGATTACGGCTTCCACGCGCCGACCATGTCCTGGCCGGTGCCCGGCACGCTGATGGTGGAGCCCACGGAGAGCGAGCCGCGCGCGGAAATCGACCGTTTCTGTGACGCGATGATCGGCATCGCGGGCGAGATTGCATCCATCGCGGACGGGCGTTTGGATCGGTCGGACAACCCGTTGCGCAACGCACCGCATACCGCGGCGGAAGTGGGCGCCTCGCATTGGGGCCACGCTTACCCGCGCGAGACGGCGGCTTATCCGGCGGGGATGGGCGGCGCCAAGTACTGGCCGCCGGTGAAGCGCGTGGACAACGCCTATGGCGACCGTAATCTTGCGTGTACGTGTGCGCCTGTCGGGAGCTACTCCGAGGCGGCGGAGTAAAGAGAAGCAAGCAGTCCTTTTTTGAAAAAAAGGACCAAAAAACTTTCATCTTCTGCCGCCGTCGACGCTTCGGCGCTTCCGGATAAAACCGGATGATGCAGATGCGGAAGAGATAAAAGTTTTTTGGTCCTTTTTTCAAAAAAGGACAGCTTTCTTCCTTACGCCGCCTCGTCCAACTTCAAGCTGGCCATGTCGATCACGTAGCGGAACCGCACGTCGCCCTTAATCACTTCCTTGTAGGCGTGGTTAATTTCCTGGATCGGTATCACCTGCACGTCCGGCCCGATCTTGTGTTCGGCGCAGAAATCCAGCACCTCCTGCGTGTCGGCGATGCTGCCGATCAGCGAGCCTGCGACGCGCTTGCGGTGGAACGCCACTTCCTGGTTGTTCACCGGCGCCAGCGGCTCCAACGCCCCCACCACCACCAGCGTGCAGTCGCGCTTAAGCAATTCGACGAACGGATTGACGTCATGTTTTTCCGGAATCGTGCTCAGGATGAAATCGAGGCTGCTCTTTAGTTTCGTAAACGCATCCTTGTCGCTTTCCAGCACGCCGGTCACGCCGAGCTTGCGCGCTTCCTCGAGCTTTTCCTTCGTCCTGGTGAATATCGTGACCTCGGCGCCCATGGCGCGCGCCAGCTTGGCCGCCATGTCGCCCAGCCCGCCGAAACCGACGATACCGACCTTGTCGCCGGCTTTCACGCCCCAGTGTTTCATCGGCGAATACGTCGTCACACCGGCGCACAGGATCGGGGCGGCTACGTCCGGCGAAAGGCCGGCCGGTATCTTGAGGACGAAATCCTCGGCCACCACGATGGCGCTCGAGTAGCCGCCATAGGTGTTGTCGCGGCCGTACGTGTTCTTGCTGTCGGGCGACTTGGCGGCAGGCACCATCGGGCCGTTATAGGTGGCCAGCCAGCTGTTGGGGCCTTCGCAGTAGTTTTCGTCATGGCTTCGGCACGGCTCGCAATGGCGGCAGCTGTCGATCATGCAGCCCACGCCCACCATGTCGCCGACCTTGTGGCGCGTCACGCCCGCGCCAGCGCGCGAGACACGCCCCACAACCTCGTGGCCCGGCATGCAGGGATAGACGGTGTTACCCCACTCGTTCTTCACCTGGTGGATGTCCGAATGGCAGACGCCGCAGTACAGGACATCGATCTCGACCTCGTTCGCTTTGGGGTCGTCGCGTTCGAAGCTGATCGGCTTGAGGCGGCTGAAGGAATGCTGGGCGGCGTAGCCTGTGGCTTTCGGCATGATTTGCGATCTTCCTGTTGAAGGCTGGCCTACGGGGGAAGAGCCCACCGGGTTGCCCGCCGCCTGTTCAAGCTTTCGCGGCAGGGATGCCGCCCGGGAGGGCTATGGCGCGGCCGCGCCACAGGCTTTAAGCCTGCCACCCCACGCTCCGGAGCCCGACCAGCGCATGCGCCCTTTGGCCGCCATACCGTTCCTGCTCGCGGCCGCCACGGCACAGGCCGCGCCGCTTGCCGCCCATCATGCCGTCTACACGCTCGGCCTGGACACCGCGAAGGCGCAGACGGTGATGGCTGCCCACGGGACGATGACCTACGACGTGACGGACACCTGCGGCGCCTGGACCACGTCCCAGCATCTGGTCATCGACCTCACCAACCAGGACGGCCAGGACGTGCACATGGTGTCCGACTACGCCACGCTGGAGACCAAGGACGGCACACACCTGGATTTCCACAGCAAGCAGGTGACCGACACGGCGGTGACCGAACAGGTGGACGGGACAGCCACGCTGAGCCCCGGCGGCCCGGGCCACGCGGATTTCACCAGCCCGCAGAAGACCACCATCCTGCTGCCCGACGGCACGCTGCTGCCGATGGCGCACACGAACGCGCTCATCGACGCCGCCGCAGCAGGCCGCAGGTTCCTCAGCGTTCCACTGTTCGACGGCACCGGCGCAGACGGCGCGCAGGACACATTCGTTACGATAGAGAACTGGAACAAAGCGGCCGCAAATCCGCAGCAGAAATGGGCGGCGCTGTCGGCGTTGCCGTACGGCCGCGTCCATATCGCCTTTTTCGCGCGCAGCCATGCGGCCGAGACGCCGGATTACGAGATTGGCATGATCTACTATGCAAACGGCGTGGCCGACCAGCTCGCGATGAATTTCGGCGATTTCCAGATGAACGGCCGCCTGAACCAGCTGGATTTGCGCCCGGCGCCGCGTTGCTGAGCGGCCCTCCATACCGGCGGCGCGGCCAGCCGGGAAAACATTGCGCAATCATTATGCTTTGCCGTTCGTTATTTTTCTGGCATCTTGCGGCATCGTGAACGACACGGCCCTTGCATGTCACAGACACAACCAAGCGCGTCCACCGCCTCGCCTGATCAGGAGCGCTACAGCCGGAGGTTGAGCGACAAGATACAGGCCGCCTTCGATCACGCGTGTGACGAGGGCGAATTCAATGTGGCCGGCGACCTCCTGGTGACGCTGGAACTTGTGCTGCTGCGTATCGCGCCGCGACCGGACCGGCGCGACGCGATCGTGGCGCCGCTGATGGCCTCCCATGAACGGCTCTGGCACCTGCGCTCCAGCGAGGGTTCGCAAGAGACGCAGCCGGGCCATTGACGGGCTGGACGCAGCGCGACCACGTGAAAGGTGCCTCCCCTTCGCGGTCTCAAACGGATAGCCCGGCCTTCCTCGCCCACCGCTTCGCACCCCGGGGCTCGCTGTGATACAGCCCGCCCGATGCAGGAAGAGACCACCACCCGGGCCATGATGCTGCGGCTCTGGCGTGAGCACATACGCCACCACCGCGGCCGGCTTCTGCTGGTTCTCCTGCTCACCGCGCTGATGGCCGGCCTGACCGCGGTCTATCCCGTGGTGATCCAGCGCGCGCTCAGCATGTTCGAGGCACATGACAGCCGTATCCTGTACCAGATCCCCGCTCTGGTGATCGCGATCACCTCGGCCAAGGCCGCCGCCCAGTATGGCCAGACCGTGCTGGTGCAACAGCTGGTGCTGCTGATCATACGCGAGCTGCAGGAGCGCATGTTCGTCCAGCTCGTGCGCGCCGACCTGACCAGGCTGGAGCGCGAGGCGCCCGCCGCCTTGGCCGCGCGCTTCACCACGGACGCCACCACCATACGCGAGGCGATGATACGCGCGGTGAACGCCATAGGCGACGTGGTGACCGTGGTGGGGCTGGTGGGCACCATGGTGTACCTGGATTGGGAGTTCAGCCTGGTCGCCGCCTGCCTCTATCCGCTGGCGGCACTGCCGATCCAGCGCGTGGGCAAGCGGGTGCGCCGCGCGTCCGGCGGCATGCAGGAGCGCATGGGCGAGACGGCGACGCTGCTGCACGAGAGCTTTACCCAGGCACGCACCGTGCGCGCCTACCGGCTGGAGGAGAGCGAGCGGCGCCGGGCGAATGCCACGTTCCAGTCGCTCTACAGTTCGCTGTTGAAGATGAACCGCAGCCGGGCGCGGGTGGACCCATTCCTGGAGGTGCTGGGCGGGGCGGCCGTGGCGGCGGTGCTCGGCCTGGCCGGCTGGCGCGCGGCAAACGGCGGCAACACGCTGGGCGACTTCACCGGCTTCGTCGCCGCTTTGTTGCTGGCGTCGCGTCCCGTACGCGCGCTGGGCGCACTGAACGCCGCGTTGCAGGAAGGCATGGCCGGGCTGGTGCGGGTGTTCGGGGTGATCGACGAACCGGCGGAGATACTCGACAGGCCGGGCGCACAGCCGCTACCCGCCGGCCATGGCCACCTGCGTTTCGACGCGGTGCGCTTCGTCTATCCAGACGGCCGCATCGGACTGGACGGGCTGAGCTTCGAGGCGCAGCCGGGCCTGACCGTGGCTTTGGTCGGCGCGTCCGGCGCCGGCAAATCCACCGCACTCACCCTCATCCCGCGGCTGAAGGACGTCAGCGGCGGCGCCATCGTGCTGGACGGTGCCGACATACGCAGCGTCGCCATCGCCAGCCTGCGCGACGCCATCGCCTATGTCGGCCAGGACGTCATGCTGTTCGACGACACGGTGGGCGCCAACATCGCCATGGGCCGCCCGCGCGCGAGCGAGGCGGAGCTGTGGGACGCGGCGGAGGCCGCCGCCGCCGGCGGCTTCATACGCGCTCTGCCGGAAGGCATGGCCACACGCGTCGGCACCGGCGGCCAGCGCCTGTCCGGCGGCCAGCGCCAGCGCGTGGCGCTGGCCCGCGCCTTGCTGCGGGACCCGCGGGTGCTACTGCTGGACGAGGCGACCAGCGCGCTGGATGCCGAGAGCGAGGCGGCGGTGCAGCTTGCCCTCACACGCCTGCGCGCCGGTCGCACGACCATCATTGTGGCACATCGTCTCTCCACCGTGCGCGATGCAGACTTGGTCGTTGCCATGGCGGATGGCAGGGCGTCCGAGATGGGCACGCATGCCGACCTCATGGCGGCGGACGGGCTGTATGCGCGGCTGGTGCGCACGCAGGCTTTCGCGCCAGAGGCGGAGCTGGTGACGATGTAGGAGACGGCAACGCAACGCCGTCGTCAGCTGCGCCGCGGAACCGTCCGTCCACGGCATGCGGGAGCGTCGCGGGCGTTGGAAGCGGGAACCGGAGGGGATGCCTCAGGCTTTTCCTGAACACGAAGTCCTTTCTAACGCCACCCCCGCGGGTTACAGAAACGCCGGATGACCGAACCGATCGGTCAGAGACATGAGGCTCGGAACATGGCCGACAGCGACTCCCCCCAAGGCAGGCAGCACAAAGAGGACGAGGCTGGAGATGACGATCACGAGCAGCCGGCGGACAAGAAGCAGGACGGCGGCAAGGGCGGCGAGGACAAGCGCAAACAGGAGGCCGAGCGCAAGCAGGAGCAGCGCCGCGCCCGCGCCCGGCCGTTCGTGCGCATTGCCATGGTCGTGGTGCTGGTCGGCCTGATCGCCGGCGGCATCTACTATTGGCAATCGACCAAGGACGTCGAGACCACCGACGACGCCTACACGGACGGGCGCGCCGTCACGATCTCGCCGCGTGTCACCGGCCAGGTCGTCTCGCTGGACGTCAACGACAACCAGTTCGTCCACCAGGGCGACCCGCTGATCCACATCGACCCGCGGCAATACGAGGCCGCCCTGGAGCAGGCGCAGGGCCAGCTGGCCGCCAGCCAGGGACAATACGCCGCCGCTGGCCACGCGCTGGACGTGGCGCAGGTGAACTTTCCCGCCCGGCTTGAGTCAGCCAAGGCGCAGTTGCTGGACGCCCAGGCGAACCTGTTCAAGGCGCAGACCGACTACAAGCGCCAGCAATCCATCCCGCGTGCCGCCACCTCCGGCCAGCAGGTCGATTACGCGACCGCCGCCTTGCGCTCTGCCGAGGCCCAGGTCGCCTCCGCCCAGGCCGCCGTGCAGGTGGCGACGCCGGTTAAGCCCAACATCGCCCAGAGCGGGTCTCAGGTGAAGCAGCTGCAGGGCAGCGTCAGCCAGGCGGACGCCAACCTGATCCAGGCAAAGCTCAACCTGGAATGGTGCATCGTGCGCGCGCCGCAGGACGGCTGGATCACCAGGCGCAACGTGGAGAAGGGCAACTACGTCACCCCCGGCCAGCAGGTCTTCTCCATCGTCTCGCCGGAAGTCTGGATCACCGCCAACTTCAAGGAAAACCAGCTCGCCCGCATGCGCGCCGGCCAGCACGTGCACCTGTCGATCGACGCCTATCCGTCGCTGAAGCTCGACGGTCATATCGATAGCGTGCAGCTGGGTTCGGGCAGCAAGTTCACCGCCTTCCCGCCGGAGAACGCCACCGGCAACTTCGTCAAGATCGTGCAGCGCATCCCGGTGAAGATCGACATCGACAGCGGGCTCGACCCGCGTTTGCCGCTGCCGCTTGGGATTTCCGTTGATCCTACGGTGGATCTCAAGTGAAGGAAGCAAGGCCTTTTGCACCTCCGCGTTTTCACCAGCCGCATGCGTCCTGAAATCGCGCGGCATTTCAGCAGCATGAGAGGCAAAAGTTTTTTGCTTCTTTTTTTCAAAAAAGAAGGCCTTGTTTTCTTCCTTACTCACACAAAAAGCCCTGGGACATGAGCGACACCGACGACCGAGCCTGGAAGCCGAAAGCCAATCCCTGGCTGATCGCCGTCGTCGTCACGGTGGCGGCGTTCATGGAAGTGCTGGACACCACCATCGTCAACGTCTCGCTGCCGCACATCGCGGGCAGCCTGTCCTCAAGTTACGACGATGCGACCTGGGCGCTGACCAGCTACCTGGTGGCCAACGGCATCGTGCTGACAATCAGCGGCTGGCTGTCGGACCTGCTCGGCCGCAAGCGCTACTTCATGATCTGCATAGGCATGTTCACCGTGTGCTCGTTCCTGTGCGGCATATCGACGTCGCTGCCCGAGCTGGTGATCTTCCGGCTGGCACAGGGCTTCTTCGGCGGCGGGCTGCAGCCGAACCAGCAATCCATCGTGCTGGACACGTTCGACGCGAGCCAGCGCGGCAAGGCGCTCGGCGTGGTGGCCGTCGCCACTATCGTCGCGCCGATCATCGGGCCCACGCTGGGTGGCTACATCACCGACAACTACAGCTGGCGCTGGATCTTCTTCCTCAACATCCCCGTGGGCGCTCTCGGCCTGTTTGGCGTGGCAACGCTTGTGGAGGACCCGCCCTGGGTCGCCAACAGGCGGAGCCGCGGTATCGACTACATCGGCATCTCGCTGATCACCCTGGGGCTGGGCTGCCTGCAGGTGGCGCTGGACCGTGGCGAGGACGAGGACTGGCTGAACTCGCCGTTCATCCGGATCATGCTCCTGCTGGGCTTTCTCGGCATCACCGGTGCCATCGGCTGGCTGCTGACGGCGAAGAAGCCTGTCGTGAACCTGCATGTGATGGGAAACAAGAACTTCGCCCTGGGGGTCATGTGCATCGCGGCGATGGGTTTCATCCTGTATTCCAGCGCCGTGGTGATCCCGCAATTCGCCCAGCAGGTGGAAGGTTACACCGCGACGCTGGCGGGGCTGATCCTCTCGCCCGGCGGCGTGGTGATGATCGTGCTGATCCCGATCATCACCCGCATCCTGCCCCTGGTGCAGACGAAATGGCTGATCACCATAGGGTTCACCGTCATGGGGTGCGCCCTGATGTACTCCGCGATACTGACGCCCGATATGACGTTCACCAACCTGGCGTTAATACGCGCCTCGCAGACGCTTGGCCTGGCGTTCATGTTCGTGCCGATCTCGGTGATCGCCTACTCCACGCTGCCGCGCGAGCTGAACGGCGA
>CAXUOA010000100.1:0-9195 GCA_964252625.1 uncultured Acetobacteraceae bacterium | reverse complement strand
GGGTCATCGGCCGCGGCGTCGGCGTGCCGCACGGGATCGTGGCAGGCCAGGCCTGGGAATGCGAGGACGCGGCCGACCTGCCGCTGTACCAGCGGCAGAAGACGGGTGCGCTGTTCGCCAGCGCCACCATGGCCGGGGCGGCCGCCGCGGGAGCCGAGGTGGCGCCCTGGCGTGCGCTGGGATTGCGGCTGGGCGAGGCGTTCCAGGTGGCCGACGACCTGCGAGATGCGGCTGGCCTGAAGGAGGAGCTGGGCAAGCCGGTGGGGCAGGACCTGGCGCACCAGCGGCCGAACGCGGTGCTGGCGCTCGGGCTGGACGGCGCGGTCCTCTGGTTGAGGGAACTGGCCGAACGGGCGGTGGAGTCGGTTCCGGCGTGCCAGGGGCGTGCGGACCTGCGCAGCCATATCGTGAGCGAGACGTCGCGGCTGTTACCCCGGCGGTTGGCCAAGGTTGCTGCTTAGGGTGTTCTCGCAGGAAGGAAGCAAGCAGTCCTTTTTTGAAAAAAAGGACCAAAAAACTTTTGCCTGTCCGCCTGCACCACCGCCCGGCCTGATCCTGCCGGCAATCGCGCTTGCAGAACCAGGCCAGACCGTGATGCAGGCGGACAGACAAAAGTTTTTTGCTTCTTTTTTTCAAAAAAGAAGGCCTTCCTTCCTTACCCTACGAGACCGCTTGGTCTCCCGCCCTGACTTCCGCAGATGGGCGGCGAAATTCCCCCTGACCCGCTTCGTCGCCAGGCGCCGCACGTCCGAGTTGTTCGACCTGTGCGCCGGCTTCGTCTACTCGCAGATCCTGTCGGCGAGCCTCGATCTGCGCTTGTTCGACGTGTTGGCAGCCGGGCCGTTGCGCGTGGCGGAGGCGGCGCAGCGCCTGGGCCTGGCGCAGGACGCCGCGCAAAGGCTGCTGGATGCAGGCGTGGCGTTGCGACTGGTCAGCCGGCGCGGTGGCGGGCGCTATGGGCTGGGCGCCCTGGGCGCGGCGCTGGTGGACAACCCTGGCCTGGTTGCGATGATTGCGCACCATCGCCTGCTCTATGCCGATCTGGCCGACCCCGTAACGCTTCTGCGCGGCGGGCGGGACACCCGGCTTTCGCGCTATTGGGCGTATCGGCCGGATGCGTCGGCGGCCGACGTATCGGGCTATTCGGCACTGATGGCGGCGACCCAGCCGATGGTGGCCGACGAGGTGTTGGACGCCTACCCGGTCGGCCGGCATCGCTGCCTGCTGGATGTGGGCGGCGGCGACGGCGCCTTTCTGGCGGCGGCGGCGGCCCGGGTGCCGCATTTGCGTCTGGTGCTGTTCGACCTGCCGGCGGTGGCGGCGCGGGCGGCCTCGCGGTTCGCTTCGCTGGGGCTTTCGGCGCGCAGCCGGGTGGTGCCGGGCGATTTCCTGACGGAGGCGCTGCCGCGCGGGGCGGACGTGATCAGCCTGGTGCGGGTGATACACGATCACGACGACGCGGAGGTCTGCGTGCTGTTGCGCGCGATCCGGGCGGCTTTGCCGGATGACGGCGTGCTTCTGCTAGGTGAGCCGATGGCCGACACACCGGGCGCCGCACGCATGGGGGACGCCTATTTCGGCTTCTACCTGCTGGCCATGGGCAGCGGCCGGCCACGCAGTGCGGCGTCGCTTACGGCGCTGCTGCAGGCGTGCGGCTTCGGCCGGGTGCGGCGGCTGGCCACCAGCACCCCGCTTCTCGCAAGCGTTCTCGTCGCCCAGTGTAAATCTCGATTGACAACTGCTGCCGTAAGGCTAGGCTGACAACCGGGATTTTGGGTGGCGGGAGGCAAGGCGGACATGCAGACAGACGCCATCGTGCTGACCGCACCGGAGCGGCTTGGCCTGCGGACGCTAGCGCTTACGCCGCCCGGTCCGGCGGATGTGGTTGTTGACGTTGCCTGGAGCGGCATAAGCACAGGCACGGAACGGCTGCTCTACAGCGGATTGATGCCGCCGTTTCCCGGCATGGGTTATCCGCTCGTCCCGGGCTACGAGACGGTCGGGCGGGTTAGTGCGGCGGGGCCGGAGGCGGCGGTGGCGCCCGGCACGCTGGTTTTCGTGCCCGGAGCCAATTGCTACGGCGACGTGCGCGGGCTGTTCGGCGGCGCCGCATCGCGCATCGTGACGGCCGGCGCGCGCGTAATACCGGTGCCGGACAGCCTGGGCGAGCAGGCGACGCTTCTGGCGCTGGCTGCGACCGCGCAACATGCCGTGTCGCTGCCAGGCGCGGGCGTGCCTGAGCTGATCGTGGGGCACGGCACGCTCGGGCGGCTGCTGGCCCGGCTGAGTGTGGCGGCAGGCGGTGCGCCCACGGTGTGGGAGCGCGCGGCAGACCGCAGGGATGCAGGCGCCGGCTACAAGGTTATCGATCCGGCCGAAGATGCGCGGCGCGACTACCGCATCGTGGTGGATGCGAGCGGCGACCCGGGCGTGCTCGACAGTTTGGTGGCGCATCTGGCGCCGGGCGGCACGGTGGTTCTCGCGGGTTTCTACAGTGACCGCGTGAGTTTTGCGTTTGCGCCGGCGTTCATGCGCGAGGTGCGTATCCTGATCGCCGCGCAGTGGCAGAAGGCGGACATGGCGCAGGTCTGCGCATCGGCGGCCGACGGTTTGCTGAAGCTGGACGGGCTGATCACCCACCGCGCGCCGGCGCACCGGGCCGGGCGCGCCTACGACGAAGCATTCTCGAACGGCGCCTGCCTGAAGATGATACTCGATTGGAGTGACGCCGCATGAACGCACATGTCTCAGCGCCGGCGCCCGGCACGGCGCAGGCGAGCATGGCCGAGGCGCTGCGGCGCGAGGCGGCGATCGAGCCGGATACGGTCTCCAGCACGCCTGCGAAGAAAGAGACGCAGGTCATCGCCATCTACGGCAAGGGCGGCATCGGCAAGAGCTTCACGCTGGCCAACCTCAGCTACATGATGGCGCAGCAGGGCCGCCGCGTGCTGCTCATCGGCTGCGACCCGAAGAGCGACACGACGTCACTGCTGTTCGGCGGACGTAGCTGCCCCACGATCATCGAGACGTCGTCGAAGAAGAAGCTGGCGGGCGAGGCGGTCTCCATCGGCGACGTGTGTTTCAAGCGCGACGGGGTGTACGCGATGGAGCTGGGTGGCCCGGAAGTGGGGCGCGGCTGCGGCGGGCGCGGCATCATCCACGGCTTCGAGCTGTTGGAAAAGCTCGGGTTCCACGAATGGGGTTTCGATTACGTGCTGCTCGATTTCCTGGGCGACGTGGTGTGCGGCGGCTTCGGCCTGCCGATTGCGCGCGACATGTGCCAGAAGGTGATCGTGGTTGCGTCCAACGATCTGCAATCGCTTTATGTGGCCAACAACGTCTGCTCGGCGGTGGATTACTTCCGCAAGCTGGGCGGCAATGTCGGCGTGGCTGGCATGGTGATCAACAAGGATGACGGCACGGGCGAGGCGCAGGCCTTTGCGGACTCTGTCGGCATTCCCGTGCTGTCCGCCATTCCGGCGGACGACGACATACGTCGCAAGAGTGCCAGTTACGAGATCATCGGCACGCCAGGCGGCCGTTGGGCACCGATGTTCGAGCAGCTGGCGGAGCAGGTGGCATGCGCCCCGCCGGTGCGTCCAAACCCGCTGACGCACGAGAACCTGCTGGGACTGTTCAAGGGTGATGCTGTCGGCCGCAATGTGGTTCTGGTGCCGGCGACGGAGGCCGACATGTGCCCGGCTACCGTCAACACCAGGGCGTCGCTCGAAGTCATCTACGAGGGCGTGTGAGCATGGATGGCGGCACCGTGATCGCCGGCGAGGGCGGATGCCATGGCGGGCGGCAGCGCCTGGCGGCAGCCGCGTCTGCCGCGGGCAAGTCGGAGGTGATGAGGCAGCTCGCGGCGGACTATCCGCAAGGGCCGCATGACCAGCCGCAATCGATGTGTCCGGCTTTCGGCTCGCTGCGCGTCGGGCTGCGCATGCGGCGGGTTGCAACCATCCTGTCAGGCTCTGCATGTTGCGTGTATGGGCTGACGTTCACCTCGCATTTCTACGGTGCGCGGCGGACGGTCGGCTACGTGCCGTTCAACTCCGAGTCTCTGGTGCGCGGCCAGTTGTTCGAGGACATACGCGACGCGGTCTACGAGACGGCGAAGCCTGCCGATTACGACGCGGTGGTGGTGATCAACCTTTGCGTGCCGACGGCGTCCGGCGTGCCGCTCGATCTGCTGCCGAAAGAGATAGACGGCGTCAGGATCATCGGCATCGACGTGCCCGGTTTCGGCGTGCCGACGCATGCGGAAGCCAAGGACGTGCTGACAGGTGCGATGCTGCGCTACGCGCGGGCGGAGGCGGAGAGCGGGCCCGTGGCGCGGCCGCGGGTGCTGCACGAGCAGCCGACGGTCGCTATGCTGGGCGAGTTCTTTCCCGCCGATCCGCCGGCGGTGGGCGCCCTGCTCGCGCCGTTGGGGATGGCGCTGGCGCCCACGCTGCCGTGCCGGGAGTGGCGCGACCTCTACGCGGCACTGGATTGTGCCGTAGTGTCGGCTTCGCACCCTTTCTACACGGCGTCCGTGCGGGAGATGCGCGCGGCCGGCCGGCCGGTCGTGGGTTCGGCGCCGGTGGGCGTTGACGGCACGGCGGCCTGGCTGGAATCGGTGGGCGCGGCAGGCGGCGCGGCGGCCGTGCAGATCGATGCCGCGAAAGCCGCGTGCCTGCCCGCGATCCGTGCGGCGCTGGCGGCAAGCCCGATACGCGCGCGCATCACGCTGTCCGGCTACGAGGGTTCCGAGCTGCTCGTGGCACGCCTGCTGATGGAGGCGGGTGCGGAGATACCGTATGTGGGTACCGCCTGTCCGCGCACCGAATGGAGCGATGCCGACAGGAGCTGGCTCGAGCAGCGCGGCACGCATGTGCAGTATCGCGCATCCCTGGAGCAGGATTTATCCGCGATGGCCGATGTGCGCCCCGATCTGGCTATCGGGACGACGCCGCTGGTGCAGAAGGCCAAGCAGCTTGGCATCCCGGCGCTGTATTTCACCAACATGGTCTCCGCCAGGCCGCTGTTCGGGGCGCCGGGTGCGGGTGCGCTTGCCGCGATCGTGGCCGCGCAGACGCGCGGCGCGCCACGCTTCGCCCGCATGGTCTCGTTCTTCGAAGGCGTGGGCACGGGCGATGCGTCCGGCTATGGCTGGACCGGCAAGCCGGTGGAGCCGGCGGGCGCACGCGAGCGGACACGCCGCGCGCGCCTGGCGAGCGCCAAGTCGCTCGACGCCGTGGGGAGCTGACCGCGATGCTCGTGCTCGATCATGATCGCGCCGGCGGCTATTGGGGTGCGGTCTATACGTTCTGCGCGGTGCGCGGCTTGCGGGTGATCATCGACGGCCCTGTAGGCTGCGAGAACCTGCCTGTCACCGCCGTTCTGCACTACACCGACGGGCTGCCGCCGCACGAATTGCCGGTGATGGTCACGGGTCTGTCGGAGGACAACCTTTCCTCCGAGGGGACGGAGGGTGCGATGCGGCGGGCGGCCGCCGCCGGCGATCCGGACCTGCCGGCGGTCGTGGTGACGGGCAGCATCGCCGAGATGATAGGCGGCGGCGTGACCCCGGAGGGCAGCAACCTGCTGCGCTTCATCCCGCGCACGATCGACGAGGACCAGTGGCAGGCGGCCGACCGCGCGATCTACTGGCTGTGGACCGAGTTCGGCGCCAGGAAGACCGCGATCAAGCCGCGTCCGGTGCGGCCGCCGGGCGTGCGGCCGCGCGTGAACATCATCGGGCCGATCTACGGCACGTTCAACATGGCGTCCGACCTGGCCGAGATACGGCGGCTGGTCGAAGGCGTGGGCTGCGACATCAACCTGGTGTTCCCGCTCGGTGCGCATGTCGGCGATATCGCCCGCTTGCCCGAGGCGGATTTGAACATCTGCCTGTATCGCGAGTTCGGCCGCAAGCTGTGCGAGGCGCTGGACCGCCCGTACCTGCAGGCGCCGATCGGCATATTCGCGACTACGAATTTCCTGCGTGCGCTGGGTGCGCTGACCGGCATCGATCCCGAGCCGTTCATCGAGAGCGAGAAACACACGACAATCAAGCCGATCTGGGATCTGTGGCGCAGCGTGACGCAGGATTTTTTTGCCACTGCCAGCTTCGCCATCGTGGCGACCGACACCTATGCCCGGGGCGTGCGCCAGTTCCTCGAGGACGAGATGGGTGTGCCCTGCACCTTTGCGTTCTCCCGCATGGCGGGCAGCAAGCCGGACAACGCGTCGGTGCGTCGCGCCTTGAAGGACACGCCGCCCCTGGTGCTCTACGGCTCGTTCAACGAACGCATGTATACGGCCGAGCTTGGGGCACGCTGCATGTTCATCCCGGCGTCGTTTCCGGGTGCCGTCATCAGGCGCGCCACGGGCACGCCTTTCATGGGATACGCTGGCGCCACCTGGATCATCCAGGAATACTGCAACGCGCTGTTCGACGCGCTGTTCCACATCCTGCCGCTGGCCACCGAGATGGATCGCGTCGATCCCACGCCGGTGCGCGACCGTGCGCTGACGCCGTGGGACGAGGACGCGCTGGCGGCGCTGGACGCGGCGGTGGAACGCGAGCCGTTCATCGTGCGCATCTCCGCCGCGCGCCGCCTGCGCGACCGCGTCGAACAGGACGCGCGCACGGCGCAGGAGGGGCGTGTCTCGGCTGCGCGTGTCGCGTGCTCGCTGGAGCTGATGTCAGCATGATGGTTTCAGCCACATACGGATCGGAGCAGGTGCGGCGTGCCCGCCTGTCTCCCAGACAGCCGGCCGGCGGCGCCGGACGGAGACCAGCCGTGCCGGTTCTCGGCCACGGGTTCCTGGCCGCGCGGGAGCAGCGCGGCACATAGCGGAGGGTAATATCATGTCGGACGTCATACGACGGCCCGTTGCGGCTTCAGGGCTGACGGAAATCGAAGCCAAGGAGTTCCACGCGATCTTTCTGCAAAGCTTCATCGGGTTCGTGGTCGTGGCCATCGTCGCCCACATCCTGGTCTGGATGTGGCGCCCCTGGCTGCCTGGGCCGAACGGCTACCAGACATCGATGCTCGATGGCGCGCATCATGCGGCGCACGCCATGACCACCATGTTCGGCTGACGGAGGCGTAGGATGTTCCGTATCTGGCTGCTGTTCGACCCGCGCCGCGTCCTGGTGGCACTGTCGATATTCCTGTTCGTGCTGGCCCTGCTGATCCATTTCATCCTGCTCAGCACGGATCGTTTCAACTGGCTGGAAGGGCCGCATCACGGCATGGTGGCCCAGCAACTGGCGCCGTTGCCGTCGGGAACGCGGTAGAGTGGGTCCTGGTGGCGAGCGGATTTGCAGTCCGTTCGCCGCCGGTCCGGCATGTCCAGCCGACGATATTGGATATGGCACTCGTAGAAGGCGCCTGCTTGGGTGATGTTGGAGCGAAAAGCCGGATGTCCTGAATTGTGTTGTTCAGGAATGCCTGTTCGCCTGGCTAGGAGCCTTTCGGCGCATACGCGACGCACCAGCCTTCAGGGCTGATCGTTCCACTGACCACCTTGCAGGCGTTCGGTGCCACGAAGTTGGCGCAGCCGCTGCATTTCTGACCGTCCTTGGGAGAGTTCTGGTACTGGACAACGCTCTGTTCGACCTTGCTGTCGGCATCCTGGGCGCTGGAAGCGGTGGCAATCACGCCGCCGGCAAGAATGGCCAGGCCCGTACGTAGCACGCCGCGGCGTGAGGCGTTCTTGGCGTCGCGCATGGTGTTTCTCCTGTTCGGCCTCCAACGCTGGCCCGTGCCGAGCCTGCCATAGGCTGCAGCCTGCGTTCAACGTGGCCCGAAGCGCTACGTTGCGTGCGAAGGCCGCGCTTGCCAGACGCGCAAGGGCGTCCGAAACCCTGGCCATGGGCCCAGCCATCCATATCGACGGCCTGTCCCTGCGTTTTGGGCAGGAACTGCTTTTCCGCGATTTCTCCATGCGCCTTGCCGGCGGCGAGCTTACGGCCCTGCTCGGGCCAAGCGGCGTCGGCAAGACGAGCCTGCTGCGTGTCCTGGCCGGCTTTCTTCCGGCGGCCGGGCGCATCGCCACGCAAGCGGGTGCAAGCCTGGCCGGCCAGGTGGCCTACATGGGCCAGGAGGATTTGCTGCTACCGTGGCGGTCCGCCATCGCCAACGTCATGGTGGGCGCCAGATTGCGCGGGGTCCGGCCAGACCGTAAGCGGGCAGCTTGCCTGTTGCAGGCGGTGGGGCTCGCCGGCCAGGAGGACGCGCTGCCCGCCACGCTGTCCGGTGGCATGCGCCAGCGTGTGGCTCTGGCCCGGACGCTGTACGAGGACCGCCCGGTCGTGCTGATGGACGAGCCGTTTTCCGCGCTGGACCAGCTCAGCCGTGCGCGCATGCAGACGCTGGCCGCGGGGTTGCTGCGCGGCAAGACCGTGCTGCTCATTACGCATGACCCGCTGGAGGCGTGCCGGCTGGCCAACCGCATACATATCCTGTCGGGTTTCCCGGCCACGCTGTCCGACCCCGTGGTGCTGGGCGGCAGCACGCCGCGGCAGGTGGACGACCCGCACGTGCTGCAGACGCAGGGGGAATTGCTGCGCGTTCTGCTGGGCGAGGCGGCATGAGGGCGTTGGTGACGGCGGCCGGACTGGTGGCGCTGTGGTGGGCGATCCAACGGGGGTTCGATGTCCCCGCCTATCTGCTTCCCGCCCCGCAGGCGGTGGCGCGCGCGCTCTGGACGCAACGCGGCACGCTCGCTGCAGACACGCTCACCACCGGCGTCGAGACGCTGGCCGGGCTGGGCCTGGGAGTCGTCATGGGTGCCGGCTCGGCCCTGCTGATCACGCTCTCCGCCGGGCTGCGGCGTTGGCTGCTGCCGCTGCTGCTGCTGAGCCAGGCCGTGCCGGTGTTTGCCCTGGCGCCGATCCTGGTCCTCTGGCTCGGTTTCGGCCTGGCCAGCAAGGCCGTCCTGGCGGCCATCGTGATCTTCTTCCCGGTGATGTCCGCCTTCTACGACGGGCTGCGTCGCGTGCCGCAAGGCTGGCTGGACCTGGCGGGCAGCATGGGCGCGCCGGCCTGGCGCACGCTGCTGTTCGTCCGCGTGCCCGCGGCCCTGCCGTCTTTGGGCGCCGGATTGCGGGTGGCTGCGTGCTGGGCGCCGGTGGGCGCCGTCAGTGGCGAGTGGGTGGGTGCTTCGTCCGGGCTGGGCTCCCTGATGCTCACCGCAAAC
>CAXUOA010000099.1:0-9254 GCA_964252625.1 uncultured Acetobacteraceae bacterium | reverse complement strand
CTCGTGCGCGGCAGTGCCGGGCCGCCCGGGCGAAACCGTGCACGTTCAAAGGCTGACCGGACTCGCCCGTTGCCCGTGGAGTTGTTGTCCTTGGCCGGAGCCGCGGCTCCTTTGTAGATACGGTACGCTCAAGCGGCTGAACACGAGGCTGAACAGGCGTGCGCGCGCCAGCCTGCCGTTCCGCAGGCATCCATGACAGTCCTTCCACCCGCCCTTGCCAGCATCGCAGCCGGACCCTGCGCGGCCTGGACGATCCCGCGTCTTTCGACAGACCGACGCTGGAGCGCTTCCGGAGCCTGGTGCTGGACCGGCTGTCGGTGGAGCGCAGTTCCCCTGGCGAACGGATCCTGGTCATCGGCAGGGGCCCGACTTCTGCCAATCCGAGGCGTCGGAGATAACGGCGTCGGCGAACATCCGACACTCTGTTCCGAACATTTCGGACATCTGCGCTGCAATCGAGCAGAGCGGACGGCCCGTTCTCCACGCCGAACTGGAAACCGAGCCTTTCCGCTCGCAGGCCAGGTTGTTTGCCAACACCAGGACCCTTGTCGCCTAATAAGGCGCCGCACTTGCCAACATGCTGTGGATGGCGCCGGGCGGAGCAGTCATCGAGATCAATCGTAAAGCCGGCTCGGGCGATGTGTTCGAGGATGTATTTGCAAAGCTGGCGCAATGCTGCGCCACAGCCACGTCGCTCTCGCGCAATCGTCGCCGCATGCGCTGGTCCTGGATGCACTCGGGGTTTGACGATCGCTGCCGAAAGGGAGGAAGTCGTCCTTTTGTAGGAAACCAGGCTGGGACATGGCGAATCCAAACGATAGGGACAAAGCCAGAGATCGAATTCGGCCGGAGAACGAAAGCCTGTTTTCAGAAGCGCCCACTTGGTATAATATATAATACCAACAAGTCTTACTGCTGACGCGGTGAAAACAAGTAGTCATTTTTTAAAAAAGACCAAACCCGCATTTGCAACAGCCAATTGCTTTCGGATTGATCAAGGAATCTCGAGCCTGCGCAGGGACCAAAAGTTTTTTGCTTCTTTTTTTCAAAAAAGAAGGCCTTTCTTGCTTACGCGAGCGCCAGCCTCAGAGCGGGTAGATATAGGCGGCCCTGCTTCCTGAAGAAAGGAAGTGGTTCAGCGCGTTGTCTGCCACCAGCCCGAAGCGGCCAAGGCCGGGGTCGCAGGTAGGCATCCGGATCAATGCCAGCCAGGTCGCGGCCTCGCTCATCGCTGCGCCAGCGCGAATACGGAGAGGCCGGCCAACCGGTTGCGGCCGAGCAGACCCAGCTCGGCGCGCGAGACCTGCCAAAGTGCCGCGTTCGTTGCGCCGTAATGCGGCCGCATGTCTGATCGGGGCGTTTGGCGGTGAAACGGGTTCAGCTTGCGGCCGAGCCGCACGGCGGCGGCGAGCGGCAATGTCAGCCCGAAGTAATAGCTGCTGCACAGGAGCGTCAGGCCGGCCCGCGCCACCAGCCGGTCCACCTCGCCGACCGTGTAGCGGCGGTGATGCTCGAGAAACACGTCGTGGCCGCTCCACATCCACATATGCGCTGGAACCGTCAGCAGAAACCGTGTGCCCTGTCCTACCTTTGCCGCGTATTCGGCCAGCAGCGCGGTGTCGTCGGCGACATGTTCCAGGACATCCATCATCAGCACCAGGTCACCGTCGAAATCGCGCACGCCCTGCACGAAGCTGATCGTTTTGCCGGCCTGTCGTTCGTCGTGCTCGCCGGGATAATTGGGATCGACGCAGATAGCAGCGGCGGCTTGCGTCCGGTCCAGTATCTGGCGGGAGAAGAAGCCTGAACCCGCCCCCACATCCAGCACACTGTGCACCGGGGCGTGGCCGAGCATCTGCAGCATCGCCGCCGATTTCGCCCGGTAATACCAGTGCGCGCCGGCGGCAGCGCCCAGGATCTCCTGTTCCTTAAGATCCATGCACCATCAACTCACGCGCCGGCACCGGTGCGGCCTGTTCTTCCTGCCGGTACACGCCTTCCAGCAGGTAGATCGGCCGCTGCTTGGTCTCCACGAACAACCTGCTGACGTATTCGCCGATCATGCCGAGCGAAATCAGGTTGGCCGCCGTGCTGAACAGCAGCACGATGATCAATGAGGCGTAGCCGGGCACGTCGGCGCCGAGCAGCAGCGTGTGCAGGGCGATGAAGGCTGCGTAGAACACCGCCCCCAGCGCGATCAGCGCGCCGCAATAGGTCCAGATGCGCAGAGGTGCCGTGGAAAAACTAACGATGCCGTCCAGCGCGAAATTCCACAGCCGCCAGTAGTTCCACTTGCTGGTGCCGAGCAGCCGCGCAGGCCGCACGTAAGGCACCGCCACGGACGGGAACCCGACCCAGGCGAACAGCCCTTTCATGAACCGCCCGCGCTCCGGCAGCAGCCGCATGGCGGCCACCACACGACGGTCGATCAGCCGGAAGTCGCCCACGTTGTGCGGGATCGGCGTGGCCGCCATGCGGTTGAACACGGCGTAGAACAGCCCGGCGCTGAACGCCTTCAGCCGCCCGTCCGCCTGCCTGCTCTCGCGCAGGCCGTACACCACGTCGTAGCCCTCGCGCCACAAGGCGATGAAGCGGTGCAGCAATTCTGGCGGGTCCTGCAGGTCCACGTCGATCAGCACCACGGCGTCGCCGTCCGCCAGGTCCAGCCCGGCCGTCATGGCGGCTTCCTTGCCGAAATTGCGCGACAGGTTGGCCACGCGCAGGCCGGGCAAGGTCTGCGCCAGCCCGATCAGCATCGGCAAGGTAGCGTCCTTGGACCCGTCATTGACGAAGATGATCTCGAACCGCACGCCGGCGGATCCCAGCACCGGGGTGACCTGGTCGAGGAACGCGCCGACCGCTTCCGCCTCGTTATAGACGGGAACGATGACGCTGATCAGCGGGTCTTTCGGGCGTGGTGGCGGCATGCGGAGAGCGTAGCGCTGTCTGTGCGCGGAAGAAAGGAAGGCCTTCTTTTTTGAAAAAAAGAAGGCCTTGCTTCCTTACTTTCCGCCGCTGAACCCGCGCCCTTCCTCAGCCACCTTTAACAACAACTCAGACGGCGCGAAATCCTTCTCCGACGCCGCCTGGTATGACTCCAGCCGCTCCACCACGTGCTTCGTGCCAACGGTGTCCGCGTAGAACATCGGGCCGCCGCGATAGGCCGGGAAGCCGTAGCCGGTGAGCCAGACCATGTCGATGTCGGAGGCGCGATACGCTTTGCCTTCCTCGAGTATGCGCGCCCCTTCGTTGATCATGGTGTAGATGCAACGCTCGAGTATCTCCTGGTCGTCGATGCGGCGACGGGTGATCTGGCGCTCGGCCGATGCGCGCAGGATCAGCTCTTCGACGATGGGCGAGGGCGTGTGCTCGCGCTTTTCGTTGTAGTCGTAGAAGCCGGAGCGGGTCTTCTGGCCGCGGCGGTCGCGCTCGCAGAGCTGGTCACGCAACGTCACACCCTTGGAGGTCTCGGCGGACCAGCCGATGTCCAGGCCGGCGAGGTCGGCCATCTGGAACGGGCCCATGGGGAAGCCGAAACTGGTGATCACGCGGTCCACGTCCCACGGCATCGCCCCTTCCATGATCAGCTTGTTGGCCTCGCGCTGGCGCGGCTCCAGCATGCGGTTGCCGATGAAGCCGTGGCAGACGCCGGCGACCACGGCCACCTTGCCGATCTTGCGGGAGAGCTGCATCACCGTCTCCAGCACGTCCGGCGCGGTGTGTTCGCCGTTGACCACTTCCAGCAGGCGCATGACGTTCGCCGGCGAGAAGAAATGCATGCCGCACACGTCCTGCGGGCGCCTGGTGCAGGCGGCGATCTCGTCGATGTCGAGATAGCTGGTGTTGCTGGCGAGTATGGCGCCCTGCTTCACGATTGCATCGAGCTTGCCGAAGATTTCCTTCTTGATCGGCATGTTCTCGAACACCGCCTCGATCACCAGGTCGCAATCGGCGAGGTCCTCGAAGCGCATGCTGGCGGTCAGCAGGCCCATGTTGCGCTCCACCTGCTCCTGGGTCAGGCGGCCCTTCTTCGCGGTGTTCTCGTAGTTGCCGCGCATGATGCCGACGCCGCGTTCCAGCGCTTTCTCGTTGGCCTCCACGATGGTGACAGCGTAGCCGGCGGAGAGGAAGTTCATCGAGATGCCGCCGCCCATGGTGCCGGCGCCGATGATGCCGACCTTCTTGATCGGGCGCACCACGGTGCCCTTCGGCAGGCCGGGGATCTTCTGCGCCTCGCGTTCGGCGAAGAACAGATGACGCTGGGCGGCCGATTGCGTGCCGTTCATCAGCTCCATGAACAGACGGCGTTCGGTCTGCTCGCCCTCGTCGAACGGCTGGGTGACGGCCGCCTCGATGCACTGGATGTTGCGCTCCGGCGCCTCGAAGCCGCGGAACTTCTTCGCGTTGGCGCGGCGGAAGGTGTCGAACAGGCCCGGCTCGGCCTGCACGCTCATGTCGCGTATCCGGCGGAGCGGCTTGCCCTCGGCCACCGCCTTGCGGGCGTACTCGACGGCGAAGGCGACCAGGCCGTCTTCCGGCGCCAGCGCATCGACCAGGCCACGCTCGGCCGCCTGCCTGGCGCCGATCGGCGTCCCCGACGTGACCATCTCGAGGGCCTGCGCCGCTCCCACCACGCGCGGCAGCCGCTGCGTGCCGCCGGCGCCCGGCAAAAGGCCGAGCTTCACTTCGGGCAGGCCGAGCTTCGCGCTGGGCACCGCCACGCGGTAGTGGCAGCCGAGTGCGGTCTCCAGCCCGCCGCCCAGCGCGGTACCGTGTATGGCGGCCACCACCAGCTTCGGGCTGGCCTCGATCCCGCGAATGACCGCATGCAGCGACGGCTCGACCATCGGGCGGCCGAACTCGGTGATGTCGGCGCCGGCGATGAAGGTGCGGCCGGCGCAGGTGAGCACGATGGCGTGGACGGCCGGGTCCGCGGCGGCCGTCTCGATGCCGGAGAGGATGCCCTGGCGGACGGCGGCGGACAGCGCGTTCACCGGGGGGGAGTTCACGGTGAGCACGGCGATGCCGTCCTGGGTCGCGAGGTCGGTGACGGCGTTTATTGCGGTCATTGGGGTTCCCTGGGGTCGGTTTGGCGTGGTGTTTTGCATAGGGTGGTAGAAAGGCAAGGCCTTCTTTTTTGAAAAATAGAAGCAAAAAACTTTTGCTGCCCCGACGCCAGGATGCGCGTGTTTGCCGACGGCGCCTGGCTGGTGCCGACGCGGAGGACGAAAGTTTTCCGGTTTTTCTTTTCGAAAAAGAACGGCTTTCTTACTTTGTGCTCGTGGCCCAGGGTGCGGCCTGCTCCAGCTGCGCGGCAAGCCGGATCAGCATCCCCTCGCTGTTGGCCGCGCCCACGAACTGCACACCGACAGGCAGCATCTTCCCGCCAGCTTTCGCCGGTGCGGTGTGCAACGGTACGGACATGCTCGGCGTGTAGGTCAAATTGGAAAGCTGGGTGAACGGGGTGCGGGCCAGGCTTTCCTGCACCAGACGGTCCAGCAGGCCGATCTTCAGCACCAGCCGGCCGGCGCGAAGCCTGCGCACCACGGCGGCGAGGCGCAGCTGAGCGGGTGGCGTGTCCAGCTCGCCGATGCAAGCCGGCGGAGCGGCGACGGTGGGGGTGAGCCAGAAATCGTAGCTCTGGTGGAAGCGGGCCAGCGCGCGGGCGAAGCCGTTCCATTGCAGGTGGGCGCCGACATAGCCGCCGGCCGACAGGGCGCGGCCCAGCATGGCCAGCAGCGCGGTCTCCGGTTCGAAAGCGCGGTCGGGCGCGCCGCTGGCGGCGACTTCGGCGGCCACCTGGCCCAGATAGAGTTTTATGTAGCAGGCGGCGACCGCGGCGCCGTCGATCCCGGGGGCGGCTTCTTCCACCTGGTGGCCCAGCGATTCCAGCAGGCGGGCAGCCTTGTGCACGGCGTCGATGCAGGATTGGTGGACCGGGGTGCCCAGCGGTGAGGCGGTGGAGAAGCCGATGCGCAGGCGGCCCGGAGGGATCTCGGTCTCGGCGGCGTAGGGACGCGGCGGCGGCGCGGGCGTGAACGGGTCGCCCGGCTCGGGGTGGCAGAGGACGTCCAGCATGCGGGCGGTGTCGCGCACGCTGCGGGTCAGCACGCCGTTGGAGGAGGCACCTTCCCAGACCTGGCCCGCGTCCGGGCCCCAGGAGATGCGGCCGGTGCCGGGCTTCAGGCCGAACAGGCCGTTGAAGCTGGCCGGGATGCGTATCGAGCCGCCGCCGTCATTCGCACCCGCCATGGGCACCAGCCCGGCGGCGACCGCAGCCGCCGAGCCGCCGGAGCTGCCGCCGGCGGTGCGCGTGGTGTCCCACGGGTTGCGGGTGGGACCCCACAGCCTGGACTCGGTGACCGCTTTCAGACCCAGCTCCGGCGTGGCAGTGCGGCCGAAGATGACGAGGCCGGCCTCCAGGCAGCGCCGTGTGTAGGCGCTGTGCACGGCGGGCCGGCGGTGGCGGTAAGGAGCGGCGCCCGCGGTGTGGGGTTGGCCGGCGTACTCCTGGCCGATGTCCTTCAGCAGGAACGGCACGCCGGCGAACGGGCCGGTGAGCGGCCCGCTTGCCTGGGCGCGGGCGGCGTCGTCGAAGCGTATGGGGACGGCGTTCAGCGTGGCAGCGGATGCATCGGTCTTGCGTATGGCATCCTCCAGCAGCTCGGCAGGCGAGACCTGTCTGGCGGCGACGAGCTCTGCCAGGGCGGTGGCGTCCAGATCCTCATACATGCGTGGGCGCCTCCCGGTTCGTTGGATCGTGTCTGTCGCGTGCCTATGTGTGGGTCAACACGAAACCGGAGAGACATCCATGGAAGACATCGTCATCGTATCGGCGGCGCGCACGCCTGTCGGCAGCTTCAACGGCGCGTTCGCCGCGGTGCAGGCAGCCGAGTTGGGCGCCACCGCCTTGCGGGCGGCGATGGAGCGCGCCGGCGTGGCGCCGGGCGAGGTGGACGAGGTGATACTGGGCCACGTGCTGGCGGCCGCCCAGGGGCAGAACCCGGCGCGCCAGGCCGCACGCCAGGCCGGCGTACCGGACGAGAAGACCGCGTTCGGCATTAACCAGGTGTGCGGCAGCGGGCTGCGCGCGGTCGCACTCGCCGCCCAGCAGATACGCACCGGCGAGAGCGCTGTGGTGGCGGCCGGCGGGATGGAGAGCATGAGCCAGTCGGCACATGCGGCGTACCTGCGCTCGGGCACCAAGATGGGCGCGCTGGAGCTGACAGACACCATGCTGAAGGACGGTCTGTGGGACGCGTTCCACGGCTACCACATGGGCATCACTGCGGAGAACGTGGCGCAGAAATACCAGATCACCCGGGAGATGCAGGACGAATTCGCCGTCGCCTCGCAGAACAAGGCGTCGGCGGCCAGCAAGAGCGGGCGGTTCGCCGGGGAGATCGCGCCGATGACGGTGAAGGGACGCAAGGGCGATACGGTGGTTGATACCGACGAATATATCCGCCACGACAGCGACATGGCCGCGATGGGCAAGTTGCGGCCTGCGTTCAACAAGGAAGGCACGGTGACGGCGGGAAACGCCAGCGGGATAAACGACGGTGCGGCGGCGCTGCTGCTGATGAGCGGGGCGGAGGCGCAGCGGCGGGGGCTGACGCCGCTGGCGCGCATCGCGAGTTTTGCCACCGCGGGCGTGGATCCGGCGATCATGGGAACGGGGCCGATCCCCGCCAGCCGCCGCGCGCTTGAGCGGGCTGGCTGGTCGGTGGGCGACCTGGACCTGATCGAAGCGAACGAGGCGTTTGCCGCGCAGGCCTGTGCGGTGAACAAGGACCTTGGCTGGGACACGGCTAAGGTGAACGTGAACGGCGGCGCGATCGCGCTGGGCCACCCGATCGGCGCGTCCGGCGCGCGCGTGCTGGTGACGCTGCTGCACGAAATGGGCAAGCGCGACGCTAAGAAGGGGTTGGCCACGCTTTGCATCGGCGGCGGAATGGGCGTGGCGATGTGCTTGGAGCGGTAAGGAAGCAAGGCCTCTTTTTTAGAACAAGAAGCAAAAGACTTTTGCTGCCCCGTTGCTCGGCCGCTTCGGCACATCCGGATCAACCCGCTGCTACACATGCGGGAAGGTAAAAGTTATGGTGATTCCTTCAAAAAAGGACTGCTTGCTTGCTGCACGCGCCCCAAGTAATACGTTTCTGTTGATTATCGACATTTGTTACGGTATCCTCGTGAAATGCCGTTGTCATTTCAGGAGTGGATCATGGGACTCGTGCGTATGTCAGGCGCCATCGTGGTCTGCCTGGGTGCTTTCGGGTCTGCCTGGGCGCATGGCGGCTTTTCCTTCTCGGCACCCGCGCGGGTTCAGGTGAGCCACGGGCAGAGCTACCATGGCAAGACAAGCTACAGGACGACGGTCGTCGTGAACGCGCCGTTGGCCGGCGGCGGGCTTTACGCCGGAGGCGAGGAGGTGTCCGAACTCACCGTGTTTTCCGTCCCCAGCGCGGCGGAACGCTACAGGAACGCCACAGGACGTGCCCTGCCGGCCTCGCACAGCAACATCCTGCTGCCGCCAACGACGGCTAATGGGGATTACACCACTATCTGGGAAAACAACGGGCCCGAATAGCTACGCGTCGGCGCCTGTGGTCACAGGCGCCAGCACGGCCGTCTCCTCCGGCGTGAAGACGTGACCGCGCGTCAGGAAGCGCACACCTTCCGGCGCTTCCAGAGAAAACCCGCCGCCGCGGCCGGATACCACGTCGATGATCAACTGGGTGTGGGACCAGAGTGCGAATTGGGCCGCGCCTATATAGACAGGGTGGCCGGCGATCTCGCCCAGGCGGATGTCCTGGGCGCCGACGCGGAACTCGCCGCGGGGGTAGCACATCGGCGAACTGCCATCACAGCAGCCACCGGATTGATGGAACAGCAACGGCCCGTGCTGGGCGGCCAGCCGCGCGATCACGCGGGCGGCCGGGGCAGTAACTGTGACGCGCGATGTCATGGAAACATCCTGTAAACTTTTGGCCCTGCCGGCCAGCCGGAAAGAACGCCGACAGGGAGCAAAAGTCTTTTGCTTTTTTTCTTCAGAAAAGAAGGCCTTTCCTGCTTTCTAGAACACCCCCAAAAAGCTGGATTTAGGCTTGTCCTGGATGATCGGCGTAGCCCCTGTGGTGGCTGGCTGACCCAGGGCAGCATTCTGGCGCAGGCGCTGGCTCTCCTTTGCGGGGTCCAGCACGGTGCCGGGCGGCGGGCCGGCGCGCCAGAACATCAGCCGGTCGGACAGGCTC
>CAXUOA010000098.1:8157-9295 GCA_964252625.1 uncultured Acetobacteraceae bacterium | reverse complement strand
GTGCAGCAGCGTGCCCAGTTCCTCGCGCAGCCGCCCGGCGGTGAAATCCGGCTGGCCGATGATCGTCGCTCCCGCCAACGCCCGCGCGTTCGCCGCCTGGTGGTCGTCGATGGCACCCGGCAACGGCACCAGGATCGCCGGCCGTCCGGCCACCGCGATCTCGGCGCAGGTCGAAGCGCCGGCACGCGAGACGACCAGATGCGCCGTGCGCAGACGCTCGGCCACGTCGCCGAAGAAGGGCGCCAGCTCCGCCGCCACGTTGGCCTGCGCGTAGAGGCTGCGCACACGCGCCAGGTCCTCCGCCCGGCACTGCTGCACGACGTGCAGCCGCGCCCGCAGCTCCGGCGAAAGGGCACAGACCGCGTCGGGCACCACGTCACTGAACACCCGCGCGCCCAGCGACCCGCCCAGCACAAGCAGTTCGATGCGCTCGCCAGGCGGGGTGAACGGCGTGCCGCGCAAGGCCTGGATGGCCGGCCGGACCGGATTGCCGGTCACCTGGACCGCAACGCCAGCGGGAACACGCGCGGTCTGGGCGAAACCAAGCGCCAGCACGTCGGCGCGCGACGCCAGGAAGCGGTTGGCCCGCCCCAGCACGGCGTTCTGCTCCTGCAACACGATACGGGGCCGCCGCCGCATCATGCGCGCCGCCAGCACGGGCGGCACCGACGGGTAGCCGCCGAACCCGACCACTACGGCCGCATTCAGCCCGGCCAGGATGCGCCGTGCCTGCAGGGTTCCGGCAGCCAGCGAGGCCACGCCCGCCGCAGCACGCCTGGCACCCCGCCCTGCCAGGCCGGTACCCTGCAGGACGTGGCACTCATGGCCGGCGAAAACCGGGCTTCGCAGCGCGCCGGAACGCGCATCCGTCATCAGCACGATCCGGTGGCCGCCCTGCACGAGCACGGCGGCCAGGGCCTCGGCCGGAAAGAAATGGCCGCCGGTACCGCCGGCCGCGATCACGATCGGTCGCACGCTAGGCCCTCTCATGACGGGTCACCATGGGTCCGCCGCCGGGTCAGCGCCAGCAGCATGCCCATCCCGAGCGCCACCGACAGAGCGGAGCTGCCGCCGTAGGAAATGAACGGCAGCGTCATGCCCTTCGTGGGAATCAGGTGCAGCGCGGAGGCCATGTTCA
>CAXUOA010000098.1:0-8147 GCA_964252625.1 uncultured Acetobacteraceae bacterium | reverse complement strand
CTCCTGCACCAGCCGCAGCAGGCCGCGCAGCACGATGAACGCGAACACGCCCAGTATCGTCAGGCAGATCAACAAGCCGAATTCCTCTCCCGCCACGGCGAACACGAAATCCGCATGCGCGTCCGGCAGCAGATCCTTCACCCGTCCCTCGCCAGGCCCGCGCCCCAGCAGCCCGCCATTGCCGAACGCCTGCAGCGCGGTATCGACCTGGTAATGGTCGCCGCTCTCGGGGTGCACGAAGCGCATCACCCTGCTGCGCACATGCGGGAACATGACGAACGCGCCGACCGCCGCACCCGCCATGCTCAGCGCGCCCACGCCGACGAACGCCATGTTCATCCCGCCCACGAACAATTGGGCGAAGAACACGGCGGTGATCACCGTCAGCATTCCAATGTCCGGCTGCGATTTCAGCAGCATCAGGATGGCGCCGAACACGCCGAACGCCAGTATCATCCCCGGAAAGCCGCGCGTCCTGCGGCCTTCCGTCAGCAACCAGGCGGTCACCACGGCGAAGCAGGGTTTGAGGAACTCGCTGGGCTGGATCGACATCCCCGGTATCGCGATCCACCGCCGCGCGCCCTTTATCTCGACGCCGTGCACCAGGGTCAGCGCCGTCAGCAGGATGGCCGCCACGCAGCCGATCAGCGCCACGCGCCGCACGTTGCGTGGCGAGAGCAGGGAGACGGCGACGATGACCAGGCCGGCCAGGGCCAGGAACACCACCTGCTTGGCGATGAACACGTCACGCGACTGGTGTATCCGTTCCGCCACCGCAGGGCTTGCGGCCAGCACCAGCACGTAGCCGAAACCGATCAGCCCGGCGATGCAGAACAGCGTCCAGCGGTCGACCGTCCACCACCAGCGGCCGAGCACCGACTGGTCCGCGCGCGAAAACGTCGCCATCAGCTTCGCCCCCCCAACGCGCGCGCCAGTTCGGCGAACCGCGCGCCGCGTGCCTCGAACCCGGAAAACTGGTCGAAACTCGCGCAGGCCGGCGAGAGCAGAACCGTGTCCACGCCGGCAGACTTTGCCACGGCCAACGCGGCCGGCACCGCTTGGTCCAGCCCGTCCACGATCCGGTAGGCGACATTGTGGGCATCCAGCGTTGCCGCAAACATCTCCGCGTCGCGGCCGATCAACAGAGCCTCCCGAACCCGTCCCAGTAGATTGCCAAGCGCATCGATGCCGCCGGCCTTGGCGATGCCGCCGGCAATCCAGACGACGTGTTCGTAACAGGCCAGCGCCCGACTCGCCGCATCGGCGTTGGTGGCCTTGCTGTCGTTGACGAAACGGACGCCGTCCACGGTCGCCACCAGCTCCTGCCGGTGCGCAAGCCCGGGAAACGATACGATCCCCGTCGCCACGTCATCGCGCGCCACGCCCAGGGCCGCCGCCAGTGCCGCCGCCGCCGCCGCGTTCTGCGCGTTATGGGCGCCGGGCAGCGCGTGCGCATCGGCAAGATCGACGATCTCGCCTTGCGAGTCGCGCAGCACGCTCCCGTCGCACCAGATGTCGGCCGCATTCCGCCCGCTCACGCGCACCACGTGTTCCAGGCTTTCCGCCACCGCAATGCCGTGGGCATCGTCCACGCCCACGACCGCCACGTCATCCGCTTCCTGACGCGCGAAGATCTGCCGTTTGGCAACCAGGTAGCCGGCCATGTCGCCATGCCGGTCCAGGTGATCCGGACTGAGGTTCAGCAGGCAGGCCGCATCAAAACGCAAGGTCGCCAGCCGCTCCAGCATGTAGGAGGACATCTCCAGGACGTAGACGCCGCGATCTGGCAGGAACGGCAGGCTCAGCGCCGCCGGGCCGAGGTTTGCACCGGCGGCGCAGGTGATCCCGGCGCCTGCCAGGATATGCGCCAGCAGCGCCGTGGTCGTCGATTTGCCGTTCGTCCCGGTGATGCCCACGAACTTCGCCGCCGACCCGCTGCCGCGCACCGCCTGGTACAGCAACTCCGCATCCGTCAGCACCGGCCGCCGCGCGGTCCGCGCCGCCGCGGCGATACGGTGCGGCACCGGCAACAGATGCGCGATGCCCGGCGAGAGCACCAGCGCATCGAAATCGCCGATGTCGGCGGCAGGGTCCTGCACCACGAAGCCTTCGCGCGCGGCGGCTTCGCGCGCAAATGGCGCGTCGTCCCACGCCACGACAGTGGCCCCCATGCCGGTCAGCGCCCGCAATGCCGCCAGCCCGGCGCGGCCCAGGCCCACCACCGCGAAGCGCCTGCCGGCGAAGACTTCGGCCGAGAAACCGCTCATCGGATCTTCAACGTGGCAAGGCTGACCAGCGCCAGGATCATCGACACGATCCAGAACCGTATGACGATGGTGGGTTCCGCCCAGCCTTTCTTCTCGAAATGATGGTGCAGCGGCGCCATCAGGAACACGCGCCGTCCGGTCCGCTTGAACCAGAACACCTGCACGATGACGGAGACCGTCTCCACCACGAACAGCCCGCCCGCGATCATCAGCACGATCTCATGCTTCGTCGCCACCGCCACGCCGGCCAGCGCGCCGCCCAGGGCCAGGCTGCCGGTATCGCCCATGAACACCGCGGCCGGCGGCGCGTTGAACCACAGGAACCCCATGCCGGCACCCACGATCGCCGCGCAGAACACCGCCAGCTCGCCCACGTCCGGGATGTGGTTCAGCTGCAGGTAATCGGCAAAAACCCTGTTGCCGACAAGATAGGCGATAAGCGCGAACACGCTCGCCACGATGATCGTGGGCACCGTCGCCAGGCCGTCCAGGCCGTCGGTCAGGTTCACCGCGTTGCTGCTGCCGACGAGCACGAACATCCCGAACAGCGGGAACAGGAACCCCAGTTGCAGCAGCACGCCCTTCACCATCGGTATCGCCACGCCGGTGCCCAGCGCCCCGCCCGTCAGATGGGCGATCCAGGCGGCGGTCAGCAAGCCGATCGACAGCTGCACCACCAGCTTGCCGCGCGCGGAGACACCCTTCGTGTTGCGCCGCGACAGCTTCATGAAATCGTCGGCGAACCCGATCGCGCCGTAACCCAGCGTGCAGAACAGCACTGCCCACACGTAGCCGCTGCGCAGGTCGGCCCACAGCAGCGTGCTCGTCGTCATCGCCGCCAGGATCAGCACGCCGCCCATCGTGGGCGTGCCCTTCTTCTCGATCAGATGCCGCTCCGGCCCGTCATCGCGTATCGGCTGGCCGCCGCGCTGTACGGATCTCAGCCAGCGTATCACCCGCGGCCCCAGCAGGAAGCAGATCACCAGCGACGTCAGGCAGGCCGCACCGGAGCGGAACGTCTGGTAGCGGAACAGGTTGAAGCCGGGAAAATCGCCCGCGTAGAGATGGAGCAGGTACAGCATCAGTTCGCCCCGATCGCATCGACGATCAGGCGCATCCTGCTGCCCAGGCTTCCCTTTACCAGCACTGCGTCGCCGGCGCGCAGGTCGCGACTCACGATGTGCGCCAGCGCCGCGCTGTCTTCCGCATGCGCACCGCGGCGGCTCGCTTCCGTGGCGTCGTAGAGGTACCTCATCGAGGGACCGCAGGTGTAGAGAGCGTCCACCGTGTCGGCCACCGGCCCGGCGAGGTTTTCGTGCTCCCGGCGCGCGAAATCGCCCAGCTCCAGCATGTCGCCCAGCACCGCGACACGGCGCTGCGCCGGCGTCAGTTTCAGCACGGCCAGCGCCGCCCGCACAGACGCGCCGGATGCGTTGTAGCTCTCGTCGAGCAGAGTGGCCTGCCCGCCCATGATGTCCCGCCTGGCACCTCTGCCGCCCACCGGCCGGAACATCTCCAGCGCGCCGGCGCCGAGTTTCACATCCGCGCCGATCGCGCGTGCCGCGGTCAGGGCCGCGCAGGCGTTCATCGCCATGTGCCGTCCGGCGGCACCCACGCGCACCTGCAGGCCGTCGAAGAGGAACGTGCTTCCCGTATCGTCCTCGGCCAGCATCCGGATGTCGGCGGCACCGAACCAGACCACCCGCCGCCCGCACGCGCCGGACGCCAGGCGGTGCGCCCAGGGCGAATCCGCCGGCAGCACGACGCAGCCGCCTTGCAGAACGCCTCGCGCCACACTGGCCTTTTCGTCGGCAATGGCGTCCAGGCTCCCCATGTGCCCGATATGCGCCGCTTCCACCGACGTCACCACCGCCACGTCCGGTCCGGCCAGAAGCGACAACGGCGCCACCTCGCCGGGATGGTTCATCCCGATCTCGACGACGGCGTAATCGTCGTCCGCCGGCAGCCGCGCCAGAGTCAGCGGCACGCCCCAATGGTTGTTGTAGCTTGCAACACTCGCCTGCGTCCGTCCCGAAGCGGCGAGCACCAGCCGGAGCATCTCCTTCGTCGTGGTCTTGCCGACGCTTCCGGTGATCGCCGCCACCGACCCGGTAAAGCGCTCCCGGCCGAACGCACCGAGCGCGGTCAATCCCACCAGGGTGTCGCCGACGACGAGCAGGTTCGCGTCTTCCGGCAGGTCGTGCGGCCGATGCACCATGGCGCCCGCGGCGCCTTTCGCCAACGCGTCGGCCACATGCGTGTGGCCGTCGCCACGGTCCGTCTGCAACGCCACGAACAGGTCGCCAGGCTGCAGGCTGCGCGTGTCGATGGAAATGCCTTCGGCATGGAAAGGCACGGTCATCGTACCGGCCGAGGCATGCATCAGATCATCGGCAGAAAACAAACTCATGCCAGCACCCGGCAGAAAAGTCCCCGACAGGGAGCAAAAGTTTTTTGGTCCTTTTTTTCAAAAAAGGACTGCTTGCTCCCTTTTTTCACGCCGCCGCCGCCAGTCGACGTATCACCCCGGCATCGTCGAACGGCAGCATCGTGGAGCCGACAACCTGCCCCTGCTCATGCCCCTTGCCGGCCACGACGAGCACATCGCCCGCACGCAACTCGGCCAGTCCGGCGGCAATCGCCGCCTCCCGGTCGCCGATCTCGATTGCTCCCGGACACCCGGACAGGATGGACGCCCTGATCGCGGCCGGATCTTCCCGCCGGGGGTTGTCGTCCGTCACGATCGGCACGTCCGCCAGGCGGCAGACTTCCTGGCCCATCAACGCGCGTTTGCCGGGATCACGGTCACCGCCGGCGCCGAACACGCAGACCAGCCGCCGCCCGTGCGGCCGCAGCGATTCCAGCACGCGGTGCAGCGCGTCCGGCGTGTGCGCGTAATCCACGTAAGCCGCGGCCTGGTTCGGCAGCGTCGCCGCCAGCTCCATGCGGCCACGCACGCCGCCGAGCCGTCCCACGAAGTCCAGTGCGTCGGCCAGGCCGCTCGCCTGCGCCAGGGCCACGGCCATCAGCACGTTGTCCGCCTGGAACCGTCCAGGCAGCGCCACCTCGATCTCGGTCCGTGCCCCGTCGGCGACAATCACCAGCACTTGGCCGTGCGGCACAGGCGCGGCTGAGACCAGCCGCAAATCCGCCCCACGCTCTCCCACGCTGCGCAGCACCAGCTTGCGTGCCGCGGCGGTGGCCTGCACCGCATCGAGCGTCTCGGCATCCATGTCCGCGTTCACCACCGCCACGCCACGCGCCGGCAGCAACTCGGCAAACAGCCGCAGCTTGGCCTGCCGGTAGGCCGCGAGCGAGCCGTGGTAGTCGAGATGGTCCCGCGTGAGATTGCTGAAACCCGCTGCCGCCAAGCGCACGCCGTCCAGCCTGTACTGGTGCAGGCCGTGGCTGGATGCTTCCAGGGCCACGTGCTGCACGCCGCCCTGCGCCAGGCCGGCCAGCAGCGCTGCAAGCTCCACAGGGCCGGGCGTGGTCAGTCCGCCGCCACCCGCCGAACCCGGCGCCACCAGGCCCAGCGTTCCCAGGCTCGCCGCCTGCAATCCCGCCAGCGTCCAAAGCTGCCGGACGAAGTCCACCGTGCTCGTCTTGCCGTTCGTGCCGGTCACCGCCACGATGTTTTCCGGAGCGGCCCCTGCGTGCGAGGCCGCCAGCAGCGCCAGAGCGCGCCGCGGCTCCGCGCAATGCAGGAACGGCCGCTCCTGCACACCCTCGGGCCACGCCACGTCCTGATGCGCCAGCACGGCGGCGGCCCCGCGTGCCACCGCATCGGCAATGAATCCGGCGCCGTCGGCGGAGATGCCGGACACCGCGACGAACAGGCTGCCCGGACGCACGCACCGGCTGTCTGCCGTCACCCCGGTGATCGCCAGCCCGCGGAACCACGGATCGATACCGCGCAGGCGCGCCGCCGCGGCCAGATCAGCGAGCGTTTGCACCGAGGCTGCCCTCCGCCGGTACAGGGATGCGCAGGGACGCCTCGTGGCGCAACGCCACCATGTCACGCCGCGGCGGCGTCACCGGCGGCATGGCGACCACGGCGGGCGGGGCGGGGGGCTCGAGAGGCGAACCGGTGCCGGTCGGCTCGCCGCTGCCGCGCGCCGGCTGCATCGGGATCGCCAGACTTGCCTGAATCTCACCCATGTTCGCGATGTCGGGGAACAGGCCCAGCATCGGTGCGATGCGCGCGATCACCCGCCCGGCGCCGGGCGCGCTCACCGCACCCGCGGTCGCGTATCCACCGGTCTCCTTGTTGCCTACCGGCTCGTCGAGCATGAAATACACCGCGTAACGCGGTGCGTTCATCGGGAACACGCTCATGAACGCGCTCACGTTGGCATGTTTCTTGTAGCCGTGCGCACCAACCTTTTCTGCCGTGCCGGTCTTGCCGCCGACGAAGTAGCCGGGGATGTCGGCGGGCTTGCCGTAGCCGTCGGTGACCACCAGCCGCATCATCTTGCGTATCGTGTTGCTGGTGGACAGGTTCATGATCCGGCGGCCTTCCGGCGGCGCGTCGGTGATCTCGTGCGCCAGGATCGTCGGCTGCAGCACCACGCCGCCATTGGCCAGCGCCGCCGTGCCGCGTACCACATGCAGCGGCGAGACCGCGATGCCGTGACCGAAGCCCACTGTCATCGTGGTCGCTTCTTTCCAGTTGGCACGCGGCGGCACGATAGGAAATCCCGCTTCCGGCAACTCGATGCCGACCTTGCGCATCATGCCCATCGCCTGCAGCCAGATCTGCTGCTTTTGCGCGCCCACGCCGAGCGCCACGTGCGCGGCGCCCAGGTTCGAAGAATATGCGAGCACCTCAGGCAAGTACAGGAAACGGTGCTTGCCCTTGTAGTCCACGATGGTGAAGCGGCCGATATGGATGTTGTGCGCCGCGTCGAACTCGTCCCAGATATGCGCGGTGCCGAAATCCATCGCCATCGCCGCGGTCTGCAGCTTGAACGTGCTGCCGGGCTCGAACATGCCGGTCACCGCGCGGTTGAAACGATCGTCGGGCGGCGTTTCGCCAAACTGGTTCGCGTCGTAATCGGGCAGGCTCACCATGGCGATCACCTCGCCGGTGCGCACGTCCATCACGATGCCGCACGCGCCGATGGCGTGGAACTCCTCCTTGGATTTCTCAAGCTCCTCGCGCATCACGCCCTGCACGCGCACGTCGATGGAGAGACGCAGCGGCTCGGCCACGCTTTCCAGCCGGTGGTCGAAGGAGCGCTCCACGCCGGCCACGCCGTGACTGTCCACGTCCACGCCGCCCAGCACCTGTGCCGCCACCCGGCCCAGCGGATAGCGCCGCTTCTCGCCGGGCTGGAAATACACGCCGGGGATGCCCAGCGCGTTGATCGCCAGCTCCTCGTTCGGCGTGATCTGCCGCTCCAGGTAGACGAACTGCTTGGCCGAGGCGAGACGCGCGGCGGCCTGCTTCTCGTCCAGGCGCGGCAACACGCTCTTCAGCTTGTGCGCGGCCTCCGCGGTGTCGATCATCTCCTTCGGGTTGGCGAACAACCCGGCCGTGGGCAGGGAGATCGCCAGTATCTCGCCATTGCGGTCCAGGATCGTGGCGCGCGAGTGCGGCGCGCCTGCCGCCAGCGGCACCGTGTCGGGCGTGTTCGGTCCGGGATCGTCCGGCACCAGCGGCCGCATCTCTGCGCGGCTCGGCGCCATGGGGAACATCACTGTGGCGCTGGTCAGCTTGCCGGCCACCGCGCCGAACAGCAGAAAGAATCCGCCGGCGGTGAACACCAACCGGTTGCGCGTCCGGTCCAGCGCCGCGCGCCGTGCCAGGTCCGGCGCGGTTATGCGCACCGTCTCCATGCGCGGCATGGCGGCCCCGGCCCCCCGCCCGCCGCGCCA
>CAXUOA010000097.1:0-9332 GCA_964252625.1 uncultured Acetobacteraceae bacterium | reverse complement strand
CGGTTGCTCAGCGTGGCGGCGGCCACCAGCGCGCCGTCGGTGATGCGCACGCCGTGATGCAGCTCGTATTTCTCCTTGATGCCGCGCAGGATGCTGACGGTGTCTTCAACGGTCGGTTCGCCCACGAACACCGGCTGGAACCGCCGGGCGAGAGCCGCATCCTTTTCCACGTGCTTGCGATACTCGCTCAGCGTGGTGGCACCGATGCAGTGCAGCGCGCCGCGCGCCAGCTCCGGCTTCAGCAGGTTGGACGCATCCATCGCGCCGTCCGCGCGTCCGGCGCCCACCAGCGTGTGCATCTCATCGATGAACAGGATCACCTGGCCTTGCGCGCTCTCTATCTCCTTGAGCAGGGATTTCAGGCGCTCCTCGAACTCGCCGCGGTATTTCGCACCCGCCACCAGCCCGCCCATGTCCAGCGACAGCACGCGCTTATTCTTCAACGCCTCCGGCACGTCGCCGCGTACGATGCGCAGCGCCAGGCCTTCCACGATCGCCGTCTTGCCCACGCCGGGCTCGCCGATCAGCACCGGATTGTTCTTCGTCCGCCTTGCCAGCACCTGGATCGTGCGGCGTATCTCCTCGTCGCGGCCGATCACCGGGTCGAGCTTCTGCGCGCGCGCCTGCTCGGTGACGTCCTTGGTATATTTCTTCAGCGCGTCGAAGCCGCTCTCGGCGTTCGGGCTGGTCACCTTTCGCCCGCGGCGTATTTCGCCCAGCGCGCGATCCAGCGTCTGCGGGTTGGCGCCGGCATTGCGCAGCGCGCGACCGGCCGGCGTCTCGCTGCTTGCAAGTGCCACCAGCACACGGTCCTGCGCCACGTATTCGTCGCCCGCCTGAATCGCGTGCTGCTGTGCGGCATCGAGCACGCGCACCAGCTCGGGCGTTGCCTGCGGCTGCCCCTGGCCGTCGCCATGCACCTTCGGCGCGCGCGCCAGATCGGCGTCGTTGGCGGTGCGCACGCGCGCGGCATCGCCGCCGGCCGCCTTGATCAGTCCGGAAGCCGCCCCTTCCTCGTCGTCCAGCAACGCCTTGAGGAGATGCTCCGGCGTCAGCCGCTGATGGAATTCGCGTATCGCGATCGTCTGCGCGGCCTGCAGGAAACCCCGCGTGCGCTCGGTCAGTTTTTCCATGTCCATGATGCGTGTCCCTATGCCTCAGGCGACAAAAATCTACGCGCCCCTCAGGAGGCGACGCGAAGACGGTATTTGGTGGGGCGAGGTAGGCAAGGAAAGGCAAGCAGTTCTTTTTTGAAAAAAAGAACCAAAAAATTTTTGCTCCGCTGTCGCCGACTTGCCTGATACTTCAGGCGTGTCCGGCGGTTCCGGACAACAGCACTGGGTCCACTTTCAGTATTCCCATGGCGCGGCGCCACTTCGTCTCGTGATTGCCGTCGAACACGATGTCGATGCTGGCGGGCGCGGACAACCACGCGTTGTCCGTCATCTCGCGGTCCAGCTGCCCGGGTCCCCAGCCGGCATACCCCAAAGCCAGGAAGCCGCGCTCCGGCCCGCCGCCGTCCGCGATCGACTTCAATACGTCCAGGCTCGCCGTTAACGCGATCTGCGGGTCCACCATCAGGCTGCCGTCGCCGGTCCAGTCCGCGGTGTGCAGGACGAAGCCGCGCGCCGCGTCCACCGGTCCGCCGCGGAACAGCTCGATCTCGCGCACCGGCGGCTTGGGAGACACGTCCAGTTGCTCCAGCAAATCGCCGAAGCTGGGGCTGGCGAGCGGGCGGTTGAGCACGATGCCCATTGCACCCTCTGGCGTGTGCGCACAGACGTAGATGACGGCCTGGCTGAAATGCGGCGTCGTCATCGCCGGCATGGCGATCAGCAACTGCCCGGTCAGCAACCCTTCGGGCTGCTCCACATCCGACGCACCCCGGTCTTGCTTGTTCCGGTCTTGCTCATTCCGGTTCGGTTCCTTCTGGTCCGGTTTCTTCTGGTCCGGCGCCACAGCCTTCTGCCTTCCCATCCCCTCTACCGTCATCCCGCGCCTTGGTTGAACATTCCAGATGGGGCGCAACCTGCCTTACGCCAGCGTCCCCCGGTGACAGAGCGTAACCGAGCCCCTACAGCTTGCCGCCGATCCACCAGGAGAAACACACCATGATCAAGCAGGGTGACACCTTACCCACCATGAACCTGACGTGTGCGACACCCGACGGGCCGCGCGAGATGTCGACCGAGGACCTCTTCCGCGGCAAGCGCGTGGTGCTGTTCGCCGTGCCGGGTGCGTTCACGCCCACCTGCTCGGCCCGCCACCTGCCGGGCTTCAACGAGAACCTGGACAGCTTCCATGCGCGCGGCATCGACACCCTGGCCTGCCTGGCGGTGAACGACGCCTACGTCCTGGGCGCCTGGGCCACGTCACAGGCCATAAGCGCCTCCATCGTCATGATCGCCGACGGCTCGGCCGACTTCACCAAGGCGCTCGGCCTGGAACTGGACCTGACCAGCCGTGCCATGGGCGTGCGCAGCCAGCGTTTCGCGCTCGTGGCCGACGACATGAAGGTGACCCATCTGGCCGTCGAGCAGCCGGGCGACTTCGATGTCAGCCGGGCAGAGGCCGTGCTCGCCGCACTCTGATCGCCGATAGCCGGGCAGCCGGACCCCTCCGCGGCCGGCTCCGGACGGCTGTCGGTCAGGTCGGCACCGGGCGATGGCCGCCTGTTATCGCAAACGCGGGCGCGGCCGCCACGCTGGCGAACCGTCTTGCCATCATCACGACTTTCCACCTGAAATTGAAATAATGTGCCCGGTTCTTTCTCTGTTCACTTCACATCTTGCTGATCTTCCGACTACGTAACTCTGGGTTGCTGAACCGGCCTGCCATGCACGCAGAACGGTGGCGCGGGAACAGGTTGCGGAGAAGGTCATGGAACAGGGCTGGGTGTACGTGCTGGTGAACTCCTGTATGCCGGGTATCACCAAGGTGGGCCGCACCACGCGTGCGCCGCATGACCGCGCGGCGGAGCTGTCCGGTGTCACCGGCGTCGCAACCCCCTTCATCGTCGCCTACGAGCAGGCGTTCGCCGATTGCTGCGCGGCTGAGCAGGCGGTCCATGACGAGCTCGACCGTCGCAGCCTGCGCGTCCACGCCAAGCGCGAGTTCTTCACCTGCCCACCCGCCGAAATCGTGCGCCTTCTGCTGCAGGTGGGCCAGGCGCAGGCTGGCGAAGCCGGCGCGGTGATCCCCGCCTGCAACCCGCCGCTCGAGTCCGGCGAGGCGCTTCTTGCCGCCGGCGACCGCGCACTGCGCGGCATGGGCGACGTGTCGCAGGACACCGGGGAGGCGGTGCGCTGCTACAAGCTTGCCGCCACCCGCGGTGCGGTCGAGGCGCATGACCGCCTGGGCCGCATCTACCTGCAGCTGTTCGCCAGGCGCCGGGACCAGGCCAGCCGGCGCCGGGCGCTGGCCACCCTGAAGGAAGGCGTCCGCCGGGGCGACGCGTTCTGCTACCCGGTCATGGCCGAAGTGTTCGCGCTGGAACACCACCTCGGCAACGTGGCGAAGTCCTGGGCATTGTTTTTCGCGGCCGCCGACCCTGCCTGCGCCCGCTTCGCTACCGCTGCGTGCCGCTACGTCTCGCAATGCCTGGAGCTCCGCGTCGCGCCCGCGCATCTGCCGGTGCTGCGTGCGGCCGGCGACGCGATGATGCGGGCGCTGCTGGCGGAGATGGAGCTGGTCCGCAGAGACCCGGCCGAACGGCGGCGGGTGGCGGGCTGCCTGCGCTGGGTGTGCGAAAACGCGCCGGTGGCGCTGGCCTCCGTTCCCCGCCCGGCGGCGGAGCGGGCACGGCGGGCCTGGACAGCGCCAGCCAGTCTGGCGGTCGCCTGACCAGCCGGGCGGTCCTGCTTCGCGGAGCCGGGACGCCGGGCGCTTCGACGCGTTGGTAGATGCAGCCCCTGTCTGATACCAACCCGCTCTGAGGATGACGCAGTGAAGCAAGCAGTCCTTTTTTGAAAAAAAGGACCAAAAAACTTTTGCTTCCTGTCGCATCTGCAGCAGCTTGGTGCCTCCAGATAAATCGAGGCCGCTGAGCCTGCGCAGGAAGCAAAAGTTTTTTGCTTCTTTTTTTCAAAAAAGAAGGCCTTGCTTGCTTGCACAAGCATCAATCCCAAACCGGCTGGCATGACAAAGGAAAGCCAGCTCTAGCCGGCGAATATTCTCTTGCCACGCCGGCCGCCCGGACTATGCGAAAATAACCGGCCAAGCGTCCCGCGCCGTCCTATCAGAACGTATTTGCCAAGCCGCGTTGTGCAATGTCAGCCTCACCGTTAGCTGGCACTGTGACCAGCGTGTGAAGGACGGTGCCGATGGACGTTGAGCCAGCGACGATGGATCTGCTGCAGGACAAGCGCCTGCCCCGCCAGCCTGGCTCCGTCACCCTGGACGACCGTTACGCCCGTTTCGACGGCCGCGTCTTCCTCACCGGCATCCAGGCGCTCGTCCGGCTGCCGCTGCTGCAACGCAGGCGGGACCGTGCGGCCGGCCTGAACACCGCCGGCTTCATCAGCGGCTACCGCGGCAGCCCGCTCGGCGGCTACGACCTGGCGCTATGGTCCGCCAAGAAGCACCTCGACGCACACGACATCGTCTTCCAGCCGGGCATCAACGAGGACCTTGCCGCCACCGCCGTCTGGGGCTCCCAGCAGGTGGGCCTGCTGGGGGCCGCGAAGCAGGACGGCGTGTTCGGCCTGTGGTACGGCAAGGGTCCCGGCGTGGACCGCTCGGCGGACGTGCTGAAGCACGCCAGCTACGCCGGCACGCCCGCCTTGGGCGGCGCCATCGCGCTGTGCGGCGACGACCACGGCGCCCGCTCCTCCACGCTGGCCCATCAGAGCGACCTGGCCCTGATCCATTTCGGCATGCCGGTGCTCAACCCGTCCACGGTGGAGGAGCTGGTGAGCTACGGCCTCGCCGCCTGGGCGATGTCACGCTACAGCGGTTGCTGGGTCGGCATGAAGGCGCTGACGGACACGGTGGAGGGCGGCGCCTCCATCCCGGCCGACATGGACACGGTCGCCTACGCCCTGCCCATCGATTTCGCGATGCCGGAAGGCGGCCTGAACCTGCGCGCCCGCAACGGCAGTGCGCTGGAAGTGGAGGCGCGTCATTTCGAGCAGCGCCACCCTGCGGCGCAGGCCTGGATACGGGCAAACAAGATCGACCGCCTGGCCTGGGGCAGCGCGAGGCGGAACCGGCTCGGCCTGGTGAGCACCGGCAAGGCGTATCTCGACGTGATCGAGGCGCTGCGCGGCCTGGGCCTGACCGAAGCGCGCTGCACGGAGCTGGGCATCGCCGTCTACAAGGTGGGCATGGTGTGGCCGCTGGAGCCCGAGCGCCTGCGCGCCTTTGCCGCTACCTGCGACGAGATCTTCGTGGTGGAGGAGAAGCACCCGATCATCGAGGACCAGATCTCCACCATACTGTATAACCAGCCGGCCCACCTGCGGCCCCGGCTGACGGGCAAGCTGGACGAGGCGGCGCGCCCCCTGCTGCGCGAGGTGGGCGAGCTGGACCCGGACCTGCTGCTGCACGTGATCGCCGGCCGCCTGCGCGGCCGCATCGAGGACGACGCGTTGCGCGCCCGCTTCGCTGGCATCAAGCCGCTGCAGACGGGTATTCCCACCATCTCCTACGGCGTGCGCGACCTGCTGCGGCCGCCCAGCTTCTGCGCCGGCTGTCCGCACAACACCTCAACCGTGGTGCCGGACGGCTCGATCGCCGCCGCCGGCATCGGCTGCCACATCATGGCGGCCAACATGCCGGAGCGGCACACGATGAGCGCCACCCACATGGGCGGCGAGGGCGCGCAATGGATCGGCCAGGCACCGTTCACCGATACGACGCACATCTTCCAGAACCTGGGCGACGGCACGTATTTCCACTCCGGCCTGCTGGCCGTGCGCGCCGCCATCGCCGCGAAATCGCGCATCACCTACAAGATACTGCTCAACGGTGCCATCGCCATGACCGGCGGCCAGACCGTGGAGGGCGAGCAGTTCGCCGGCCAGATCACCGGCCCGCACGTCGCCGCCCAGCTCACCGCGGAAGGCTGCCGGCGCGTGGCCCTGGTCAGCGACGACATCGCCCGGCACGACCGCGCCGACTACCCTGGCCTGGTGACCTTTCACCCGCGCGAGGACCTCGACGCCGTGCAGCGCGAGCTGCGGGACTACGACGGCGTCAGCGTCATCATCTACGAGCAGGCCTGCGCCACCGAGAGCCGGCGCATGCGCAAGCGCGGCACGCTGCGCGACCCGGACGAGCGCATCTTCATCCACCCGGAGGTCTGCGAGGGCTGCGGCGATTGCGGCGTGCAATCCAACTGCATCGCCATCGAGCCGCTGGAGACGCCGCTCGGCCGCAAGCGCCGCATCAACCAGACGGTCTGCAACAAGGATTTCTCCTGCGTGCGCGGCCTGTGCCCCAGCTTCATCACCATCAAGGGCGGCCGCGTGCGCGCGCGCCCTGAAGCCGACGACAACGCGGCGGACCCGCTCGCCGGCGAACAATCCCTCATCGCCGGCCTGCCGGAGCCCACGCTGCCGCGCATAGGCGAAGTCTACAACATGCTGCTCGCCGGCATCGGCGGGCAGGGCGTGGTCACTGTCGCCGCTCTGCTGGGCATGGCCGCCCACCTGGAAGGCCTGCTGCTGACCGTGCTGGACAATTCCGGCCTGGCGCAGCGCAACGGCTCGGTCACCAGCCACCTGCGCCTGGGCGACGGCGCGGACCGCCACTCGCCGCGCATCCCCAACGGCGACGTGGACCTGGTGATCGGCGCTGACCCGATGGTGGTGGCGATACCGGAGACGCTGGCCAAGCTCGGCCACGGCCGCAGCGCGGTGCTGCTGAACCGCTTCGTCTCGCCGAACGCCAGCTTCGCCCGTGACGCGGACCTCGATCTCAGCTTCGACCCGCTGCTGGCGCGCGTGATGCCGCGCGCGGACCAGGAGCGCGTGATGAGCATCGACGCCACCCGCATCGCCCAGGTGATGCTCGGCAATGCGGTGGGCGCCAACCTGTTTCTGGTGGGCTACGCCTGGCAGCGCGGCCTGATCCCGCTGCACGCGGACAGCATCATGCGCGCCATCGAACTGAACCGCACCGAGATCGCCATGAACAAGCGCGCCTTCGGCCTGGGCCGCATCGCCGCGGCGCGCCCGGACCTGGCCGCCACCTGGCTGCGCGGCCACGAGGAAGCCCACATACCCGACACGCTGGGCGACCTGCTGGCCGACCGCATGCCCCGCCTGCGCGCCTGGGGCGGCGAGCGCCACGCCAAGCGCTACCGCGCGCTGGTGGCGCGTGTGGAGGCGGCCGAGGCCAAGCTGCCGGATTCCGACGGCCGCCTGTCCCGCGCGGTGGCGCAGGTTGCGGCCAAGCTGATGACGTACAAGGACGAATACGAGGTGGGCCGGCTGATGACCGACCCCGCTTTCGCCCGGCGCCTGCGGGAAAACTTCGAGGGTGACTACGCGGTCGCCTACAACCTGGCCCCGCCGGTATTCGCCCGCCGCGACGCGCGCACCGGCCGTCCGCGCAAGACCCGCTTCGGCAGTGCCATGACGCACGGCTTCGCCGCCCTGGCCAAGCTGCGCGTGCTGCGCGGCACGCCGCTGGACGTGTTCGGCTACGGCGCCCACCGCCGCCTGGAGCGGCAGCTGGTCGCCGACTACGCGGCGCTGGTGGACAAGGTGCTGTCCGGCCTGACCGCCGGCCGCGTGGCGCAGGCCGAAGCGGTGCTGCGCGCGCATGACCAGGTGCGCGGGTATGACGTGGTGAAGGAGGCGTCTGTTGTGCGTGTGCGGGAGGGATTGCCTGCTTTGCTGGCGGCGTTTGAAGGGAAGTAGGCAAGGCCTTCTTTTTTGAGAAAAAGAAGCAGAAAACTTTTGCTCCCCCCGCATCTGAAACCAGTCGGGCGCTTTACGGCGAACCAGGCGCTGCAACGTTGCAGTAGTAAAAGTTTTTTGCTTCTTTTTTTCAAAAAAGAAGGCCTTGCTTTCTTTCGACAAAACAATGTCAACCATCCCGGCTAGGATCGATCAGGAACTTCTGCCCCGTCGCCTTGCGCGCGTAAGCCGAAACCACCTCGGGCTTCAGCGCGTCGCGCAGCGAAATCGTATCGGTGTAGGTGCTGGCAAAGGTTGTCGTCAGTTCGCGCTTCACCCTGTCCTGCAGACGCGCCAGACCGTCGCGCCCGATCTTGGCCAGGAAGGGTGTCAGCAGGAAGCCGCTGACGGCCCAGGCAAACCCATAGAACCGGTCCAATGTGGTGGGCGCGGTGTCCAGCATACCGTAGATGTAGACCTGCTTGAAAATGTTGGAGCCGTAGCGACTGTACGCCGTGGCGTTGCGGTTCGCCGCCGCTTCCATCGCATGCAGGATGGTGTTGGCCAGGCCGCCGCCACCGACCGCATCGAAGGCGATCGTGGCGCCGGTCTCTGCCACCGCGTCGGTCAATCGCGCGTCGAAATCGGCGGACTTGCTGTCCAGCACGTATTTTGCGCCAAGCGCGTGCAGGATCGCCGCCTGCTCGGCGCTGCGCACGATGTTCACCAGGCTGATCCCGTCCGCCAGGCAGATGCGGTTCAGCATCTGTCCCAGGTTGGAGGCAGCCGCCGTGTGCACCAGCGCGCTATGACCCTCGGCGCGCATCGTCTCCGTCATCGCCAGCGCGGTCAGCGGATTGACGAATATCGAGGCGCCGTCGGCCGCCGTGGCCCCGTCCGGCAACGCCAGGCACGCGTGCACCGAGAGGGTGCGATACTGCGCGTACATCGCCCCGCCCCACATGCCGACCGTCTTGCCCAGCAGCGCCTGCGCGTTTGCGCCCGCCTGCACCACCACGCCGGCGCCCTCGTTGCCCACGGCCAGGGACTGGCCCAGCCGCCCGGCCATCCCGCCCATCGAGGCCTGCGGGATGGACCCTGTCAGGATCGGCCGCCCATCGCGGGTTCCGGCGGCGAGCACGGAGGGGTCGGCCCAGCCAAGCAGCAGCCCGAGGTCGGACGGGTTTACCGGCGTGGCCTGCACCTGCACCACCACCTCGTCGGGCTTGGGCGCGGGCGGGGTCACGTCCTCCAGGCTGAGCACGAGCTGGCCGTCCGCGGATACGCAGGAACGTAGCTCCAGGCCGTGCAGGGTGTTGGTCATTTGATGGGGCTCCGAGAAGGAAAGGAAGCAAGGCCTTCTTTTTTGAAAAAAAGAAGCAAAAAACTTTTGTTCCCGACGTCTGCACGAGCGGCATCGGCTTTTTCTGCCGGCCTGGGTGATTGCAGAAAATGGACGCAAACTGGTGCAGGCGGGAAAGCAAAAGT
>CAXUOA010000096.1:0-9411 GCA_964252625.1 uncultured Acetobacteraceae bacterium | reverse complement strand
AGCCAGAAAGAAACCGAACACATGAACCAGTGAACTTCTGGTTCAGGACACTAGAGCATTTTCCGTTCGCAAGGGCTCACTGCAAATGCTCTAGCTATCTGATGTTGCGAGCATCTTTATCCGACAGGTGACCCCGGTTGATCGGATGATGCTCTAGGCGCTCGCCAGTTCCACGGCCCGACAGGGAGCAAAAGTTTTTTGCTTCTGTTTTTCAAAAAAGAAGGCCTTGCCTTATACGTTCCCCATGCAAGCCTTCCGCCCCGCCAGCGCCGCCCTGCGCCTGCGCCACGTTTTCCTGCACGACATGATCCTGCACGCCAGCATAGGCGTGCACGCCCACGAGCACGAAGCGCGCCAGCGCATACGCCTTAATCTGGACCTGTCCGTGACCGATAACGGGGCGGCGCCGATGTCCCGCCTGACTCCGGTGCGTGACGACCTGACGCGCGTGGTCGATTACGAGGCGGTGGCGAACCGGGCGCGCGCCATCGTGGCGGCCGGCCACGTGCGCCTGGTCGAGACCCTGGCCGAACGCCTGGCGGAGGCCTGCCTGGAGGACCCGAGGGTGCATTCGGTTCGGGTGCGGGTTGAAAAACTCGATGTCTTTCCGGATGTGGCGGCGGTTGGCGTGGAGATCGAGCGATGTTCACCTGGCCACACAGCCAATTAATCCCCCGCCAGACTTGACTTCCAATGTTTCCAACAAGATACGCTTTTGCGTCTGTTCCATGACAGCCCAGGTGTCACAAAACAAGCAGAGTCAAGCACTCTTTCCAGCCTGGAGGTTGCCGTGCGGCGGGGCTGGCAGCCGCCGGCGGCTTACGCCCCCGCTTTGCGCGACAAGCAACCCACAGACTTATCCCCAGATACGGCGGCGCGCCTTGAGTGGCAGCCCGGCTGGCCCAAGCTAAGCGACTGATGCCCGACCAGATAACACCTGACGCCCCTGCCACGCGCGGCGTGGCGGTCATCGAAGCCGTCGTCGCCACCCTGCCGCTCTCGCCAGGCGTGTATCGCATGCTCGATGCGAAGGGCGAGGCGCTCTATGTCGGCAAGGCGCGCAGCCTGCGCAAGCGGGTGACCAACTACACCCAGATCAACCGGCTGGAAGAGCGGCTGCGGCGGATGGTGATGGACACGGTCTCTATGGAGATCGTCACCACGCATACCGAGGCCGAGGCGCTGCTGCTGGAAGCCAACCTGATCAAGCGGCTGAAGCCGCGCTACAACATCGTGCTGCGGGACGACAAATCCTATCCGTGGCTGATGCTGGCGGAAGATCACGCCTTCCCGCAGGTGACCAAGCATCGCGGCAACCAGTCCCGCCCCGGCAGCTATTGGGGGCCGTTCGCAAGCGCCTGGGCGGTGAACCAGACGGTGAACGCGATGGAGCGGCTGTTCCTGCTGCGGTCGTGCGCGGATACGGTGTTCGCCAACCGGTCCCGCCCCTGCCTGCTGCACCAGATCAAGCGGTGCTCGGCACCGTGTGTGGGGCGCATCGGCGCGGAGGACTACGCGGCCCTGGTGGCGCAGGCCAAGGCGTTCCTATCCGGCAAGGTGGCCACCCTGCAGCGCGAGCTGTCGGCCGAGATGGAGGCCGCCAGCGAGCGGCTTGAGTTCGAGCGCGCGGCCGCGGTGCGCGACAGGATACGCGCGCTGACCCACGTGCAGGGCTCCGGCATCATCAACCCGGCGAGCCTGACGGACGCCGACATCATCGCGCTGTGGCAGATCGCCGGGCAAAGCTGCGTGCAGGTGTTCTTCATCCGCGGCGGCCGCAACAACGGCAACCGGGCGCATTTTCCCGCGACCGTGAAGACCGACGAGCCGGGCGAGATCCTGTCCGCCTTCATCGCGCAGTTCTACGACGACAAGCCGCCGCCGGCGCTGATCCTGGCCAATCACGACCTGCCGGAAGGCGACCTGATCGCCGACGCGCTAAGTTTAAAGGCGAGCCGGCGGGTGGAGGTGGCGGTGCCCAAGCGCGGCGAGAAGCGCCAGGTGGTGGAGCACGCGGAGACCAACGCGCGCGAGGCGCTGGAACGCCGGCTGGCCGAGTCGGCGGGGCAGGCGAAATTGCTGGAAGGCGTGGCGGCGCTGTTCAACCTGGCCGCCCCGCCCGAGCGCATCGAGACGTACGACAACAGCCACATCATGGGCACGTCCGCCTACGGCGTGATGGTGGTGGCCGGGCCGGAAGGCTTCCGCAAGAACGCGTATCGCAAATACTCCATACGCAGCGCGATCACGCCGGGCGACGATTTCGGCATGATGCGCGAGGTGATGGAACGCCGCTTCGCGCGCGCGCAGAAGGAACGCGACGAGGGCGCGCCGGCCTCGGACTGGCCGGACATTGTGCTGATCGACGGCGGCGCCGGACAGTACTCTGCCGCCCGGGCCGTGCTGGACGATCTGGGGGTGACCGACGTGACGCTGATCGCGATAGCCAAGGGGCCGGACCGCGACGCCGGGCGCGAGTGGTTCTTCACGGCGGAAAAGCCGCCGTTCCAGCTGCCGCCGCGCGATCCGGTGTTGTATTATTTGCAGCGTTTGCGTGACGAGGCGCACCGGTTTGCGATCACCACGCACCGGGCTGGGCGGTCCAAGGCTTTGGTTACGAGCGAATTGGACGAGGTGCCTGGGATTGGGTCAGCGCGGAAGCGGGCGTTGCTGAACCATTTCGGGAGCGCGCGCGGGGTGAAGCAGGCGGGTTTGGAGGATTTACAGGCAGCGCCGGGGATTAATAAGGAGACGGCTCGGCGAATTTATGGGTTTTTCCACACGAAGTAAGGAAGGCCTCCCTTTTGAAAGAAGGAAGCAAAAAACTTTGCTTTCTGCGCAAACTGAAATTTTTCGACCGATATAATGGCAGGTGGCTGCTGCAAATGCGATGGGATGCAAAAGTGGTTGGTCCTTTTTTTCAAAAAAGGACTGCTTGCTTTCACTGCGTCAGTCTCACGACTGGTTGGTATTACCTGAGTACGGGTCAGCGTTGAAAGACGGATGTATCCCTTTTGGCCCAGTGCTAAGCGGCGCGGGTGTCTGAGATACTGCCGTAATAGTGTCGGCAGCAACGTCGATCTTCGACATTTTCACGGCGGATGGCATTCGTGACGAGGCGTCGCTTGCCCGCTTTCACAACAATGCCAACCGCCGAAGCTCTCGCGCCAACCCCTCCGGCAACGCCTCCGCTGCAGCAAACCCCGCCACGTCGTCGTCCGGCGCATCCTCCGTCCGCAGATACCGCCACCCCTGGAACGGCTTCATCAACCGCCCGCGCACCGGGATGAGCAGCGGGTTCAGCAGCAGGTCGCAGCCTTTCGAGCCGTCGTCGCGCGCGCCCTCCACGATGTCCAGCACCGGCTGCCGGGCAAGCACCACGCGGTTGATCACCCAGTAGATCGATCCGCCGTCCAGTATCTCGGCCGCGCGGCGCGGGAAGTTGCGGGTGGTATGCCGCAGCGGCTGCCGCGCCGCAGCCTGACGGCGGCGCAACTCGGCCAGACTCGACACGCCCACGGCCAGTTTTATCAGGTGAAGCGCCATCCCTCCGCCTTTGCACCAGCCCGCCGCCTCCGGATAGACAGAAGCCGCGTACCACCGCCAGGAACAAAAGTTTTTTGCTTCTTTTTTTCAAAAAAGAAGGCCTTCCTTGCCTTCCCTCCCGCCACCCCAAGGTCCCTCCCATGCAGCAAATCCGCTCAGGCGACACAGAACTCGCCGTGGACGTCCAGGGCCACGGCCCGCTCGTCATCCTAATGCATGGCTGGCCGGAGCTGGGCTTGTCCTGGCGCCACCAAGTCCCCGCGCTCACCGCCGCCGGCTACCAGGTGGCGGTGCCGGACATGCGCGGTTACGGTGCCAGCGGCAAGCCGCACGCGACGGGCGCCTACACGCTGGACATCATCGCCGACGACATGCGTGCCATCGCCGACCATCTTGGCGCCCGGAAATGGGTGGCGGTGGGGCACGATTGGGGCGCGCCGGCAGCCTGGCGGTGTGCGCTGCGCTTTCCGGACGCGGTGGCGGCCGTGTTCTGTCTGAGCGTGCCGCATAGCGGGCCGCCGCCGGCGCCGTTCTTCGACATCATCGAGCGCCTGTATCCGGACCGCTTCTTCTACATGCGGTATTTCCAGGACGAGGGCGTGGCGGAGGCGGAGTTCGAGGCCAGCGACTGGGAGCAGTCGCTCAAGCGCGTGTATTACTGGGCGGGCGGCGAGGGCGTGGGTCAGCGCAGCGGCCGCCATGTGCCTCGCGACAGCACGATGCTGGCTAGCCTGGACGAGCCGCCGCCTGGCCCGCTCGGTTTCATGACGAACGCCGAGCTGCGCGCCTATGCGGCGGCGTTCCGTGCCGGCGGGTTCCGCGGGCCGCTGAGCTGGTATCGCAACTTCCCGCAGAACGCGGCCGACTCGCGCGCCTATGGCGACAATATCGTGCGCCAGCCGGCGGGGTTCCTGGCGGGCGACCGCGAGATGGTGCTGCGCATGTTGCCGAACCAGCTGGAGAATTTGCGTAGGATGTGCGCCGATCTGCGCGTGGAGGTCAGCCTACCGGGCGCCGGGCATTGGGTGCAGCAGGAGCGGCCGGCCGAGGTGAATGCTGCGCTGATCGGGTTCCTGGATGGGGTGAGGGATCGGCTGTGAGCGTCGCACTTTCGCGGTCGCCCGTGCCCGGCTTCCATGCGCCGTATGCGCCGGACGATGCGGTGTTGGCCGAGCAGTTCCTGGCCGGCGCTACGCTGCCGCCGGCCCGCGAGGCGCGCATCGACGCGGAGGCGCGCCGTCTGGTCATTGCCATACGCGCCAGCGCCAGCGGGATTGGCGGTATCGAGGCGCTGCTGCGTGAGTATTCGCTATCCACGCCGGAGGGCCTGGCACTGATGGTATTGGCCGAGGGGCTGCTGCGCGTGCCCGATGATGCCACCGCCGACCGGCTCATCGAGGACAAGCTGGGGCAGGGCGGCTTCGCGGCAGGACCCGAGACGCGGCCGGACGCGCTGCTGGGGCCCGCGGCCGCCTGGGCGCTGGGCCTGTCCGCGCGGCTGATCGGGCCCGCGGACACGCCGGAGGGCATTCTGCGCGGCGTGGTGCGGCGCCTCGGCCTGCCCACGGTGCGCGGTGCGCTGCGCCAGGCGATGCGGGTGATGGGCAACCACTTCGTGCTCGGCCAGACGATAGAGGAAGCGCTGGGCCGCGCCGGCTCGCGCGCCGGCCGGGTGTTCCGCTACAGCTTCGACATGCTGGGCGAGGGCGCCCGCACCGCAGACGACGCGGCGCACTACCAGACCAGTTACGCCGACGCGATCGCGGCGATCGGCCGCGCCGCCGGCAACAAGCCGTTGCCGGACCGGCCTGGGATAAGCGTGAAATTGTCCGCGCTGCATCCGCGCTACGAGGCGGTGAGCCGCGCGCGCGTGATGGACGAGCTGGTGCCGCGCGTGCGCGAACTTGCCCGCGCCGCCGCGATATGCGGCCTGAACTTTACGGTGGATGCGGAAGAGGCTGACAGGCTGGAACTCTCCCTGGACGTGATTGCCGCGGTGGCGGAAGACCGGCAGTTGTCCGGCTGGGACGGGTTCGGCCTGGCGGTGCAGGCGTACGGCAAACGCGCACGCGAGACGATTGACTGGGTGGGTGCGCTGGCCGGGACGCTGGACCGCCGCTTCATGGTGCGTCTGGTGAAAGGTGCTTACTGGGACACGGAGATAAAGCGGGCGCAGGAGCGTGGCCTGCCGGATTATCCGGTGTTCACCCGCAAGCCGATGACCGACCTCAGCTACATGGCCTGTGCGGAACGCCTGCTGGCACAGCGCCCGCGCATTTATCCGCAATTCGCCACGCACAACGCGCTGACGGTGGCAAGCGTGCTGGAGCGCGCCGGCAATACGGACGGCTATGAATTCCAGCGTCTGCACGGCATGGGCGACGCGCTTTACGCGTCCTTGCTGGACGGCCATCCCGGCGTGGCGGTGCGCACGTACGCGCCGGTTGGCGTGCACACGGACCTGCTCGCCTATCTTGTGCGGCGATTGCTGGAGAACGGGGCCAACTCGTCTTTCGTATCCGTAGCCGCGGACGCGGACGTGCCGGTGGACACGCTGCTGCGTCGCCCTGCCGCGATCGTCGGCACGCCGGTGAGGGCGCGCAATGCATCGTTGCCGCTGCCGGCCGCACTTTTCGGAACAGGACGGCGTAACTCCGCGGGCGTGGAGTTTGGTGACGCTGCCGCGCTGGAAGCGCTGCTTGCGGAAGTTGTGCGCCATGAGGGACCGGGCACTGCTGCGCCCGTGATAGACGGGGCGCTGCAGACCGGTGCCGCGCGCCCGGCGATCTGCCCCGTGGATGGTGTGCGGGTGATCGGCGAAGTCACCGACGCCACCCCGGCACAGGCCGAACAGGCGATGGGCGCGGCGCAGGCCGGCTTTCGCGCCTGGTCCCACACGCCTGCCGCCGCGCGCGCTGATGCGCTGGAGCGCGCGGCCGACCTGCTGGAACAGCAGCGCGGCCGCCTGCTGGCGTTGCTTGCCGACGAGGGCGGCAAGACTCTCGACGACGGCGTGGCCGAGATACGCGAGGCGGTGGATTTCCTGCGCTACTACGCGGCGCAGGCACGCACGCTATACGGCGCAGGCGAAATGCTGCCGGGGCCGACAGGCGAGCGCAACACGCTGCGCCATCGTGGCCGTGGCGTGTTCGTGTGCATCTCGCCGTGGAATTTTCCGCTCGCCATTTTCCTGGGGCAGGTCGGCGCGGCGCTGGCAGCCGGCAATACTGTGGTGGCCAAACCTGCCGAGCAGACGCCACTGGTTGCTGCCGAAGCCGTGCGCCTGCTGCACCAGGCCGGCATCCCGGGCAGCGTGCTGCACCTCGTCATCGGTGACGGCGCGGTCGGCGCGCAGCTGGTGGCGCACAGGCATGTGGCGGGTGTGGCGTTCACCGGCTCCACGCAGGCGGCGTGGGCGATCAACCGCGCGCTTGCCGCGAAAGACGGGCCGATCGTGCCGCTGATCGCGGAGACGGGCGGCATAAACGCGATGATCGTGGACGCCACCGCGTTGCCCGAACAGGTGGTGGACGACGCGGTGATGAGCGCGTTTCGCAGCGCCGGCCAGCGGTGTTCCGCGCTGCGCCTGATGTGCGTGCAGGAAGACGTGGCGGACCGCGTGTTCACCATGCTGGCCGGCGCCGCGCGCGAACTGAAGCTCGGCGATCCGCGTGATCCCAGCACGCATATCGGCCCGGTGGTGGATGCCGAGGCACAGCGCCGCCTGCTGGACCATGTGGCAGCGATGCGCAACACGGCGCGCGAACATTATGCCGGCATTGCACCGGAGCGCGGCTTCTTCGTGGCGCCGCACATCTTCGAGCTGGACCACCCGCGTGACCTGGCGGAGGAGATATTCGGCCCCGTGCTGCATATAGTGCGCTACCGCGCCGCCGAGCAGGACGCGCTGCTCGACGCGATCGAGGCCACCGGTTACGGCCTGACGCTCGGCATACACACGCGCATCGACGCAGCGGCAGAGCGCATTGCCGCGCGGCTTTCCACTGGCAACATCTACGTTAACCGGAACATGATCGGCGCGGTTGTCGGCGTGCAGCCGTTCGGCGGTTCGGGGCTTTCCGGGACGGGGCCGAAGGCGGGTGGGCCGGATTACCTGCGGCGGTTCGGGGTGGAGCAGGCGGTTTCGGTGAACACCGCGGCGGCTGGCGGAAATGCAGCGTTGCTGGCGGCGGAGGAGTAGGCGGCCTTCTTCTGACAAATAAGCAAAAAACCTTGGTAGTGCCGCTGTTTGAAATTGTGGCGCCTACGAAACCTTGCAAAGCAAGCAGTCCTTTTTTGAAAAAAAGGACCAAAAAACTTTTGTCTCCGTTCGCGCCTGCCAGCGCCTTGTTTCAATGATCAGCGTGCGCTTGTAATCCAGCTTGAGCGCGACAGCGGAGTCAAAAGTCTTTTGCTTCTTTTCTTCAGAAAAGAAGGCCTTCCTTCCTACACTGCCAAAGCCTGCTCCAGCATCCCCAACCCCTCTTCCAGCACCGCATCTTCCACCGTAAGCGGCACCAATATCCGGATTACGTTGGAGAACACGCCGCAGGACAGAAGCACCAGGCCGTGCTCCAGCGCACGCGCGGTCACAAGCTTCGTCGCCTCCGCATCCGGTTCCGTGCCGCCGCGCTCCTTGAAGATTTCGAAACCCACCATCGCGCCCGGCCCGCGTATCGCGCCAATCGGCAAGGTGTCGTTGCGCTGCGCCATCTCGGCCACGCGCGCCTTGATGCGCGCGCCAATCGCGTCCGCCCGTGCCAGCAATCCTTCGTCGCGTATCACGTCCAGAACCGCAAGGGCGGCCGCACAAGCGATCGGGTTGCCGGCATAGGTGCCGCCCAGCCCGCCAGGCTCGGCCGCCTGCATCACCGCCTCGCGCCCGATCACGCCGGATAGCGGAAACCCGCCGGCCAGTGATTTCGCAACCGTCACCAGATCGGGCTGCACGCCGGAATGCTCGATGCCGAACATGCGGCCGGTGCGCGCGAACCCGCTCTGCACCTCGTCGGCAATCAACAGTATCCCGTGCTGGTCGCAGATCTTGCGTAGCGCGGCGAGCAATTCAACGGGCGCCTCATAGAACCCGCCTTCGCCCTGTACCGGCTCGATGATGATCGCCGCCACGCGCGCCGGCTCGATGTCCGCGCGAAACAGGAACTCCAGCGCCTTTAGCGAATCCGCCACCGTCGTGCCGTGATGCGCCACGGGGAATGGCACGTGGTAGATCTCGGCCGGAAACGGCCCGAAGCCGCGCTTGTAGGGCAGCGTCTTGCCTGTCATCGCACTCGTCAGGATCGTGCGGCCATGGAAGCTGCCGGAAAATGCGATGATGCCGCTGCGCCCCGTCGCCACGCGTGCGATCTTCACCGCGTTTTCCACCGCCTCGGCGCCGGTGGTGAAGAAGATCGTCCGCGCCGGCCCGGCGAACGGCGCCAGTGCATTCAGGCGCTCAGCCAGTTCCACATAAGGCTCGTACGCCAGCACCTGCACGCAGGTGTGCGTGAATCGGCTCATCTGCTCGGTCGCTGCAGCAATCACGCGCTTATGGCAGTGCCCGGTGTTGAGCACCGCAATGCCGCCGGCAAAATCAATGTAACGCCTGCCTTCGACGTCCCAGATTTCGCTGTTCTTCGCATGATGCGCGTAGACCGAGGTTGCGTGGCCCAGTGCGCGCGGTATTGCGGCGTTGCGTCGCGCCTGTAGATCGATGTTGCCCACGCGGATGTGCTCCAAAGGAAGGAAGCAGTTCTTTTCTGAAAAAAAGAACCAAAAAACTTCTACTCCGCTGTCACGGACTCATTCGGAGGTCGGCGACAGCGGAGTCAAAAGTTTTTTGCTTCTTTTTTTCAAAAAAGAAGGCCT
>CAXUOA010000095.1:1984-9457 GCA_964252625.1 uncultured Acetobacteraceae bacterium | reverse complement strand
CCGCAGTGGAACTGCGCCTGCCGGCTGTGTGCGCTGGCGCGGGCGGGGGACCCTCGGGCGCGGCCTTGCACGCAGGTGGCCGTGGCAGTCACGGCGGACGGGGAGCGTTGGGTGGTGGTGGGCGCATCGCCCGATCTCCGCCAGCAGATCCTGTCCAACCCGGCCATGGCGCCGCTTGGGCCGCGCCACTCGCCAGTGGCAGGCGTGGTGCTGGTCAGCGCGGATGTGGACGGCATGGCCGGCCTGCTGGTGCTTCGCGAGCAACAGCGGCTGCGCGTGTGGGCACCGGCGCCGATCCTGCGCGTGATGGCGGAGAACCCGATCTTCGCCTCTCTGGACCCGGCTTTGGTGGAGCGCGTGGCCGTGGCGCCCGGCGAGCCTGTCGATACCGGGTTCGGCCTGCGCCTGACGCTGCTGGAGATGCCGGGCAAGGTGCCGCTGTATCAGGAAGACCGCGGCGCCGCGGTGGCCGAAGCCGCCAGCACCTATGCGGCGCGTCTGCAGGCGGATGGCCGCACGGTGGTGCTGGCACCGGCTTGCGCGCAGATCACGGAGGCGGTGCTGGCGCGGCTGGCTGGTGCCGATCTGCTGTTCTTCGACGGCACGCTGTTCACCGATGACGAGATGGTGGCCGCGGGGCTGGGGCATAAGACAGGGCGGCGGATGGGGCATGTGCCGGTGTCCGGGCCTGGCGGCTCGATGGAGGCGCTGGCCTTGGTCGGCGGCCGGCGGGTTTATTTCCACATCAACAACAGCAATCCGATGTTGCTGGAGGGTTCACACGAGCGGGCGGCGGTGGAGGCAGCAGGGTTCGCGGTGGCGTATGATGGGATGGAAGTGGTGGTCTAGGACGTGAACAAGCTGTTCGGGCTGGAGTAGCGCATTTCGTTCTCTCTGGGATTGAGCTGCCGCCACGAACCACGACCAGAGACCGTCTGGCCGGCTTCGAGCGTCCGACCGACGCTCCAAATTTGCCGGGTCAAAGAGGTGGCTTGCACCCGGTCGAGCGTCGAAATAGCGTTACGAGCTTACACCGAAAGTCTCATCGATCATGCGCTTGGCTGCAGTGATTGCATTTGCGTTCGTCGCGATTTCCAGGCCTGCCCTCGGCGAGACTACGACGTTCTCCACGAATGATTCATGGCTGACGCTCGGTGCTGATGACGGCACCGTAAAGGGATGCGCTGTGCAAACCGGAGTGAACGGAGGCAAATTCACCTTAGGTGGATCAACAGACCGGCAAGGCACCCTCACGCTCAGCCTTTTCAAATCGACTTGGACCATACCGAACGTGCCCGTTCCGATCGTGCTGACGTTTGCAGACGGAAACGTAACGCGGCTGTCGGGCACCGGAGTGGGCACGCGCATCGCAGCCGATTTCCCGGAAGCGTCTGTCAAGTCTTTCATCCATCAGTTCACAGCCGAAGGCAGCGCTACCTTGACCCTGCCTGAAGGACGAGAGCCGCCATGGCATCTCGACCTTCACGGAACAACGCCGGCTACCCTAGCTATGGCCCAGTGCATCGACGCGACCCAGCTTGAGCTTCCAGCACCGTTCCGAAAGCCGATTCCGTTGATCCAAACACTTTCGCCGGATCAGCCTACACCTGCCGCAGCTTCGCCCGAGCAGACGCAATCCCCAGCTCCAGCTCCGGCGCCCCCCGACCCAGCGCCGTCTCGCGGTGTGGTATCTCCGGACGTATCAAATGCCACAACGGCTAGCTCAACAGGCCGCTCCAGCGCGGACGCAGTATCCGAGGCTGCACCTATCGATTCAGCTCGCACGGATACGCCGCACGCCTATGTCGCCCCGCAGCAAAGCGATAGTACCGGCTTGGACCAGCGCGCCCCGGCGGATAACGAGGCTGGAACTTCTCATCCCTTTTTGATCATGTTTGGCTTGGCGATTGCTGGCGGGATTGTCTGGAAGGTTGTCGCCCTAAGGGCCGCAGCTGATAAAATAGCACAAACTCTGGAAGCCGTTCGAGACGAAGTAGAATTTAACGCCCGGGCCCTGTACGTGAAACGGCGCCAGACCGTTCAGACAGACGAATATGGAACAGTTCAATATCGGAAGTGGGTAGAAGCCAAAGACTATTACACCTCGACGCGCATCGCGCCTATCGTCTCCGCCTCCGGATTTGCCGAGTGGCCGGAAGGCTTCGGCCTACAGATTGATGAGATGATAGAGGAGGCGGCAACTAGACCCTTACAGGACCGCTCGGACATTCGTGGGGAGTACGCCAGCTCTCCCGATTTTTACGACCGTCGTATGCACCCGATCGATTACGAGGGGTTTTGTGCCATGCAATTGAAAAAAGCCGGTTGGGACACGCGGACAACGGTGGCTAGCGGCGACCAGGGGGCTGACGTCATAGGCAAGCAGGCCGGTAAGTCCCTCGTTGTTCAATGCAAGCTGTATAGCAGCTCTGTCGGCAACGATGCCGTTCAGCAGGTCATGGCTGCAAAAACGTTTCAGTCGGCGCAAATAGCGGCAGTAGTCTCGAACCAGCCATACACGCGTAGTGCCAAACAGCTTGCGTCCATCAGCGGTGTCTACCTACTGCATCATGAAGAGCTAACTAGCTTTCGCCCGCCGGAAGTTACGAGGGCAGTCCGACCAGGTAAATAGCGGTCCCACGACTTACATATACCTGGGACTTGGGCATTGAAATAACGAACGCTACAAATGCGAGAAAGCAAAAGTCTTTGCTTCTTTTTTTCAAAAAAAAGGCCTTGCCTTCCTTTTCCTACCGATAAATCAAAGTCCCAGGCCCCGCCTCGGTGAACAGCTCCAGCAGCACCGCATGCGGTATCCGTCCGTCCAGGATCACGCATCCCTTGGCCCCGGCATCCAGCGCCTCGAAGCAGTTCTCCACCTTCGGTATCATACCGCCATGTATCGTGCCGTCCGCGATCAGCGCCCGTGCTTCGCCCACGCTCATCTCGGCGATCAGCTCGCCTTGCGCGTCCAGCACGCCGGGCACGTCCGTCAGCATCAGCAGGCGCGTCGCGTGCAGCGCGCCGGCGATCGCACCCGCGGCGTCGTCGGCGTTGATGTTGTACGTCAGCCCGTCCGAGCCGTAGCCCACCGGCGCCACCACGGGGATCAGGCCGGAACCCGTCAGCGCGTGTATCACGCGCACGTCCACATGCTCCGGCTCGCCCACGAAGCCCAGGTCCAGCACGTGCTCGATGTGGCTGTCCGGGTCCACCACCGTGCGTTCCAGCTTGTGCGCGCGTATCAGCCTGCCATCCTTGCCGGAAATGCCCACCGCCAGCGCGCCGGCGCGGTTGATCAGCTCGGTGACATGTTTGTTCACCGTGCCGGCCAGCACCATCTCCACCACTTCCACCATGGCGGCGTCCGTCACGCGCAGGCCGTCGATGAACTCGCTCTTGATGGCCAGGCGCTGCAGCATGGCGTTGATCTGCGGCCCGCCGCCATGCACCACCACCGGGTTCACGCCCACCTGCTTCAGCAGCGCGATGTCGCGCCCGAACTCGATCGCCAGAGCGGGGTCGCCCATCGCGTGGCCGCCGTATTTCACCACGATCGTGGCGCCCGCGTAACGGCGCAGGAAAGGTAGCGCCTGGGCCAGGATGGCGGCCTGCTCGGTGGCACGGCGCAGGGCTTCAGGGGAGTGCGACATGGCTTTGGGGTAATGGCAGGCAAGCGGCGATGGCAAGCGCTTCTTTCATGACACGGCGCCTCAGGCCGGCCAGGCTTGGGTCTGGCCTCTCCTCAAAAAAGCAACGCCTTCTTTTTGGGGGAAAAGAAAGCGTGCGGCCGGCTGAGGCAGAAATCCTGTCCTCATCTCGGCAGCCAGCCTCCACATCGGCTGATTTACACCGCCAGACGCGAGTCAAATGAATAATTGCAACCGATGATTTTATTTCCCTTCCGTTATCAACTTCGTTGCTGTAACAGTTTCGCGAGGTCACAAAAACGTGAATTCACAAACCGTAAGTGACGGAGGGTCAGGTGGGATTTCTGAAGGCGATCAGGATGGTGCTGGCGGCGGGGTGTCTGTCCGCACCCGGCCTGGCTGTGGCGCAGACGACCGGAACGGGCAGCTACGTGCCGTCGGGCAATTTCCAGCCGACACCGGTGCCGCCTACGCCCACGCTGCTCGGCATGTATGCCGACGACAGCCCGGGCAGCTTCGAATCGGTGAACGCATGGCTCGGCCGGCCGGTCGACTTCACCTCCATACACACCGGCCAGGCCAGCGAAAGCGACTTCATCAACTCCGTCGATTACGTGCTGTGGAGCAGCCAGTACACCGGCGTGAACGCCGCGGGCGTGGCGGACTCCCGGCTGGTGAGCGTGCCGCTGATCTGGTCGGGCGCCACGCTGTCCGCCGCCGCATCGGGCGCCTACAACGCGGATTACGCGACGGTTGCGCAGAAAATCCTCAACGACATCCCGGCGGGGCCGGCGCCAGGGCAGTCGGTCATCTACATACGCACCGGCTGGGAGGAGAACCTGGCGGGCGAGATGCCGTGGAGCTCCACCGGGCAGGAGGCGAATTTCATCGCCGCCTTCCAGCAATTCGTCACCGTGTTCCGCTCTGTCGACACGACCGGCCGGTTCCGCTTCGTGTGGTGTCCCAACGTGGGCGGCGACCCCATCGCGAACTCCTATCCGGGTGATAGCTACGTCGACGTCATGTCGATGGATTTCTATTACGGCCTCAACGCGCTTACCAACGCGCCTGATCCAGACACGGCCTTTGGCGAGATGCTAAGCCAGGGCCTCAGCCTCGTCGCCAGCATGGCGAGCGCGCACGGCAAGCAGCTGGCGTTCTCGGAATGGGGCGTGAACCAGGACAATTTCGGCAATTACGTGAAGGATTTCTTCGACTGGTGCCGTGCGCAGGGCTGCCTGTACGTCACGTACTGGGACAGCAACGGCAGCTACCCCGGCGAGCTCTCCAACGGCAGCTATCCGGAGACAGGAGCGATGTTCCAGCATCTGTGGAACCCCGCACAATACCCCGTTGAGCCGATCGCCGCACCCGTGGGCGTGGCGGCACTGGCCGGCAACGGGGCCGACCTGATCACCGCAAGCCCGGTCACCTCGTCCACCCCGGTGACCACGTACTACCTCTACAAGGGTGCCGCGTCCGGCGGGGAAAGCACCACGCCGATGGCCACCAGCAGCACGCCGAGCTTCACCGATCCCCAGCAGAACGGGGTCACCGCCTATTACCGCGTGGGCGCCGGCAACGCGCTCAGCCAGGGCTATCTTTCCGCCGAGGTGAGCGCCATGCCGCACGCCGCCTCCACGCTGCCTCTGCCGTCGCACTACCTGGCGATTGCCGGCACCGGCCGGGCCTCGTCGAGCACGCCGTCGCTGACGTCGCTGTCGCAATCCAGCCCGGCGCTGAACAACGCCACCATCATGGCGCTCGTGGCACCCCAGCCCGGCCCCTGCCTGATCGCCGGCTTCCCCAACGGCCTCTCGCTCAGCCTCAACGCCAGCGGCAACCTCGTGGGCTACAGCCGCGACTGGTACAGCAACCGCTACACGGCCACCAGCACACTGGCCGTGCCCTTCCCGGCGGACGGACAGACGCCGGAATGGGTGCGCGTGGACATGGATGCCAAAGGTGCGGTCACGACGTTTTATGTGGCATCCGCGGCCGGCGCCACGATGCCCGCTCTGACAAGCACGGCCTGGAACCAGCTGGGCGCACCGCAGACGGCGCAGAACCACAACGGCATCTATGACGCGCTGAGCGAGCCGTTCACTGTCGGCAGCCAGCTTGTGGGCAGCGTCTATGACATGGCGTTCTTCGCCAACGGCGTGCTCGCCTCCCATCCGCGGTTCGACACCCGGCATTCGGGAGCCCATGCGTTCACGGACAGCCAGGCGGACGTCTGGACCGTGGCCGGCGGCGCGGTGATCCACTGAGCTGGCGTCAGGGTCCGATGGATGGGGCAAGGTTCAGGCTTGCCCCATAGGCGCGAACTCTAAGCCCTTCTGCGCATGTCCGATTGGCGTTTTCGTGATTGGGACTTCGGCCAGAATGTGTCTGAGCGGCTTGAGATGACGTTTGGACCGTCGTCCTGCACCAACCCGTCTTGCGGCTGCGCGCACAGAAAGCAAGCAGTCCTTTTTTGAAGAAAAGGACCAAAAAACTTTTGCTTCCCGTCGCATCTGCAGCAGCCGGGTGCCTCCTGACAGATCGAGCCGCCTGAGCCTGCGCAGGAAGCAAAAGTTTTTTACTTCTTTTTTTCAAAAAAGAAGGCCTTGCTTGCCTACTTGACCCGCTCCACCACAAACCCCTGGTTGCGCAACAACGCCGGCACCCCCACGGACCCGCACAGATGCGCCACGCCCACCGCCACGAACGCCACGCCGGAGCCTGACAGCCTCTCGGCAATACGCTGGGCAAAACGCTCGTTGCGGCGCAGGATCAGCTCGGTCCAGATCTCCTCGCTGCGCGTGCGCATGGACTGGTTGATCTGGCGGTCCAGCGCCGCCTCGTCGCCGGCCAGCCAGGCTGCGACCAGGTTGCGGAACTGCGGCCCCGCATCGTCGGATTCGTCGATCTGTTCCTCCAGCGAGACGAGCTGCGTCGCCTGCGACATGTCGGCCATGATGGCGAATTGCTGGTCCACCGTCTCGAACGTCGGCGTCGCTTTGTGGTGGGCGTGGGCATAGGCCAGCAGCGTGCCCTCCGCGCCCACCGACACCGGACCCGCCTGCTTCAGCAACGCGCCCATCAGCAGAATCTCCACCAGCCAGGGGCGCGCCTGCGCCAGCAGGGCCGATGGCATGCCGGAGGAGGCGGCCAGCGTGTGGAACCGCGCGCGGTACGCCTCGGGCAGCAGCTGCTCGGTGCTCTGCGCGGCACCCAGGCCGTAATGGCGGATGGCGTTCACGCTGCCGGACAGGTCGCTGACGTCCGCCTCGGTCCAGATCTCCGTCGACGCGTTCAGCGCGTTGTGGATGGCGGCGTCCATCCAGTGCTGGCCGGCCGGCAGGATGTGCACGGTGCCGAACAGATAGACGGTGGCGTTGGACCCGCGCGCCACCCAGAGCGCGGGGTCCGCGTGCGCGGGGGTTGCTGCCAGGAGCAGGAGGACCAGGAGCAGTCTGCGCATCGGGCTTCCGGAGGGGGCAAGGTTCAGCGAGGAAGGCCTTCTTTTTTGAAAAAAAGAAGCAAAAAACTTCTATCTGTTGCTGCTGCGGCGGAGGCGCTGTTCAGCTTGCATCCACGGGGTGACGATGCGGACGCTCCAGCCTGATTGAAACCGATGTCGAAATCAAGGCGGCCGCGCCCAGGGCGGCGCCGAGCCAGGGCAGAGCGCCGTAGGCCAGGCCGGCGCTGAGTGCCGCGCCGCCCAGCCAGGCACCCGCGGCATTGCCCAGGTTGAACGCGCCCTGGTTCAACGTCGCCACCAGGTTCGGGGCCGCCGGCGCGCGGTGGATCACCCCCCTCGGCCGCGGCGTGGGCACCC